>NZ_KV811503.1:43415-69583 GCF_001813105.1 Streptococcus sp. HMSC072C09 | reverse complement strand
CGACAATCCAAAAATAATTGAGAGGCTAGGACTTCTGTCCCACTCTCTTTTTGTTTGTCTAGAAGGGGTTTGGTTGGTCGTTGCAACGGGTAAAAAGAATTGGTATACTAGTAGAAAGAAACAAGGAGGATGCTGTGACCTTTAGAAAATTACGTCTATTAATGTCCAAATATGGATTTAGTATTTTGTTTATGGGCTTTGAACTATGGGCCTCCTTTGCGGCCTTCTTTTGGCTCAATAGATGGTTCCCTCATTGGCTATCTGTTGCAGTCATTGGGCTCTTATATGTGTCGACAATCTTAGCTATTGTTAATCGAAATACCCCGCCTGAAAATAAGGTGACCTGGCTCTTAATTGCCGTCATTCCTGTCTTTGGATCGCTTTTATACCTCATGTTTGGCGAGCGGCGTTTGTCCAAAAAGGAAATGATCCAGCTGAAAAATATGGAGTCCATGAAGTTTCGAGAGGACAATAGTCATCAGTTGCGTAAGGAGCTCAAGCAAGAAAGCAAAGCGGTTTATGGCTTGGTCAAGTCGATTTTATCCATGGACCACAATGCGGATCTCTACAATGGGACAGCATCGACCTTTTACCCTCTAGGGGAGGAGATGTATGAGCAACTACTAGAGGATCTAAAAGCAGCGAAAAAATTTATCTTCATCGAGTTTTACATCATTGATGAGGGCTTGATGTGGAACAGTATCCTAGAGATTTTAGAGCAGAAAGTGAAAGATGGGGTTGAAGTCAAACTCCTTTATGACGATATCGGCTGTATGGCAACCTTGGCTGGGAACTATACCAAACGATTGCGAAAGATGGGGATTGATGCCCATAAGTTTAACAAGGTGATCCCCCGTCTAACAGTGGCATATAACAACCGAGACCACCGCAAGATTCTGGTCATTGATGGGCAGATCGGCTATACGGGTGGTGTCAATTTGGCAGACGAGTACATCAACCACATTGAGCGGTTTGGTCACTGGAAGGACAGTGCCATCCGTTTAGATGGACGAGCTGTTAAGGCCTTAACGCGACTCTTCCTCATGAACTGGTACATCAACCGTGGGGAAATCGAGGATTTTGACCGCTATCATATTGAAAACAAGGCAGTCGAAGGAGAAGGGCTCTATATTCCCTATGGGAGTGGACCAAAGCCAATTTACAAGTCGCAGGTCGGAAAGACGGTTTATCAAAATATGATCAACCAAGCGACGGATTACGTCTATATCACGACTCCTTACTTGATCATCGATTATGATTTGACAGAAGATATCCGCAATGCGGCCCTTCGTGGGGTGGATGTTCGCATCGTGACCCCGCATATTCCGGATAAAAAATTGATCCAAATTGTTACGCGTGGGGCTTACTTGGATCTGATGGATGCTGGTGTGAAAATCTATGAGTACACGCCTGGTTTTGTCCACAGTAAGCAAGTTCTGGCAGATGACGAAATGGCGGTTGTAGGGTCGATTAACTTTGACTACCGTAGTCTGGTCCATCACTATGAAAATGCGGTCTGGATGTATCGGACGCCTGCTCTGAAAGAGATCCGGGCGGATTTTGACCACATCTTTGAAGTATCTCAAGAGATCACTGAAGATACCTTCCACTTTACCTGGCACCAGCGCTTAATCAAGGAAATTATGCAATTGTTCGCACCGATGTTGTAATAGGTGTGAGAATACAGAAGAAAGAGTCAGAAGCTGAGAGATCTGACTCTTTTTCCATAGGACTATGTGGCAAGAGGCTGACAGGGTCGGCAGAATTTGGTATACTAGAGAAGATAATGGGCTTTTTTCTAAAAGGAAAGAGCAAAGATCTAGAAAAAGGAAAAAGAATGAGCGAAAAAGAGCAAGAAATGACTTCGAAAAAATTAGGGATTCACGTGGGAGATAGTTTTCAGGATACACGTGAAATTCGCGAAGTACTAGATAAATCAGTTTTTCGTGAAGAAGAGCCGACTCATAGCCAGCAGGCAGAAGTCTTGGAGGAGCCGGTTGCAATGGAGGCATCAGAGGAAATGAGTGATGCCAAGCCAGAAGCAGTAGCAGAACCTACACAAGAATCGGAACAGGAAGCGGAGCAACCGCTCAGTCGGATGAGTCGTCGTTCACGTAAGGCGGGAGTTGAAGCGACAAAAGCGGAAGTATCTAAGGTAGAAGAGGATACGGAAGAGCTAGAAGCGGATGTGGCAGTTGAGCCGATCCGTCGTCAAGCTAAGCGTCCAGTGCCCCTAGCGATTCCTTTTGTGTTGAGTCTCTTGATTAGTTTGCTGCATGTCGGGGTGCCATTTTTAACCCGTTTTGCAACCAATCAACAATCTCAAAACTTGTATGCTGGCTGGGCAATGACAAAGGGTCAAGTACCGTTTGGTGATTTTTACGGAACCAATGGTCTGCTCTATTATGCAATCAACTGGTTGGGAAGTTTAGCTGGTGGACATTGGATCTTGATGATTCTCCAAGCGATTGCCCTCTTCTTTGCGGGTACTTACCTCTATCGGGTTGTGCGCTTGCTGGTGTCTGATAAAGATACAGCGAAGAATGTCCAGTTGCTCTTTTATTTCTTGGTGCTAGGCCTTGGTTTTGGAGGAACTTATGTGACTCTCTTTAGCCTTCCAATCCTATTTGCCAGCATGAATTTCATTTTGGCTTATTTGATTGGGCATCGTAAGGACGAAGGCTTTATACTTTATGGTGCGATTGCTGCTGTGGCTTTCTTGATTGATCCGATGACCAGTGCCCTGTTTTATTTGTTGGCCTTCCTTGGATTAACAGCCTTTAACATCAAGCAGAAGAGATGGGCGCGTGGCTTTTATCAACTGCTAGCAGCTCTCCTTGGTTTTTCACTCGTCTTTTATCCAATTGGCTATATCACCGTTTTGAATCAGACTTTTGGCTATGCCATTAACCAAGTAACCTATGTCTTTAATGCCTTGAATTTTAGTAATGGACAGGCCTTCAGTAATGCCATTTATTATGGACTGTTGGCGCTGGCCTTCGGTCTAGTTTCTGCCTTTTTGATGTCCTTTACCAAGCAAAATAGCAGTGCTCGCCGGATCTTCCGCTTTATGGGATGGGCAGGTAGCCTGGTAGTCCTCATTGTGTCGATTGGTCTTCCGGAACAAGGCGCTTACCAATTGTTGCCAATGTTGCCATTTGTTCTTCCTTTGTTTGCGATCTGGTTCTCACGAGATGGGGAAGAAAACGACGGGATCGAACGTCGTGGTCGGAAGAAGAAAAACAAGGAAGTTTGGGCTACTTATTTTGTGAGTCAAGCTTTCTTACCGCTAGTAGCCCTTGTTTATCTCTTGGCGAATCCAGTGGTTCAAGATGTCGTGCTTCAGTCTGGTCAATCCAGTGAACGGAGCGCTATTGCCAGCTACATTAAACATCACACCAAGTCGAAAGATACCATTTATGCTTGGGATACGACAGCTACTCTCTATCAAGAAAGTGATCGTTTGGCAGCTTCTGCTCTACTAACTCCGACGTCTTATCTGGGAATTAATGAAAATCGGACCAATGTGATCCAACAAATCGATCGGTCTGAACCCAAGTATATTGTGGTCAACAATCAGGTAGAGTTGACCTCCAATATGAAGGACTTGCTCAAAGAAAATTATCGTCTAGTTGAGAAGAAATACCGTCATTTCAAACTCTATCAACGCTCTTAAGAAAATCAATATCTTGTGTTTTAGAAAGTTTTTTAGAATTTTCACCACAAGATATTGATTTTTATTTTTGGAGTGGTATAATACAACTTGTATGTAAATAAATGAAGAGAGGCATGTTTGGTATGATCACCTTGAGAGAAGAAAAACTGAGAATGGCCCCGGATATTTTTGTTGAAAAACGAGATGGCCGTCGTGTTCAATTCGATGTTGAAAAAATTTATAAAGCCTTGTTGAAGGCGACAGAAGAAGTGACTTCTCTCACTCCAGTGATGGAAGCCAAACTAGAAGCCATTGTCGATCGTGTAATCGCAGAGATTTTGGAACGTTTTCCAAATGGCGTGAAGATTTATGAGATCCAAAATGTTGTCGAACATGAATTGCTTCAAGCTAATGAATATGCGATTGCAGAGAGCTACATTACTTATCGCACCCAGCGGGATTTTGAGCGCTCAAAAGCGACGGATATCAACTTTACAATTGGCAAACTCCTCAATAAGGACCAAGCCGTCGTCAATGAAAACGCCAATAAGGACAGTGATGTCTTTAATACGCAACGGGACTTGACGGCAGGGATCGTTGGTAAGTCTATTGGTCTTAAAATGTTGCCCAAACACGTAGCCAATGCTCACCAAAAAGGGGACATCCACTACCATGATTTGGACTATAGCCCTTATACACCGATGACCAACTGCTGTTTGATCGATTTTGAAGGCATGCTCAGAAATGGCTTCAAAATCGGGAATGCAGAAGTCGAAAGTCCTAAGTCCATCCAAACTGCAACGGCTCAAATCTCGCAGATTATTGCCAATGTAGCTTCTAGTCAGTACGGGGGTTGCTCGGCTGACCGGATCGATGAGGTCCTGGCCCCTTATGCAGAAAAGAACTACCAAAAACACTTGGCAGATGCCAAAGAGTGGGTGCTTCCTGAAAAGCAAGAGGACTATGCTTGGAGCAAGACTCAAAAAGATATCTATGATGCCATGCAATCGCTGGAATATGAGATCAATACCCTCTTTACTTCGAACGGGCAAACTCCCTTTACTTCGCTTGGCTTTGGTCTTGGAACCAATCGCTTCGAACGGGAAATCCAAAAGGCGATTTTGGAAATTAGAATCAAGGGACTGGGTTCAGAACATCGGACAGCCATCTTTCCAAAACTGATCTTTACCCTCAAGCGGGGGCTCAACCTAGAACCTGGAACGCCCAACTATGATATCAAGCAATTGGCCTTGGAATGTGCGACGAAGCGCATGTACCCAGACGTTTTGTCTTATGACAAGATTGTCGAGTTGACAGGCTCCTTCAAGGTGCCGATGGGATGTCGCTCTTTCCTTCAAGGTTGGAAGGACGAGAATGGTGTGGAAGTTAATTCTGGCCGGATGAATCTTGGGGTCGTGACCGTCAATTTACCTCGGATTGCCTTGGAATCGGGCGGAGACAAGGAGAAGTTCTGGCAAATCTTTAATGAACGGATGAACATCGCTGAAGATGCCTTGGTTTACCGGGTGGAACGCACCAAAGAAGCGACACCAGCCAATGCACCGATTCTCTACCAATATGGCGCTTTCGGGAAACGCTTGGGCAAATATGACCAGGTAGATCAGCTCTTCCGTCATCGCAGAGCAACCGTTTCTCTTGGCTATATCGGACTCTATGAAGTTGCAACCGTCTTTTATGGTCCAAATTGGGAACACAATCCAGAAGCCAAACAATTCACGATCGATATCATCAAGGATATGAAAGCGCGCGTGGAAGAATGGTCTGACCAGTATGATTACCACTTCTCTATTTATTCGACACCGTCAGAAAGCTTGACAGACCGCTTCTGTCGCCTGGATACGGAGAAATTTGGGAAGGTTCCGGATATCACAGACAAGGAATACTACACCAATAGTTTCCACTACGATGTTCGTAAGAACCCAACCCCATTTGAGAAGTTGGATTTTGAAAAAATTTATCCTGAAGCAGGGGCTTCTGGTGGCTTTATCCACTATTGTGAATACCCTGTGCTCCAACAAAATCCAAAAGCCCTTGAGGCGGTTTGGGATTATGCCTATGACCGAGTCGGTTATCTCGGAACCAATACACCGATTGACCGTTGTTACAAGTGTGATTTTGAAGGAGATTTCACGCCGACTGAGCGCGGATTTGCTTGTCCAAACTGTGGCAATAGCGATCCGAAAACGGTTGATGTGGTCAAACGGACCTGTGGTTATCTCGGAAACCCACAAGCTCGTCCCATGGTCAATGGCCGTCATAAGGAAATCGCGGCGCGTGTCAAACACATGAATGGATCCACGATCAAATCAGCTGGTCACCAAGTGACAGATTAGAGAAGGACATTATGGGAAAATACCAATTAGATGATAAAGGCAAGGCCCAGGTGCAACGATTCCACGAAAAGCATTCAAAGGGTGGAATCAATAAAAAAGACCGAGTAGCCAGCCTGAGAGAACAATTTTTAAATAAGAATAAGAAAAAATAAAGGTGAGAATTCTCGCTTCATATTGAAGATGGAATTCTCTTTTGAGACTTCCTTGGGTGGGGTACGGACGTCAGCGAACTTCTACGAAGTTCCATGACTAATTATTGAGCCTAGGGTCTCAATAATTCCGGATGCCTGAAACTTGTTGGTTTCAGGCATTTTTCCCACGGCGGAAAGTCTCAGTAGATTCTTGAAAAAGTTTAATAAATAAGCGTCATCTTATTGATTCAGTATTTATTAACTCATTTTATTAAAAATGATTGTTTATGTTGTAAAGTGAGAGTCCGCTCTCGCTTTTCTCATAGTTGGAGGTAAAGATGATACTACGCAGACCAACATTGGCAGATAAGGAAGCTGTTGTAGATATGATAGAGGAGTTTGAAGAGACCCAATCTACCCACAATGGCGGCTTTTGGGATGCTGAGAACTTTGATTATGAGGAGTGGCTAGAAACTAACCTTAATAAAGAAATGGGAATAGGATTGCCTGAAAATCGCGTTCCATCAATTCAGTTCGTATTGTTTGATGAATCAGGCCATGCTTTAGGTTTTTTGAATCTACGGCTGAGACTAAATGAGGGATTGCTGAATTATGCTGGTCATATCGGGTATTCCATCCGCCCTTCTGAAAGGGGCAAAGACTATGCAAAAGAAGCTCTTCATCAAGGTCTGCAAGTAGCTAAAGAAAAGAACATCCATCGTGCTCTGGTGACTTGTAGCACGGACAATCCGGCCAGTCGAGCGGTGATTCTAGCTAATGGCGGCCAATTTGAAGATGTTCGAAATGGAACGGAGCGTTATTGGATAGAAGTGGAGTAGAAGGATGACATGGAATACACCAAAACCAGGCGAATGGAAGAGTGAGGAGCTGAGTCAAGGGCGCATCATCGACTACAAGGCTTTTAACTTTGTCGATGGCGAAGGAGTCCGCAACTCCCTTTATGTGGCTGGCTGCATGTTTCACTGTGAGGGCTGTTACAATGTAGCGACCTGGTCTTTCAATGCAGGTATTCCCTACACCAAAGAGTTAGAAGAGCAGATCATGGCAGATCTGGCTCAACCTTATGTCCAGGGCTTGACCCTGCTTGGGGGGGAACCTTTTCTTAACACTGGCATCCTTCTGCCCTTGGTCAAGCGCGTGAGAAAAGAGTTGCCCGACAAAGATATTTGGTCTTGGACTGGCTACACCTGGGAAGAAATGATGCTAGAGACACCAGACAAGCTAGAGCTTCTCTCACTGATTGATATTCTGGTGGATGGCCGCTATGATAAGAGCAAACGCAACCTCATGTTGCAGTTCCGTGGCTCTTCTAACCAGCGGATCATTGATGTTCAAAAATCCCTCAAAGAAGGAAAAGTCGTCATCTGGGACAAGCTCAATGACGGCAAGGAAAGTTTTGAGCAGCTCAAGCGGGACGATCTTTTGTAGGATCCTCAAAAAAACCGGGTTTTTCACCCGGTTTTTTTGATGTTCTGCATAAGTATACAAGGGATTTTGCCTTTTTCAGAAAGCGCTTACTTCTCGGATGTACGTAATAGACAAAATAGTGATAATTAATGCATTCTTTGCTAAAAATATGTTACAATAAATATGATTAGGACTAATTGGAGGTATTTATGTCACAAAGGAGACGGAGTCGTCGTTCAGAGCATAAGTGGGGGCAATTGCGAATCATTAATTCCGTATTGCTTATTTTTTTGCTTATGACTGCAAGTTGGGCGACCTATACCATGTTGGCCAATAACATCTTGGCTTTTCGCTATGTCAATGTTCTCGTGATGGCACTACTAGCTCTTCTCTTGCTCTTGTCAGCTTGGTTTGTGATCAAAAATCAGGCCAAAAAGACAACTTTGGTCCTGCTTCTTGTCGGCTTATTGGCTAGTTCAGGAGTGTTATTTGCTAGTCAACAGCTGCTGAATCTGACCAGTAATGTCAATGGCCACTCTAACTATACAGAGTTTGAGATGGCTGTCTATGTCAAGAAAGACAGTGACATCAAAGATATCAAAGAAATCAAGGAAGTGGTGGCCCCAAAGGGCAACAATAACGAAGCTAATCTTACTGCCCTCTTGGACAACATCAAAAAGACCAAGGGTCAGGAAATTTCTGTAGTGGATGCACCGACTTATCTTGATGCCTATAAGAGCCTGCAAGAAGGGAATGCTTCTGCTATGGTCCTCAACAGTACCTTTGAGGATACCATTGCCGCAGAAGATGCGGACTATGCGAAGAAGTTGAAGAAAATCTATTCCTACAAGATCCGAAAAGAAGTGGCAGCGACGAGCAAGGTATCTGCCAATGCGGATGTCTTTAACATCTATGTCAGCGGGATCGATACCTATGGGCCGGTAACCTCGGTTTCTCGTTCAGATGTCAATATCATCATGACTGTCAATCGGAAGACCAAGCAAGTCCTATTGACAACGACTCCACGGGATGCCTATGTACCGATTGCAGATGGTGGCAACAACCAGAACGATAAGTTGACCCATGCGGGGATCTACGGAGTGGATGCTTCGATCCATACTCTTGAGAATCTCTATGATATCAAGCTCAACTACTACGTTCGTCTCAATTTCACCTCCTTCCTCAAGTTGATTGACCTTCTAGGGGGGATCGATGTGGAAAATGACCAAGAATTCACGAGCCTTCATGGCAAGTTCCATTTCCCAGTTGGGAAGGTTCATTTGAATTCAGAGCAAGCCCTCGGTTTTGTCCGAGAACGCTACTCTCTTCAAGGTGGCGACAATGACCGTGGGAAAAACCAAGAAAAAGTCATTGCGGCCATTATCAAAAAGTTGACCTCTACCAAGGTCTTAAGCAACTACAATGAGATTATCGGAAACCTCCAAGATTCTGTCCAAACCAATATGCAGTTGCCGACTATGATGAACTTGATCAATACCCAGTTAGAAACGGGTGGTTCTTATGAGGTGACTTCTCAAGCGATCACCGGTCAAGGACGAAATGACTTGCCGTCTTATGCTATGCCTGGTTACAACCTCTATGTCATGGAGTTGGATCAAGCCAGCTTGACCAAGGCTAAGGAAACCATTCAAAAAGTAATGGAAGGAAAAGAAAAATGATTGATATCCACTCGCACATCGTCTTTGATGTGGATGATGGACCAAAGACAAGAGAAGATACGCGTGCCTTATTGGAAGAAAGCTATCGCCAAGGGGTACGGACCATTATCTCCACTTCTCATCGTCGCAAGGGAATGTTTGAAACTCCCGAAGAAAAGATTTCCGAAAATTTTCAAGAAGTGAAAAAAATTGCGGCAGAGGTCGCGCCAGATTTAACGATTCATTACGGGGCAGAGATCTACTTTACTAATGATGTCTTGAAAAAACTGGAAGAAAAGATCATTCCACGTTTGGCAGATACGCGCTTTGCTCTGATTGAATTCAGCATGGGAACGCCTTACAAGGAGATTCATACGGCCTTGGACCGTTTGCTCCATCTAGGTGTGACACCGGTGGTGGCCCATATCGAGCGCTACAAGTGCTTGGAGAAAAATGAGGAGCGCGTGCAAGAGATGATTGACATGGGCTGCTACATGCAGATCAATAGTTCCAGCGTTCTCAAGCCACGCCTCTTTGGGGATGAGCAAAAACAACTGAAAAAACGAGCTCGGTACTTCTTAGAAAAAGACTTGGTGCACTTTGTGGCCAGTGATATGCACAATGTGGATAAACGGCCGCCTTATATGGCAGAAGCCTATCGCTTGATCAAGGAAGAATACGGAGAACAACGAGCACAAGCTCTCTTTGTCAGCAATCAAGAACTCTTGTTAGCGGATGAATTAATCTAACTAGGAAACAGGTGGAGAGATCCACATGAAGGAGTAATTAGGAAATGAACAATCAAGAAAATCAAGCAGTGGAAATTGATGTTTTCGCTATGCTGAAGACCCTATGGAAACGCAAGTTTTCGATCGTTTTGGTCGCTCTTGTCTTTGCCATCGCAGCATTTGGCTACAGTGCCTTTTTAGCCAAGAAAGAATACCAAAGTACTAGCCGAATCTACGTGGTCAGTCGCCAAAATCAAGACAACAATGCCTTGACAAACTCTGATTTGCAGGCGGGTTCTTACTTGGTTAAGGACTACCGTGAGATCATTCTTTCTCAAAATGTTTTGACGCAAGCCATCGAAGAATTGAAACTCGATATGACACCGGCTGAGTTGTCGAAAAAGATCAGTGTATCCGTTCCGACAGATACTCGTATCCTTTCGATCACGGCTAAGGATGGAGATCCAAAAGAAGCGGCTCGCATTGCCAATGGCCTTCGGAATGTAGCCGCTGAAAAGATCATCTCTGTGACCAAGGTGTCAGATGTTACGACTTTGGATGAAGCAGAAGTGCCTCAATCACCTTCTTCACCAAATATCCGACGCAATGTCCTTCTTGGCTTTATTGCTGGAGCTGGTCTGATGGTGGTTCTCTTGGTTGTATTAGAAGTCTTGGACGATCGTGTCAAGAGACCAGAAGATATCGAAGAGTTGATGGGCTTAACCTTGCTTGGTATTGTGCCAGATATTAAGAAACTGTAGACTGGGGATCGCATGAATACGTTAGAAATTTCAAAAAACAAATTACAAGAAATTCGGAAGGCAGAAGAGTACTTCAATGCCCTTGCGACGAATATCCAATTGAGTGGGGTGGACTTAAAAGTCATCGCTATCTCATCTGTTCAAGAAAATGAAGGGAAATCAACCACTTCAACCAACTTGGCTGTTGCCTTTGCGCGTGCGGGTTACAAGACCCTCTTGGTCGACTGTGATATCCGGAACTCTGTCATGACAGGGATTTTCCGTAGTCGGGATAAGATCCAAGGCTTGACCGACTTCTTATCTGGCCGTAGCCAACTGGATCAAATCTTGTATGCGACTGATTTTCCAAACTTGGATATCATCGAGTCTGGACAGGTCGCACCAAACCCAACAGGTCTCTTGCAAAGCAAGAACTTCACTGTGATGATGGATGCCTTGCGTGAACATTTTGACTACATCATTGTCGATACGCCTCCAATTGGGGTCGTGATCGATGCGGCGATTATCGCCCAACGCTGTGATGGAACTGTCTTGATCACAGAATCTGGTGCCAATGGACGCAAGGCTGTCCAAAAGGCCAAGGACCAATTAGAACAAACAGGCACACCTTTCTTGGGAGTAGTGCTCAATAAATTTAACATTAAAGCTGCTGAGTATGGTTCATATGGTGGATATGGATCTTACGGAGAGTACGGGAAAAAGTAAAGAATAGGATTGAGGGAAAATGGGAGAAGAAAGAATTGAACTGGAAAAACTAAATATTGTTCTCTTTCAAAGTTTAGCTGTCCTATTTTCAGCTTACATTGTGAGTCTTTTTAAGGATGCAGAATACACGTCGCAGACAATTGCCATTCTCTATCTCTTGCATTTTGTAGCCTTTTACATTAGCAATATTGCTTATCGTTTTTATAGCAGAGGCTATCTAGATGAGCTCTTTCAGGTCTTGAAATACAATGTATTTTTCGCTGTTGGGATCACCTTTACCTCTTTTATGCTCGATGGGGTCTTTTCCATCTCTCGTCGAGGGATGATCTACTTCTTTCTTTTCAATACGTTTTCCGTCTATATCATGGACCTCTTGCTCAAGAGATACCGGAAGTCTGTTTCACCACGGCGGAAAAGCTCGCGAAAGATTTTCTTGATCACAGCGACCAGTCGGATGGAAAAAGTGTTTGATATTCTGCATTCGCCCAGCCTTTATCATGGAGAACTAATCGGTGTCACTGTCATGGACGATACTGATTTTGCTCATTCAGGTGTACGGGTGGTGCAGCCAGATCAAATGATGAATTTTGTGACCAAGGAAGTGGTGGATGAAGTGTTTATCAATCTGCCAAGTGAGGACTACAATATTAGTGACTTGGTCTCGGAGTTTGAGAGTATGGGGATCGATGTAACTGTCAATCTCAATGCCTTTAACTTCGCGTCCTTAGGTAATAAACGGGTTCGAGAAGTCGGAGGACTAAGTGTCGTTACTTTCTCAACCAATTTCTACAAGCCGAGTCACGTATTTGCCAAACGTCTTTTGGACATTGCAGGAGCCCTCTTTGGACTCTTGATTTGTGGACTAGTAAGTATCGTTTTGGTTCCTCTAATCCGCAAAGATGGTGGACCTGCCTTCTTTGTACAAAAACGGGTCGGAAAGAACGGACGGTATTTCAACTTCTATAAATTCCGCTCCATGCGTGTGGATGCCGAAGAAATTAAGAAAGATCTCATGGCACAAAATACCATGACAGGTGGCATGTTCAAGATGGAAAATGATCCGCGGGTAACGCCAATCGGACGCTTTATCCGTAAGACCAGTCTCGATGAATTGCCACAATTTTACAATGTTCTGATCGGTGATATGAGTCTGGTCGGGACTCGTCCCCCAACGGTTGACGAATACCAAGAATATACGCCAGCCCAAAAACGCCGACTCAGCTTCAAACCAGGTATTACGGGACTTTGGCAAGTGAGCGGACGCAGTGAAATCAAGGATTTTGACGAAGTGGTCAAACTGGACGTTGCGTACATGGATGATTGGACGATCTGGAGAGACATTCAGATCTTGCTCAAGACCGTGAAGGTTGTACTTAGAAAAGAAGGAGCGAAGTAGCCCGTGAGTAAAGTTAGACAGATTCAATTAGGAGAATTATCCTTACTAGAAAAGTATATTGAAATTTGCAGAAAACACAATCTTCGATATTATGCTTTAGGGGGTACTTTGTTGGGCGCCATTCGTCACAAGGGCTTTATTCCCTGGGATGACGATATGGATTTGGGAATGCCTAGAAAAGATTATGAAAAATTCCTGGAAATTTGCGAAAAGGAATTGCCGGATCATGTTATCCTAAGAATTCATGATGATAATTTAGGCAATACCTCCATCATGGATACTTCCCTTCAAATTGAATTTGGTGGGGTTGTGTGTAGTCCTTTTATCGATGTGTTTCCTTTAGATGGTTACCCATCAGATGGTTTCCACTATTTCTTACACACCAATAAAATTAAGTATTACCGTGCCCTTTCAAAAATATCTGTCATCAATCGATTGCACAATCGCGACCGAGGTTTCTTTGAAAATACAATTGTGAAGGTCTCTAAGATCCTTCACCTAGACAAGTTACTAAATACTGAAAAAATCAATCAGAAGTTACAAAATACGATCAAAAAATATGACTTTGAGACAAGTGATCTCGTGGGAAATGTCTTAGGATCCTATCGCGAGAGAGAATTGGCCTACAAAGAGGTATTTGGGGAGCCACAACTCCTTGATTTTGAAACTATTAAAATCAGTGGTCATGCTGATCCGGATGCTTATCTGACAAAGATCTATGGCGATTATATGAAGTTGCCTGAAGAATCAGAGCAAAAAGGTCACTTTGAATCCACTTGGGGAGAATAAGCTTGAAAAGTTTTACAATGATGGGGGTCAGAATTGACCCTTTAACAATGGCAGAAACCGTTGCTGCTACAGAAGAATTTGTACGAGATAAAAAACCACTCCATTTGATGGGGGTCAACGCAGATAAGCTCAATCAGTGTGCGACAGACGAAGCCATCAAGAAGATTGTCAATGAATCTGAAATCATTAATGCAGACGGCGCTTCTGTTGTTCTCGCGGCGCGCTATTTGGGTTATGCTGTACCAGAGCGCGTGGCAGGCATTGATTTGATGCAGGAATTGCTCCATTTAGCCAATGAAAAAGGCTACTCGGTCTACTTCTTCGGGGCAAAAGAGGAAGTCTTGACCGATATGTTGGCCATCTTTAAAAAGGATTATCCAAATCTCCGAGTAGTGGGCCATCGCAATGGCTATTTCTCTGCTGAAGAGGAGGAGGCTATTCAAGAGGATATTCGTGAGAAGAATCCAGATTTTGTCTTTGTCGGCATTACCTCTCCTAAAAAAGAGTACTTGATCCAGAAGTTTATGGACAATGGAGTCAATTCTGTCTTTATGGGTGTGGGAGGAAGCTTTGATGTCCTCTCAGGTCATATCAAGCGGGCACCTATGTGGATGCAAAAGGCCAATCTGGAATGGTTGTTCCGTGTGGCCAATGAACCAAAACGGCTCTTTAAGCGCTATTTTGTCGGAAATGCCACTTTTATTAAGAGAGTAGTACATGAAAAACGGAAAGCAAAAAAATAATATTCTGCACATTTCGCGGACCATGGATATCGGTGGGGCAGAACGCATTGTCTATCAGTTGGCGACAGACCTCAAGGATGAATTTGACCAGGTTCATGTTGCGTCTACTGGTGGATTGTGGGAAGAAAAACTAGCAGAGAATGGGATTCAACACCATCGGATTCTAGATGTCGATAGCAAACAGCCAGCTACTGTGCTTAAGATTCTTGCTAGTCTTTCCAAGATCATCAAAGAAAATGAGATCACTCTTGTTCACACCCATCACCGGATGGCTGCTTTCTATATTCGTTTGCTGCAGATGCGCCATCCAAAATTGATCCATGTCTACACAGCCCATAATGTTTTCAAGGATAAATTACCACTTTATAAATTCGCCCTAGGAAAGGCTCGAACGGTTGCTGTCAGTCAAGCTGTCCAGGAAAATATCCTTAATGATGTAAGGTCAAAAAACTCTGTTGTGATTTATAATGGAGTGAAAATGAAACAAAGTGAGCATACAGTAAATGAAATTACTAAATGTGACGGTATCAAAATAGGCTGTATCGCTCGCTTATCCGAACAAAAAGGCTTACCCTACCTGATCCAAGCCATGTCACTTGTGACAAATCCAAGTGTATCCTTGTTTCTTGTCGGTGACGGAGAATTGAAAAATGATTTGATAAATCAAACAAAAAAGCTCGGTCTGGAAGAAAGAATTCATTTTTTGGGCTACCGAAGCGACGTGGTAGAGTGTATCAATAGCTTTGACTTTTGTGTCCTTCCGTCTGTCTTTGAAGGATTTGGATTGGTCGCAATCGAGGCTTTTATGAACGGCAAAACGATGATTGCAACAGATATTCCAGGTGTGAACGAAGTAGTGAATTCTGAGAATGGGCTCCTCGTCCCAGCTGAGGATCCGCAAGCCTTAGCTCAAGCAATTAAACAATTAGCAGGGGATCCTGAGAAAAGAGCCTCTTTAGCTGCTCAAGCAAAGAGAGATTATGATAACAAGTTTAGCTATCCGATCTTTTTAGACAACTATCGTAACTTTTACCAATCGATGAGGAAGGGTTCGAAATGAAAAAAGTAATGTTAGTGTTTGGGACGCGTCCAGAAGCCATTAAAATGTGTCCTTTGGTCAATGAACTCAAACAACACGATACCATTGAAACCGTAGTCTGTGTAACAGGGCAGCACAAGGAAATGCTGGACCAAGTGTTAGACGTTTTTCGTGTTGTTCCAGACTATAATCTTGGCATTATGAAGGCCAATCAAACCTTGTTTACTATTACGACCTCTATCTTGGAAAAAATCCAACCAGTCTTGGAGCAAGAAAAACCTGATATTGTCCTCGTCCATGGAGATACCACAACCACCTTTGCAACAGCTTTGGCGGCCTTTTATATGGGCATCAAAGTGGGGCATGTGGAGGCAGGGCTTCGGACTTACAATCTTCAAAGCCCATATCCTGAAGAGTTTAACCGTCAAGCTACTTCCATAGTGGCAGATTACAATTTTGCTCCAACCCAGGTTTCAAAAGAGAATCTTCAAAAAGAAGGACGGACAAATATTTTCGTTACGGGAAATACCGTTATTGATGCCTTAAAAACTACAGTCCAAGAAGACTACGACCACCCTATATTGGAATGGGCGAAAGGAAGCAAGCTCATCATGTTGACGGCCCACCGTCGAGAAAATCTTGGAGAACCCATGGAGCACATGTTCCGTGCGGTCAACCGGATTTTAGAAGAGTTTGAAGATGTCAAGGTAGTCTATCCTATTCACAAAAATCCAAAGGTCAGAGAATTGGCTAGCAAGATTTTTGGAGAGAATGAGCGAATGAAAATCATTGAGCCTTTGGAAGTGATTGATTTTCATAATTTCATGAACCAAAGCTATATGATCTTGACAGACTCAGGTGGTGTCCAAGAAGAAGCACCTTCTTTAGGAAAACCCGTCCTTGTCATGCGTGATACGACAGAGCGTCCAGAAGGTGTGGCTGCAGGGACTTTGAAATTGGTCGGAACAGAAGAAGAAAACATCTATCGCAACTTCAAGCTCCTTCTGGAAGACCAAGATGAATACGAGAAGATGAGCCGGGCAAGTAATCCTTATGGGGATGGAACGGCTTGTCAACAGATTGTAGAAATTATCATGAAGGGATTAGCATAATGGAAAAGGTTTCGATTGTCATACCGGTCTATAATGTCGAGGAGTATTTACAGTATAGTGTCGGTAGTCTTAGACAACAGACCTATTCAAATATCGAAATCATCCTAGTCGATGATGGATCGACTGATCGATCAGGAGAAATTTGCGACCAGTATGCTCAGGAAGATGACCGTATTCGAGTGCTCCATCTTCAAAATGGAGGATTGTCTAATGCTCGAAATACAGGAGTGAAAGCTGCGACAACTGACTGGATTATCTTCCTTGATTCAGATGATTATTATGACATTAGAACAGTCGAATATTTGGTTAGCTTAAAAGAACAGTATAAAGTTGACCTTGTATCGACACCGGTTATTGAAGTCAGAAATCATGAGGACAAAGATTTTTCAGGAGATCTAAATGAAAAAAGTTCAAGGAAATTAGATCGTCATACAGCCCTCAAAGAAATGTTCTATGGTCACCACGTTGGGACCCATTCAGGAGGTAAACTCTACAAGAAAGAGATCTTACTCCAACATCCCTATCCAGAAGGAATGATTTATGAAGATTTGGCTGTTGCTTATGAACATATTGCTTGTTGTGAGGAAATTGCAGTTAGCGATCTAAATCTTTATAAATACTATCGAAGACCAGGGAGTATCGTCAATTCTTCTTATAGCGATCGGCTCTTGGATTTCTACAAGGCCATGGAATGGAACAGAGCCTATGTCGAGAGAGACTATCCTGATGATCCGGAAATGAAAAAAGCGCTCAATACCCGCTATGTCTTTAATGGCTTGCATGTGGTCCATGCTATGCTGGGTTCTCATATGTATGATCAGGTTAACAAAATTCGCAAAGAGTATCGTCGCTATTGGAAAGATATTCTAATCAATTCACATATTACAAGAAAAAATAAACTCAAATACCTTCTTTTGCTCCTTTCTCCTCATTTGTATCAAAAGGTGAGAGCAAAACTAGGCTAGATTGCTAAATAGCCATGTTCTAGAGAAGGAAAAAGAGACAACATCAGGAGGTTTAGGATGATTTATGCAGGGATTTTAGCAGGTGGAACAGGCTCACGGATGGGGATTACGGATATGCCCAAACAATTTTTGGATTTGGGTGGACGTCCTATTTTAATCCACACGGTTGAGAAGTTCTTATTGGTCCATGAGATTCAAAAGATTGTATTGGGGATTCATCCGGACTGGGTGACCTATACGGAAGATCTGGTCGACAAGTACTTGGCTTCTTATAAGGATCGGATCTTGGTTGTAGAGGGAGGAAGTGACCGCAACTCTACCATCGAAAACATCATCCTGGCTATCGATGAGCTGCAGCCTTTGACAGAAGAGGATATTATCGTCACCCATGATTCGGTTCGCCCTTTTGTTAGCCTAAAAACTATCCAAGAAAACATTGAACTAGCCAAGAGCCATGATGTTGTAGATACAGTGGTCGAAGCGACCGATACCATTGTTCAAAGCTTGGACAATACTTTTATCACGGATATCCCTGAACGCCAATACCTCTATCAGGGTCAAACCCCTCAAACCTTCAAAATGAAAGACTTTCTTGCCTTGTACCATGATTTGAGTGATCAGCAAAAAGAAGTCTTGACAGATGCCTGCAAGATCTTTGTCATCAATGGTAAAAAAGTTGCTCTTGCTAAAGGGGAATATTCCAATATTAAAATTACGACGATTACAGATTTGAAAATTGCACGCGGTATGATTGAGGACAATTAATATGTTGAACCAAATCTTTCAGCTGACCCAGCCGAAAAATATTACCATCAAATACCAAGAAGAAGACATGAGCCGTGAAGACAAGGTGTTAATACGCCCTTATTACATGGCTATTTGTCATGCGGACCAACGTTACTATCAAGGAAAACGGGATCCTAAGGTGCTTAAAAAGAAATTACCCATGGCCCTGATCCATGAGTCGTCTGGTATCGTGGTAGCGGATCCTACGGGAACCTATCAACCAGGACAGATTGTGGCCATGGTTCCCAATCAACCTCCTCATCAAACAGAGGGTGTCTTCTTTGAAAATTATTTGGAGGGGACGCACTTCTTGTCTAGTGGCTTTAATGGTTTTATGCAGGAAGTCGTTGCCTTACCGCTGGATCGTGTAGTGGCTTACCCAGAGGAAGTTCGGGGCCCAGTCACAGCTTTAGCGGAATTTAGTAGTGTTGCCATGCATGCCATTCATCGCTTTGACCTCATTGCCCACCAACGAAGAGAGTCCGTTTTGATTTTAGGAGATGGTAGTCTTTCATATGTGGTTGCGACTTCTTTGCACTATCTTTACCCAGATTTGAAGATAACTGTAGTTGGGCGCAACAATGATAAACTGCAATTGTTTAATTTCATTCATCAAGCCATTTTAACCAGCGAGTTGACAGACGATCAACGGTTTGACCACGCCTTTGAGTGTACTGGTGGCCAAGGAAGTGAACCAGCCATCAATGATATTATTGATCATATCAAGCCTCAAGGAACCGTGATGTTGATGGGGGTTAGTGACAACCGGGTCGCAGTTAATACAAGAGATGTTCTTGAAAAGGGCTTGACTTTTGTAGGGTCTTCTCGCTCAGGTCGTGAGGATTTTGAGCGGGCTGTAGAGATGCTGGCTAATCGTCGGGTCCAAAGTCGTTTGAAAAACATTATCCACGTTGATGGAGAAGTTCAAACCATTCCAGATATTCATCGAGCTTTTGCGACGGATTTGATCACACCGTTTAAAACGGTCTTCAAGTGGGGATTGTAGACAGTCATGAAAGTTCTTAAAAATTACGCCTATAATCTCTCTTACCAGTTGCTGGTGATTATCTTGCCGATTATTACCACCCCTTATGTGACGCGGGTCTTTAGCTCGAATGACTTGGGGACCTATGGCTATTTCAACTCCATCGTCACCTATTTTATCCTTTTGGCGACCTTGGGAGTGGCTAACTATGGAACCAAGGAGATCTCAGGACACCGCAAAGACATCCAAAAGAATTTCTGGGGGATTTATACCCTCCAGTTAGGAGCGACCTTTGTGTCCATCCTACTCTATGTCTTGCTGTGCTTGGCGCTTCCTTCTATGCAAAACCCTGTGGCCTATATCTTAGGGCTCAGTTTGGTTTCAAAGGGACTCGACATCTCCTGGCTCTTTCAGGGGTTAGAGGACTTTCGTAAGATTACCGTTCGAAATATCACGGTCAAACTGGTTGGAGTCATCTCCATCTTCTTGTTTGTCAAATCTGCCAATGATCTGTATCTCTATGTATTCTTACTCACCATCTTTGAACTCTTAGGTCAGCTCAGCATGTGGCTACCCGCTCGGGAGTTCATTGGGAAAGCCCATTTTGATTTGGCTTATGCACGGGTGCACTTAAAACCGGTCATTCTGCTCTTTTTACCGCAGATTGCTATTTCCCTCTATGTTACCTTGGATCGGACTATGTTGGGGGCTCTCGCCTCTACAAAGGATGTAGGGATTTATGACCAGGCCTTGAAATTGGTTAATATTTTGCTGACCCTTGTGACGTCTTTAGGAAGTGTCATGCTTCCGCGCGTGGCGAGTCTCTTGGCTTCCGGAGATCACAAGGCTGTCAATAAGATGCACCAAATGTCCTTTTTGATCTATAATTTGGTCATTTTCCCAATCATTGCGGGTATGCTGATTGTCAACGATGACTTTGTTCGATTCTTCTTAGGGAAGGATTTCCAAGATGCTCGCTATGCCATCGCTATCATGATCTTCCGTATGTTCTTCATCGGATGGACCAATATCATGGGGATTCAAATTCTCATCCCGCATGATAAGAACAAAGAATTTATGCTGTCAACTACGATTCCTGCTATCGTCAGTGTCGGGTTGAATGTGCTCTTCTTACCTCATTTTGGTTTTATCGGTGCAGCCATTGTATCCGTCTTAACAGAATCCTTGGTATGGCTGATTCAATTGTACTATACCCGTCATTACCTCAGGGAAGTTCCAATTATCGGGTCTATGGCAAAAATTATTTTTGCATCTGCTGTAATGTATGGCCTCTTGCTCCTTATAAAACCATTCCTACATTTCACCCCTACTCTGAATGTACTCGTGTATGCGGTGCTTGGTGGGATCATTTATCTGATCGCTATCCTATCTCTGAGAGTGGTAGATGTGAAAGAATTAAAACAACAATTTTTAAATAAACAGTAGAGAGTAGAAAGGAAGGATATGAATTTTTAAGTAAACAAAATCTTTAGAAAAGAATGCTATAGCAGGGGTGTTCCCTAAGCAGGCATTCCAATCTAGACAGAATGAGCTTTTCTTTAAAAATTCTTTATCAGGTAATTTAATGATAAAAATGAAATTTGACGATCTACTGGTTGGTTTTGTCGTCTCGATTGTGATCTTCTTTAATACAATATCCACTACGATGTTAAATAAGGGCTTTTTGCATGTTGGTGCGAGCTCCCTCTTAGTGGTTGTAGCTCTCTTATTGCTTCGTTTTTTTAATAAAATCTCGATTCCCTATCATTATCTAATCTTGTCTGCCATGTTATTGATGGTAGCTGTTATGGTTTATTTCAAGACGGATAAGTTAAATTTCTTAGTTTATTCTCTCTTAATGATTTTGCTGGTCAATGCGGATAGGAAAGTCATTTTAAAAACTTATGTAGGTGTTGCAGGTACGATTGTCCTTGCAGTATTTCTATTGTCACTGTTAAAGGTTGTTCCAAACTTACAATATAGTCGGGGTGCTGTTATCCGTAATTCATTTGGGTTTATCTATCCAACAGATTTCGCAGCCCATTGTTTCTACCTTTATGTCGCAATCTCCTATTTGCTAAAAGATCGGTATATTGGCTTACGATCTCTGAGTGGCGTTCTTCTAGCTCTCTTTATTATCAAGTTCTGTGACGCTCGTATGAATGCGATCTCGCTTTTGGTCGCTGTCTTGCTCTTTCTCTTCTTTTATTTTACAAAAGAGAAAAAGTTGAAGTTGTATCACTTGTTGCCTTATTCGATCATCCTTTTTTCAAGCGGAATGATCTACTTGACCTATCATTTCTCCTGGTCATCTCCACTTTATGTTCAAATTAATCAATTCATTACAGGTCGGTTAGCCTTAGGTAAAAATGCTTTTAATTTATACCCTTTGAATTGGTTCGGAACAAGAGAGGTTCAGTTTATTGGATCTGGAGGAAGCACAGAGTCTGTCCTCAATTATAATTATGTCGATTCGTCTTATGTCCAGATGTTATTTACCTATGGTATCGTACCGGTTGCTTTATTAGTCGGCATTTATGTCATTGTTTCAAAATATGAATTCAAGAAGGGACGTTATTTATTTGTTGCAATTTTGTCCCTCATTGCGATTAACTGTATGATTGAAGCATTTTGGTTTGTACCGACTTATAACATCTTTATGTTCACACTCTTTGCGACAGAAATTGTCAAGAAAAAGCCGGCCAATTCCCTCTCTTATAGTGAGGAAATTGGGGGGATTTGAAGATCTAATCTATAGCTATGAGTCTATGATATGGCTGAGAGTTTAGATATATTTTAAAATAGAAAAATAATGGAGTCTACTATGTACGATTATCTGATTGTTGGTGCTGGTTTGTCTGGAGCCATTTTCGCACATGAAGCTACTAAACGTGGTAAAAAAGTAAAAGTGATTGACAAGCGAGATCACATCGGTGGCAATATCTACTGCGAGGAGGTTGAAGGCATCAACGTCCATAAGTACGGTGCCCACATTTTCCATACGTCCAACAAAAAGGTTTGGGACTATGTCAACCAGTTCGCTGAATTCAACAACTATATCAACTCACCAATTGCTAACTACAAGGGCAGTCTTTACAATCTTCCCTTTAACATGAATACTTTTTATGCTATGTGGGGAACCAAGACTCCTCAAGAAGTCAAGGACAAGATTGCCGAGCAAACAGCTGACATGAAGGATGTTGAACCTAAGAACTTGGAAGAACAAGCTATCAAGTTGATTGGTCCAGATATCTACGAAAAGTTGATTAAGGGCTATACTGAAAAACAATGGGGACGCTCTGCGACAGACCTTCCACCCTTTATCATCAAACGTCTTCCAGTTCGTTTAACCTTTGATAACAACTACTTTAATGACCGTTACCAAGGGATTCCAATCGGTGGTTACAATGTCATCATTGAAAACATGCTGGGTGATGTAGAAGTAGAACTTGGAGTTGACTTCTTTGCCAATCGTGAAGAGCTAGAAAGCTCAGCTGATAAAGTTGTCTTTACAGGAATGATTGACCAGTACTTTGACTACAAACACGGTGAGTTGGAGTACCGTAGTCTTCGTTTTGAACACGAAATCTTAGATGAGGAAAACCATCAAGGGAATGCCGTGGTTAACTATACCGAGCGTGAGATTCCTTACACTCGGATCATCGAGCATAAGCACTTTGAGTATGGTACACAACCCAAGACAGTTATCACACGTGAGTACCCAGCTGACTGGAAACGTGGGGATGAACCCTACTACCCAATCAATGATGAAAAGAACAACGCCATGTTTGCTAAGTACCAAGAAGAAGCTGAGAAAAACAACAAGGTCATCTTCTGTGGACGGCTAGCAGACTATAAATACTACGATATGCACGTGGTTATTGAGCGCGCTCTAGAAGTCGTAGCAAATGAGTTTGATTGAAAGAAACCATAATCTATGAAATACTACTTAAAAGAAGAATTCCTGCATGATGTCAACGCAAAGAACGCAGGAAATAAAGCACGCAATGACGTAGAAAGTATTGTGAAAGAAGAAGGCTATCATCCCTTGGTCCTTTCTGTCGACAATTGGTATCAGATGAGTACCCTTGTGGCTCAACGCCATAAGGCGAAGGCTTTCGGTCAAGCCTTGGATCAACTAAAGCAAGGAGATGAGTTGCTGATCCAGTTTCCAATGCTCCACCATAGTTTTTTCTCAACCCATTTGGTTAAAAAAGCACAAAAAAGAGGGATTAAAGTCTATCTCTTGATTCATGACCTAGAAGTGCTTCGCCATGCCAATATGACTTCACTACCTTTAAAACACAGAATTCGGATGTACCTTCAAGAAGCAAGTTTTCTCAAGGCAGCTGATGGGATCATCGCCCACAATCCAGTTATGAAATCTGTCTTGGTGGATAAAGGAATTGCGGAAGATAAGATTATCAGCCTTGGTATTTTTGACTATTTAATTCCAGATTTCCAAGAAAAAAGTGGCCAAACAAAAGACCAGCCGATGATTGTGGCGGGTAATTTGGCCCAGGAAAAAGCTGGTTATCTCTATGCTCTTCCTGCAGAACCTGCCTATAATCTCTATGGTGTTGGTTTTGATGAGAGTAGAGCTTTAGAGAATGAAACTTACTTTGGCTCCTTCCTACCGGATGAGCTTCCTGCAGCCCTTGAGGGTGGTTTTGGACTAGTCTGGGATGGGGATAGTGCAGAAACTTGTAGTGGTGTTTTTGGGGAGTACCTTCGCTACAACAACTCTCACAAGGCGTCGCTTTATCTAGCATCGGGCTTTCCGCTGGTGGTGTGGAAACAGTCAGCCTTGTCTCACTTTGTGCTTGAGAAGGGTTGTGGGATTGCAGTAGAGTCTCTTCATGACTTGAAGGAGACAATCGACAATCTTTCAGATGCCGATTACCAAGATTTGGTAGACAATGCCAAGCGTGTTGGCCAAGAAATCCGAGATGGTAACTACTTAAAGACAGCCTTAAAGCATTTATCATAAGATCAAAAGAAGTCAGACAGACTTCTTTTTTTAGTTTTTCAAAAAAATATCACTAATTTTAAAAATTTGCCTTATAAAACTTTTCATCGCTGAAACCGTGTGGTAAAATGATTAACGTATAAAATTTGTATAAAGGGAAGTTTATATGAAAAAGAAAGATCTTATTTTTTATGCCGGAGCGGCAGTCTTGATGGCTGTATCTGCTCAGGGAGTCAGTGCAGATGAGCTGGTTTCAAACGAGGCCACTACTACTGAAGGCAACCAAGTCCAAGCTGAAAAAGCGCCAGAAGTAGCCGTTGCTGAAAAGTCGGTAGCACCTGTCGCAAGCAACTATGTAGCACCAGCAAATGTGACTGAACAGTCTGTAGCACCTGCGAGCAAGACCACGGCTTCAGAAAGTGGAACCCCATCTGTAGAGAAAGCTACAGAAGCATCGACGACTGAGAAAGAAGAAACTCCTCTTCCGTCTAATACAGGAAGCACGACCTTCTTTAACACAGGCGCTCACGCTCCTGCTGGTCGTTCAACAGATGTGGCGGTTCAACCAAAATCATTCGTTGATGTGAGTAGCCACAACGGAGACATTAGTATTGGCGACTACCGTACCCTAGCTAATAAAGGCGTGGGCGGTGTCGTTGTCAAATTGACAGAAGACACTTGGTACAAGAACCCAAATGCGGAGAACCAAATTCGTAATGCACAGGCTGCGGGTCTGCAAGTATCGACCTACCACTTCTCACGCTATACTTCTGAGGAAGCAGCGCGTGCAGAAGCGCGATTCTACATTGCAGAAGCGCAACGCTTGAATATTCCAAAGAACACCCTCATGGTCAATGACTTTGAGGATGCCAAGATGCAGCCAAATATTAACCGCAACACCCAAGCTTGGGCGGACGAAATGCGTAAAAATGGTTACACCAACTTGATGTTCTACACCAGTGCTAGCTGGTTGGATGAAAACAATCTTCGCAAGAAAGGTCCTGTCAACACCGCTCAATTTGGTCTTCAGAATTTCTGGGTTGCCCAATACCCTTCTCCAAAACTGTCTGTAAACGATGCGAAAAGCTTGCGTTACAATGGGAAAGCTGGCGCCTGGCAGTTCACTTCTCAAGCGGAATTGCTTCCAGGAAAACACCTCTTTGACCACAGTGTGGACTATACCGGTCGCTTCACAGCGAACGCAAAACCTGCAGCGGATCCAACAGAAGGCAGCTTAAGTGGGAAGATTGATATTGTCAATAACGATACTATGACGGGCCGCTTTGACGTTGTCATCTCAAATGTTCAGGCACCAAATGGAGTTCGAACCGTTTCTGTACCGATCTGGTCAGAAACAGGTGGTCAAGATGACCTTGTTTGGTATACAGCTAATCGTCAAGCAAATGGGACCTATATCGTCAATGTCAAAGCAGAGAACCATAAAAACTCAACCGGTCTTTACAATGTCCATCTTTACTATGTTCAGAACAATGGACAAATGACGGGTGTGGGTGGAACAACGACGACAGTAGCCATTGGAAAGAAAAATCAGACACCAGTATCAGCTGATTTGACTATTGCAAAATCAGAAAAAGACGGGACCTTCACCATTACAGCTAAGAACCTTCAAGGCTTCGATGGCTACAAGGAAGTGAAGATTCCATTCTGGTCTCATGCGAATGGCATGAAAGACATCATCTGGTATACTCCGACTCGCCAGGCAGACGGTTCTTATACTGTAACGGCCAAAGCCAGTGACCACGAAAATGCTGATGGCAAATACGAAGCGCAGGTCTTCTATGTAGATGCCCAAGGTCAAAACAAATTTGTGAAAAAGGCCTTTATCGATTATACGGCGACAAAACCGGCCAATGCTGTCGCAGCTGATCTGACCATTACAAAATCAGAAAAAGACGGCACCTTCACCATCACAGCTAAGAACCTTCAAGGCTTCGATGGCTACA
>NZ_KV811503.1:42588-43315 GCF_001813105.1 Streptococcus sp. HMSC072C09 | reverse complement strand
AATGGGATGAAAGACATCATCTGGTACACTCCAACTCGTCAAGCAGACGGTTCATATACTGTAACGGCTAAGGCTAGTGACCACGAAAACGCTGATGGCAAATATGAAGCGCAGGTCTTCTATGTGGATGCCAAAGGCCAAAATAAGTTTGTCAAAAAAGCCTTTATCGATTACACAGCTTCTAAACCATCTGCTGATCTGACCATTACAAAATCAGAGTCAGACGGCACCTTTACCATTACAGCTAAGAACCTTCAAGGCTTCGATGGCTACAAGGAAGTGAAGATTCCATTCTGGTCTCATGCTAATGGGATGAAAGATATCATCTGGTACACTCCAACTCGCCAGGCAGACGGTTCATATACTGTAACGGCCAAAGCTAGTGACCACGAAAACGCTGATGGCAAATACGAAGCGCAGGTCTTCTATGTGGACGCTCAAGGCCAAAACAAGTTTGTCAAGAAAGCCTTTATTGATTACAAAAATCAATCTCGTCCAACCGGCACTCTCTTGATCCAAAACAACAACAAGGATACAGGAACATTTGATGTCATCATCAAGGATGTCTACAGCCCTAAAGGGGTGCAGACTGTGCAAGTTCCTACTTGGTCTGATAAGGATGGCCAAGACGATATTCGCTGGTATGAAGCGACTCGTCAAGCGAACGGAGATTACAAGGTATCGGTCAAAGCGAGCGATCACAAGAACTCTACTGGTAAGTACCATG
>NZ_KV811503.1:40489-42488 GCF_001813105.1 Streptococcus sp. HMSC072C09 | reverse complement strand
ACAAGAACTCTACTGGTAAGTACCATGTTCACCTCTATTACATTCAAAATGATGGATCTCGGATTGGTATTGGTACCACAACAACAGACGTAGAAGTTAGAAATGCCATGACCAAGACGCAAGCTTCTATTAAGAATGTTAATGCAACGAACGGGACTTATACAGTAGCTGTAGATCAAGCACCTCAGGGACGTCAGATTAAGAATATTCGTGTGGCAGCTTGGTCTAAAGCTCATCAAGAAAATCTTTACTGGTATTCCGCAACACCGACAGGTATGCACACAGAGATCACTGTCTCTGCCAATAATCACGGTAACGAAGCGGGCAACTATACTACTCACGTCTATGTGGACTACAAAGATGGAGGAGTTGAAGGTTTTAACCTCGGTCAGACAGCCTTGTCTCCACGAAATCAAAAGGTGAATCCACAAACAACCTATTATTCTCAACGGGATCCTCGTTGGGCTGGGAAATATTACGGTGTGAGCAATGTCGATCAGTCAGGTTGTGTGCCAACCTCTCTTGCTATGACCTTTACAGATATCCTAGGTAAAACTATTTTGCCAACAACAGTAGCTGATTATCTCTACAACAATACTGATTCATTCAACAAAGGTGAAGCAGGAACAGATTCTGATGGGATTGTAGCTGCCACTCGTAACTGGGGCTTGAAGAGCCAATTGATTAATGGAGCTGGAGGCATTGCAGAAGCCCTCATGGCTGGCAAGCATGTACTTGCTGCGGTAGGCAATAGCCAATTTACTAGCGATCCTTATACTCATGAATTGGTCTTGCATGGTTATGACAATGGAAGAACCTATGTTCGCGATCCATATAATAGCGGCAACAACGGCTGGTACTCCATCAATTATCTTCACTCTATTAAGAGTAAAGACCCGATGGATAACAAGCTTGGAGCACCTTTCTTCTCAATTTTTGCATAAGCTAATCAGAAGGCCAATCTTGCCTTCTGTTTTCTTTAAAAATAGGATTCTTCTCACGATATTGTTTCTTGATCCGGCGGTTTGTGCTATAATACTACTATGTGGGTACAATCCGTATAAAAAATTGTAAGGAAGATACATGAAAAAGAAAGATCTTATTTTTTATGCTGGGACAGCCGTTTTGTTGGCTTTTTCGACACAACAAGTCAAAGCCGATGAGCAACATGCGTCCGATCAAACACCAGAAAATACATCAGCTGTCGTTGCAAAAACAACAACTTCATCAGAAGCACAGAATACCGTGAGCGAAGAAGTGGGAGTTGAGAAAGGTATTCAGACAGAAAATACCGTTGCAACAGAGGCAGCACCTGTCACACCGACTCTTGGCAATAACCAGTCTTCTGACAAGGGCACTAGCGACAAGGTTGTATCAGAGCAACCAGCGCCAGCTGTGGTAGCTAGTCGTGCACCATATGGCGCACGCGCACGAGTGGTAGCAGCAAGAAATGAGAGTGTTCCTCAACAGGAATCTCCAGTTTCCGCAGATTTGACTATTGCAAAATCAGAGTCAGACGGCACCTTCACCATTACGGCTAAGAATCTTCAAGGCTTGGATGGTTATGAAGAAGTGAAGATTCCATTCTGGTCTCATGCCAATGGGATGAAAGACATCATCTGGTACACTCCAAATCGTCAAGCAGATGGTTCTTATACCGTAACAGCCAAAGCCAGTGACCACGAAAACGCGGATGGCAAGTACGAAGCGCAAGTCTTCTATGTGGATGCCAAAGGCCAAAACAAGTTTGTCAAGAAAGCCTTTATTGACTACACAGCTCCTAAACCATCTGCTGATCTAACCATTACGAAATCAGATTCAGACGGTACTTTCACCATTACAGCTAAGAACCTTCAAGGCTTCGATGGCTACAAGGAAGTGAAGATTCCATTCTGGTCTCATGCCAATGGGATAAAAGATATCATCTGGTACACTCCGACTCGCCAGGCAGACGGTTCTTATACCGTAACAGCCAAAGCTAGTGACCACGAAAACGCTG
>NZ_KV811503.1:39798-40389 GCF_001813105.1 Streptococcus sp. HMSC072C09 | reverse complement strand
ACCACGAAAACGCTGATGGCAAATACGAAGCGCAAGTTTTCTATGTGGATGCCCAAGGTCAAAACAAGTTTGTCAAGAAAGCCTTTATCGATTACACAGCTCCTAAACCATCTGCTGATCTGACCATTACAAAATCAGAGTCAGACGGGACTTTCACTATTACAGCTAAGAACCTTCAAGGTTTCGATGGTTATAAAGAAGTGAAGATTCCATTCTGGTCTCATGCCAATGGGATGAAAGATATCATCTGGTACACGCCAACTCGCCAGGCAGACGGTTCATATACTGTAACGGCCAAAGCTAGTGACCACGAAAACGCTGATGGCAAGTACGAAGCGCAGGTCTTCTATGTGGATGCTAACGGACAAAACAAGTTTGTCAAGAAAGCCTTTATTGACTACAAAAATCAATCACGTCCAACTGCTAGTCTCTTGATCCAAAACAACAACAAGGATACAGGTACCTTTGACGTCATCATTAAGGATGTCTACAGCCCTAAAGGTGTGCGGACCGTTCAAGTTCCAACTTGGTCGGATAAGGACGGCCAAGACGATATCCGCTGGTATGAAGCGACTCGTCAAGCGAACGGAG
>NZ_KV811503.1:17783-39698 GCF_001813105.1 Streptococcus sp. HMSC072C09 | reverse complement strand
ACAAGAACTCTACTGGTAAGTACCATGTTCACCTTTACTACATTCAAAATGATGGTTCTCGTGTGGGTGCTGGTACAACGACTACAGAAGTGGAGTTCCGAAATGCCAAGACCAAGACGCTAGCTTCTATCAAGAATGTCAATTCTGGTGCTGGAACTTATACAGTAACGGTGGATCAAGCGCCTCAAGGTCGTCAGATTAAGAACATCCGTGTCGCTGCGTGGTCTCAAGCTCATCAGGAAAATCTCTTCTGGTATTCAACAGCACCTTCTGGTATGCACACAGAAGTGCAGGTTTCTACAGCCAATCACCAGTACCAATCAGGCAACTATACGACTCACGTCTATGTGGACTATGTCGATGGTGGCGTTGAAGGCTTTAACCTCGGTCAAACAGCCCTTCATCCTCGTGCGACAGTAGATCAAACTGCTTTTAGTCCTCGTGTAACGAATGGGCAACGGGACCGTGTCTTACGGGCAGCAGCTAGTTTAGTTGGTGTTCGTGGCGGAACTGCAGCTCACCATCAATTGGTCAATGATTACAACAGTGTCAAACCACTTCCTGTAGGTTATGCAGTGAAGACGACCGATGATTGGTGTGATATCTTTGTCACAACGGTCTTCCAGCGGGAAGGTTTGAGCGGTTTGATTGGCCGTGAATGTGGAGTCGAACGTCACATCCAGATCTTCAAACGCTTGGGCATCTGGAATGAAGATGGTACCACTACACCAAAAGCAGGGGACATCATCACCTTTAACTGGGATCAAAATAGCCAACAAAATAATGGCTTTGCGGATCACATAGGAATTGTCGAGAGCGTCTCAAATGGGATCATTCATACCATTGAAGGAAACTCCAACAACCAAGTCCGTCGCAATACCTACCGAATCGGACATGGCAATATCCGTGGATTTGCAACCCCTCGCTATCAATAAAAAAAGAAGCCGCAGGCTTCTTTTCTTATTTTTTCAACCCTTCTTCGAAACTCTTGGAAGGGGCCTCGACTTGGATGGTTTCAAGGGTTAATGGATTGGTGAAGGTCAAGCGGTGAGCATGGAGCATGAGTCGCTCTCCGCGTGCAGGGTTATAGAGAGGGTCCCCGACAATCGGGTGCCCATGATGGGAGAGATGCACCCGGATCTGATGGGTACGCCCCGTCTTAAGCTGGCATTTAACCAGGCTGTTGCGCCCGATTTTTTTCAGTTGCGTCACCTGGGTTTCTGCATACTGTCCCTTGCGTGGATCGACCAGGCGCTTGCGCCGATCGTGGCGATCGCGTCCGATTTTATCCTTGTAGACGATGGTTTTTTGTGCTAAGCTACCTTGGATCAAGGCCCAGTACTCGCGTTGGATGTTTTTATCTTCCAAAATGCGGTTGAGAATGGGCAGGATAAAAGGGTTTTTAGCAAATAAAATCGCTCCGCTGGTTTCCTTATCTAGGCGGTGCACGACGTAGCAGGTGGATCCAACATAGCTGGAAACATGGTTGAGAAGAGCAATTTCTGTCGGCTCATTGGCATGGGTTTTCATACCTTCAAGCTTATTGACGATGATGACATGCTCATCCTGATAGAGCTCTTCGACCAGACTCGGGTCTCCGGCTGGGAGCTCTTTTTCAGGGTAATCGTCCGCGTCAAAGATCAGCTGGATCTGGTCTCCTTTTTGAACGGGGCTCTGCCAGTTGATGGTCTCGCCATTGACCAAGACGTGCTTCTTGGTTCGTAAAAAATGCCGGATCTTACGGGGAATGAGGAAGTAGTCCTCAAGCAACTCTTTCACAGTCATCTGGGGAAAGGATTGTGGAATGGTAAATTGATAGTTCATGACCCTATTGTAGCAAAATCTAAGCTTAAAGAAAACTAAATGGGAGAAGGGGATGAGCTATCTTTTCTTGCTAGGACAAGGATAAGGTGTTACAATAACAGGTATGAATAGAATAAAAGAATTATTTGAAAACCTGATCACTTTTTTTAGAAAGGATCATCCGCCCAAAGCGGTGGCAGAAGAAGTGCCAGACACGGAACTACCGGAAGAGACAGTAGAGCCGACCTATAGTCGCTCAGGCAAGCACAGAAGCAAGCCTCTCTCTCAGCATCCCTTCCGTCGTTTTTGGCGCCGATTCCATTTAACCAAGATTCTCCTGATCATTGGGCTAGGCTTTAGCCTCTTGACAGGGGGCTATCTCTTCTATCTCGCAAAGACGACCAACGTCAAGGATTTGCAGAATGCACTGAAGGCGACTACCATTATCTATGATAAGAATGGGGACCAGGCGGGAAGTTTGACCGGGCAAAAAGGAACCTATGTCGAACTCGATGCCATTAGTGAGAATCTGCAAAATGCCGTGGTCGCAACAGAAGACCGGAGCTTTTACAAGAATAGCGGGATCAACTATGGTCGCTTCTTCTTAGCGATTTTGACCCTGGGTCGCTCAGGTGGTGGGTCGACCATCACCCAGCAGCTAGCCAAGAATGCTTACCTGTCTCAGGACCAGACGGTGGAGCGCAAGGCCAAGGAATTCTTCCTGGCGCTTGAAATCAATAAGAAATACAGTAAAAAAGAGATCCTCACCATGTACCTCAACAATGCCTATTTTGGAAATGGGGTTTGGGGTATTGAGGATGCTTCCAAGAAGTATTTTGGGGTTTCAGCCAGTCAATTAAGCCTGGATCAGTCTGCGGTTCTCGCAGGTATGCTCAAGGGACCTGAGATCTATAACCCGCTCTACTCAGTAGAAAATGCGACCAATCGCCGCAATACGGTCCTCCAAAATATGGTGGCGGCTGGCTATATTGACCAGAAAACGGCTGATCAGTCGGCGGCTGTGGATATCCATGGCCAGCTGGTCGATGCCTATGAAGGCAAGTCAGAGGATTACCGCTACCCATCCTATTTTGATGCGGTCATCAATGAAGCGGTCAATGAATACGGCCTGACCGAAGAAGACATTGTCAAAAATGGCTACCGGATCTACACCGAGCTGGATCAGAATTACCAAGCAAGCATGCAGGTGATCTATGACAATACGGCCCTCTTCCCAGTAGCGGAAGACGGCACGCGCGCAGAATCTGGTAGTGTCGCCCTCGATCCTAAAACCGGAGGGGTTCGGGCCCTCGTAGGGCGTGTCGGAAGCGATCAAAATCCAGGTTTCCGTACCTACAACTACGCTACCCAGGCTGCCCGTAGTCCAGGATCAACCATCAAACCTTTGGTTGTCTATAGCCCAGCTGTTGCTGAGGGTTGGTCGACCAATAAGGAATTGGACAATAGTACCACCCAATATGGAAGCTATGAGGTTAATAACTATGCGGGAATCCAGTCTAGCCCAACGGTACCGATGTACCAGGCCTTGGCAGAGTCCCTTAACCTTCCAGCCGTAGCGACCGCTAATGATTTGGGTCTCGATACGGTCTTTGAATACGGGAAAAAATTCGGACTCAACATGGACAAGGTGGACAAGTCGCTTGCCGTTGCCTTGGGAGCTGGTGTGACAACTAATCCGATGCAGATGGCTCAGGCCTATGGAACCTTTGCTAACGGCGGGGTCATGAATGATGCTCACCTCATTACCAAGATCGAAAATGCAAGTGGCCAAGTGGTCAAGAGCCACAGCCAGAAATCAACTCGAGTGCTTAGTGGGTCAACGACAGATAAGATGACCAATATGATGCTTGGTACCTTCAGTAATGGTACAGGGGTTAACGCTGCGCCTTATGGCTATACCATGGCAGGGAAAACCGGTACGACAGAGACCAGCTTTAACAAGGACCTCTCTGGAGACCAGTGGGTGATTGGCTACACGCCAGATGTGGTCATCAGTCAATGGCTTGGTTTCCCAACGACCGATGAAAATCACTACCTGACGGACAGTAGTGCTGGAACGGCGTCCGAGATCTTCCGCAATGTTGCCAACAGTGTTCTGCCTTATACAGACGGTACCCAGTTTGACTCAGTGAAGAACTCTTATGCTGAAAACGGTATTGCGCCAGTCGGGGAAGAAAATACAGAAACAGACAGCAAAGAAGACAAAGGTTTCTTTGAGGATGTCAAAGAAAAGGCGTCGAATATGGTTGATAATGCGAAAAAAGCAATCGACGAGGCCGATATTCCAGGAAAAGCGAAAAACGCTTGGGATACCTTCAAAGGCTGGCTTGGTTTCTAATCAAAAAAACGATTCAGAAGGATTTCTGAATCGTTTTTTATTTAAAGTTCACTATCTGATAAGCTAAAGGTATCGCCGTGTTGGAGATCTCCGTACTGGTAGCCCCGTTTGAACCAGCGCATGCGTTGCTCGGAAGTTCCGTGGGTAAAGCTATCTGGTACCGAGTAGCCGTAGGCTTGCTCCTGGAGTGTGTCGTCGCCGACGGCATAGGCTGCATTCATGGCTTCTTCGATATCGCCGATATCCAGAAGATTTCGGTCTTGAATGGAGCGGGCCCAGACACCGGCTAGATAATCGGCTTGTAGCTCAATGCGGACGCTGATGGCATTTCGTTCCTTTTCAGAAAGACCTTGTTGCATCCGATGGTATTTGCCAAGGATTCCCAGCTCGTTTTGTACGTGGTGGCCGACTTCGTGAGCGATCACGTAGGCCATGGCGAAGTCACCGCTAGCCTTGTATTTGGTTGTTAATTCCTTGTAGAAGCTCATATCCAAATAAATCTTTTTGTCGGTTGGACAGTAGAAAGGACCAGCCGATGCTTGCCCAACCCCACAGCCTGTCTGTGTCCGTCCGGTATAGAAGACTAGTTTGGGCTCATGGTAAGTACGTCCTTCAGCTTGAAAGACCTTGTGCCAATGATCTTCTGTTGTGGCAAGGACCTTGCTGACGAATTCAGCATCTGCATCATCGACATGGGTCTTGTTGGTGCGCGTGACTTGGGTGGATTGGTAAGGTTGAGAAGAAGTCCCATTTCCAAAGAGACCCCCAAGGCTAGCTCCTCCTCCTAGAAAGACTATGAGGAGGATAATGATGATCTTACTCTTGAAGCTTCCAGGCGATAGTAAGATCTGTAAAATCCCCCCGCCAAGGTTACTGTTTCCTGAAGATTGGGAGTAGCTTTGCCCTCGACGGTCTTCGATATTTCTACTTTCTTTTAGGTTATCACTTTTCATATTCGTCTCCTTTTGTTTTATTTTACCAAAAATGAGGAAAAAACCTGAGTGATAACGCTTTAGATTTGCTTTTTTCTTGACAGGAGATTTTCTGTCCTTGTCAAAACGTGGAAAACTTGCTATAATGGGGTGAACGGAGGCGTTATGGCATTAAAAAAAGCAAGTCTAGCGTGTACGGTTTGTGGGTCACGCAATTACTCCATTAAGTTGAGTGGGACGCCAAAACCAACACGTCTAGAAGTCAATAAATTCTGCAAGCATTGCAGCAAGTATACCATCCATAAAGAAACACGATAGGAGAGAGTTGTGAAATTCATTAAAGATATTTTCGTCTTACTAAAAGATACAACTTGGCCAAATCGCAAGGAAAGATGGAAAAACTTTATCTCAGTGATTGAGTACACCGCTTTCTTTGTGGCATTGATTTATTTGTTCGACAAAGTCATTGCACGTGGCCTATTGCACATGATCAATTTCTTTTAAGAAAAGAAGCCAGGTGGGACCTTCTGGGTCCCATTTTTTATTGCCTTTTCTTAAAAATAAATCAGCAAACCTCTTTGCATTCCTGCAAAATGTGGTATAATGAAGCTAGGAAAAGGAAAGCCAAGAGGCTTTTTTTAGTATGTTCACAAAAGCTCGAGCAGGCTAAACAGAAAGAAAGGATGCCCAAATGGACAGTTTTGATAAAGGCTGGTTTGTACTACAAACCTACTCAGGATATGAAAACAAGGTAAAAGAGAATCTTTTGCAACGTGCACAAACTTACAATATGTTAGAAAACATCTTGCGCGTAGAGATTCCAACTCAAACCGTACAAGTTGAGAAAAACGGTAAAACAAAAGAAATCGAAGAAAACCGCTTCCCAGGTTATGTCTTGGTAGAAATGGTCATGACAGATGAAGCTTGGTTTGTCGTTCGGAATACACCGAACGTTACTGGTTTCGTTGGATCACACGGGAACCGTTCAAAACCAACTCCATTGTTGGAAGAAGAGATCCGCAGCATCTTGCTCTCTATGGGTCAAACCGTTCAAGAGTTTGATTTGGATGTCAAGGTGGGCGACACAGTTCGCATCATCGACGGTGCCTTCACAGACTATACTGGTAAGATCACTGAAATTGATAACAACAAGGTGAAAATGGTCATTTCTATGTTCGGTAACGATACAGTTGCAGAAGTGAATTTGAACCAAATTGCTGAAATGTAAGAAAAAGAGAACCCTCCAAGAAAAACTTGGAGGGTTCTTTGTATGGATCGTTATTGATTTTTATCCAGGCCAGTGATCTTTTTTAACTGCTTGGTTTCTGCAGTAGACGTAACATTGAAGATCTTATTTCCTTGTGTAGAGAAGCTAGATTCATCTCCGTTGCTATCTTTATAGACATAGCTGGTCCCATTTTCTGAACGCATAATGGCATAGGGTTTTCCGAGACGTTCGAGGGCCGTTTTTGGTGTATCGGATTTGGAAATGCTGCCAGTAGACTGGTGGTTGGCATCGCCCCCTCTTAGTCGGAAGGTGATATCTGTTAACACATTATTGCGGAAGAAAGCCATGATATCGCCATTGTCTGTTGCCCAAACATTGACCCCATCGCCAGGATTCGCACTGTCTGTACTACTTACGGGTTGACCAAAGGCTGCTACTACGTCATCGTAACTGTTTCTTTCTTTTGGCCCACCAACCTCTTGTCCATCTTCGGTTCTTAATACAAAACCGGTGGTAGGGTGGAGGTTCTTGAGCTTTTCGATCTCAGGAATGGATGCAGCTCCTGGCACATATTGGAGAGATGCGCCATCATCTGGATCCAAGCTGAAGCGACCTGAAAAATCATCTGAGCTACTGCTGTCTGAAGAAGTGGTCGACGATTTACTAGATGATGTTTTGGTAGAAGATTGTTTGATCGGTTTTCTAGAGCTAGAAGCGGTTTTTGCTGATTGCGCAGAATTGGCAGGTGAGCAAGCGGCTAGTGTCACTAGTGAAAGAAGACCGATCGTAAAGAAACGAATGTTTTTCATAAATACCCTTTCTAATGTGCTTCGCCGATCAGGCGAGGTTTTATTATATCAATAATCAAGGAATGGAGCAAATGGCAACAAAAAAACCCCCTATTGCTAGGGGAATTTTTAAAAGATAAAAGATGATAAAAAATTTTATTATCAAGGCGGTAGACGGATTTGAACCGACGATCAAGCTTTTGCAGAGCCGTGCCTTACCACTTGGCTATACCGCCATAACATATAATATTGTAACCTAAAAATAAAGATAGGTCAAGAAAAACTTTTTACGTCAAACAACTTTAGAAAACCATTTCATCGTAGGGATTGAAAAAATCTCTCAAATAGCTTGCGAATTCTAGTGATTTCTGCTATACTTATAGAGTTGTCTAAGACAGCAAATACTCATCTCGGATCCATTGTGGCACCGTTGCCCTTGTGGTCGTGCTGCAAGTTGACGTCTGAGAGAGGAGAAAAAAACAAAAAAGGAGAAACTACTCATGGCAGTAATTTCAATGAAACAACTTCTTGAGGCTGGTGTACACTTCGGTCACCAAACTCGTCGCTGGAACCCTAAGATGGCTAAGTACATCTTCACAGAACGTAACGGAATCCACGTTATCGACTTGCAACAAACTGTAAAATATGCAGACCAAGCATACGACTTCATGCGTGATGCAGCTGCAAACGATGCAGTTATCTTGTTCGTAGGTACTAAGAAACAAGCTGCTGATGCTGTTGCAGAAGAAGCTGTTCGTGCAGGTCAATACTTCATCAACCACCGTTGGTTGGGTGGAACTCTTACTAACTGGGGAACAATCCAAAAACGTATCGCTCGTTTGAAAGAAATCAAACGCATGGAAGAAGATGGAACTTTTGAAGTTCTTCCTAAGAAAGAAGTTGCATTGTTGAACAAACAACGCGCTCGTCTTGAAAAATTCTTGGGCGGTATCGAAGACATGCCTCGTATCCCAGACGTAATGTACGTTGTGGATCCACATAAAGAACAAATCGCTGTTAAAGAAGCTAAGAAATTGGGTATCCCAGTTGTAGCGATGGTCGACACAAACACTGACCCAGATGATATCGATGTTATCATCCCAGCGAACGATGACGCTATCCGCGCTGTTAAATTGATCACTGCGAAAATGGCTGACGCTGTTATCGAAGGACGTCAAGGTGAAGACAGTGTTGCTACAGTAGAAGCTGAATTGGCAGCTACTGAAGGTCAAGCTGATTCAATCGAAGAAATCGTTGAAGTTGTAGAAGGCGACAACGCTTAATTTCATTCAATAAGTAACGAACCTAAGAGGGCAGGGCTCAGCCCGACCCTCTTATTTTATTAAAAATATAGGAGAACAAAAATGGCAGAAATTACAGCTAAGCTTGTAAAAGAATTGCGTGAAAAATCTGGTGCTGGTGTCATGGACGCTAAAAAAGCATTGGTTGAAGTTGAAGGTGATATCGAAAAAGCGATCGAATTGCTTCGCGAAAAAGGTATGGCTAAAGCAGCTAAGAAAGCTGACCGTGTTGCCGCTGAAGGTTTGACTGGTGTTTATGTCAATGGTAACGTTGCAGCAGTAGTTGAAGTAAATGCTGAAACTGACTTCGTTGCGAAAAACGCTCAATTCGTTGAATTGGTAAACGCAACAGCGAAAGTGATCGCTGAAGGTAAACCAGCTAACAACGAAGAAGCTCTTGCTTTGACAATGCCTTCAGGTGAAACTCTTGAAGCTGCATACGTATCTGCAACAGCTACAATCGGTGAAAAAATTTCATTCCGTCGTTTTGCTTTGCTTGAAAAAACAGATGCACAACACTTCGGTGCTTACCAACACAACGGTGGACGTATCGGTGTTATCTCTGTGATCGAAGGTGGAGACGAAGCACTTGCTAAACAAATCTCAATGCACATCGCTGCGATGAAACCAACTGTTCTTTCATACAAAGAATTGGATGAACAATTCGTGAAAGATGAATTGGCACAATTGAACCACGTCATCGACCAAGATAACGAAAGCCGTGCAATGGTTGGTAAACCAGCTCTTCCACACTTGAAATTCGGTTCAAAAGCACAATTGACTGACGAAGTGGTTGCTCAAGCTGAAGAAGATATCAAAGCTGAATTGGCAGCTGAAGGTAAACCAGAAAAAATCTGGGATAAAATCATCCCAGGTAAAATGGATCGCTTCTTCTTGGACAACACAAAAGTTGACCAAGCCTACACTCTTCTTGCACAAGTCTACATCATGGATGACAGCAAGACAGTTGAAGCTTACCTTGAATCAGTAAATGCTTCCGTTATCGAATTCGTTCGTTTTGAAGTTGGTGAAGGTATTGAAAAAGCTTCAAATGACTTTGAAGCAGAAGTTGCAGCTACAATGGCAGCAGCTCTTAACAACTAAGAATTAAAAATAAGAGGTTTCGAAGGAAACCTCTTTTTTGCAAGATAAATTCATCTAAATAACTTTCCTTAGGTGAGTACGGACGTCAGCGAACTTCAAAGAAGTTCCATGACTTAGTTTTGGACCTAAGGTTCCAAAACTCCCGAGTGCTAGAAACATGATTGTTTCTAGCACTTTTCTCACAGCGGAAAGTTTTAGTAGATGACTGAGTAATTCTAATAAATAAATTTTTTTGTTTTATAGAATTTATTAGATTTTAAAAAAAACAGTTTGTCTATACTCTTAGAGGAACGGAAGCATCTTTTTTGTATGCAAAAACTGAAGCCGTTTCTTCAGTCTTTTGCTTAATGTGCGAAGGTATCGATTCCTAGAAGCAGGGACAGGGTTCCCATGATGAGGCCGGCTAGTATCACTCCGAGCATGACTGCGAGGCTACTGCGTTTGAAGTCCCAGTCAAGGATAGAAGCTGCAAGGGCACCGGTCCAGGCACCAGTTCCCGGAAGAGGAATTCCCACAAAGAGCAATAAGGCCCAGAAGATTCCCTTGTCTCCTGCAGCTTTTTCTAATTTCTGTCCGCCTCTATGGCCCTTGTTCAAACACCAGGTGAAGAAGGAGCCGATGACTGGTTTATCTGCGCCCCAAGCGAGAATATGACGGGCAAAGAAGAAGATTATAGGAATCGGAAGCATATTGCCAATAACCCCAATGGTGAGGGCCTGCCAGAGGGGAATTCCTCTTGAAATAGCGAAGGGAACAGCGCCACGAAGTTCCACGAGAGGAACCATAGAGATCAAAAATGTAAGAATGTATTTCATTAGAAAAGCCTTTCGATTAGTCTTCTTCATTCTATCGTATCTTCTATCAATTGACAACTATTCCAACTTTTTTTAAATTTATCTTTTTTTGAATCTTTTATCTTGACTTTCTTAATTAGAAGGATTATAATAAAGACATAATTAATTAGAATCATTATAAAAAGGAGAACAACATGACAATGATGAAACATGAAGCAGCTACTGATGTAGCAACTTTTGCACCTTCTAATAAAGAAAGTCTTCCAGAGACAAAAGCGCTCTTGAACCAAGTCGTAGCAGATCTCTACGTAGCTCACATTGCCCTCCACCAAGTACACTGGTATATGCGTGGACGTGGCTTTATGGTTTGGCATCCAAAAATGGACGAATACATGGACAGCTTGGATGCAACCTTGGATGAAGTGAGCGAACGCTTGATCACTCTTGGTGGGGCTCCTTATTCTAGCATGACTGAATTTTTGGAACACAGCAATATTGAAGAACGCCGTGGAGCATTTACAAAAAATGTAGAAGAAAGCTTGACACGTGTTCTTGAAATCTTTCATTACCTTGATGGCCTTTACCAAAAAGCATTGGATGTCACTGATGCTGAAGGTGACGATGTAACTAATGATATCTTTGTTGGGGCTAAAGCAGAACTTGAAAAGAACATTTGGATGGTGGCTGCTGAACTTGGTCAAGAACCAGGATTATAAGATCATAAAAAAATAGAAGCCGTTGGCTTCTATTTTTTTGGTTTGTAGGAGATTTCCACTAATTAAAGGAATTCTTAATCTAACTATAGTTGGAGCGAAATCGAGGCCTATCGCTCCTCTTTTTTTGGTATAGTTAATATGTGATTTTCTGTAAGCGTTCGCAGGTATAAGAAAGCGCTTACAAATTTAATTGTTAATCCTAAGAGGAGGTTTTTATGGGAAAGTCTTTTTTTGAAAAGCGTCCTGTTTTTAGTATTCGTAAGCTCTCAGTTGGAGCTTGTTCTGTTGTGATTGGGATTTCTGCCTTGGGTCTTTCAAGGGTCCATGCGGAAGAAAAGCCAGCCCTCGAAAGTGAACCGACTTCGATTGAGACACCAAGTGTTGTGACGGAAAATTCAGAAGCGGAAGTTCCTGAAGCTGGTGCAAGAGTTTCAGAAGCTCCAGCTGTCATCACCCCTACCAGAGCTGAGGAAAAGCCAGCCCCTCAAGGAGAGGGCCAGCCTGTTTCTACTTCATCTGAGCGTGCTACAGGAACGGAAGAAACTGCTGCTCCAGATCAAAATCGTGTAGCGGAGGATATTGTGCAAGATCGAGAACGTGATTTTAATAAAGATTGGTATTTTAAATTAAATGCAGCTCCTGGTGCAGAAGGGCGTCAAGTGGATGTCAAGGATTGGAAAAAATTAGATCTTCCTCATGACTGGTCTATTTTCTTTGATTTCGATCACAACTCTCCTGCTCAAAATGAGGGGGGTCAATTAAACGGAGGGGATGCTTGGTATCGTAAGACCTTCCGTTTGGACGACAAAGATCTAGATAAGAAGGTCCGCTTGGAATTTGGCGGGGTTTATATGGATTCCAAAGTCTATGTAAACGGACAATTCGTCGGTCATTATCCAAATGGCTACAATGCCTTTTCTTATGATATTACTCCTTATTTAAATGCGGATGGAAGCGAGAATACCATCGCCGTTCATGTGGTCAATCAACAACCAAGTAGCCGTTGGTATTCTGGTAGTGGGATTTACCGGGATGTTAAGCTGAGTGTAACGGACAAGGTTCATTTAGCGCAGTATGGGACAACGATTACGACCCCTCAGTTGGAAAAACAGCAAAATGGGGCAGTGGATACAGTTGTGAAGAGCCGCATTGTCAACCAGGATGATCAAGCCCATAGTATTTATGCGGAATATGAAATTGTTGATCAAAATGGCCAAGTGGTGAGCGAAAAAACGCGCAGTGAAGCACAAGCTGTTCTAGCAGGTCAAGCGATCAACCTTTCTCAAACCTTGCATGTTGAAAAACCAACCCTCTGGGATGTGAAAACGGATCATCCAGCTCTCTATACCTTGTATACGCGTGTTTATCGGGATTCGCAGTTGGTCGATGTGCAAAAGGAACGCTTTGGTTATCGCTATCTCAACTGGACGCCAGAAGGTGGCTTCTTCCTCAATGGGGTGGCGACGAAATTCCACGGGGTATCCCTTCACCATGACCACGGGGCTCTTGGAGCTGAGGAAAATTACAAGGCTGAATACCGTCGTCTCAAACAGATGAAGGACATGGGAGTCAATGCCATCCGGACGACCCACAACCCAGCCAGTGAACAAACCTTAAAAATTGCTGCTGAGTTGGGCTTGATGGTCCAAGAAGAAGCCTTTGATACCTGGTATGGTGGCAAGAAACAATACGATTACGGTCGTTTCTTTGAAAAGGATGCCACTCACCCAGAAGCTCGTAAGGGGGATACTTGGTCCGATTACGATCTACGGACCATGGTAGAGCGGGGCAAGAACAATCCAGCCATTGTCATGTGGTCGATCGGTAATGAAGTCGGTGAAGCAGATGGTTCAGACAAATCTGTCGCAACTGTTCGTCGGTTAGTCAAGACCATCAAGGACGTGGATGCAACCCGCTATGTCACCATGGGAGCTGATAAATTCCGCTTTGGTGATGGTTCAGGAGGCCATGAAAAGGTAGCCGCAGAGCTTGATGCGGTTGGTTTCAACTATTCAGAGGCCAACTATGAAAGCTTACGGGCGAAACATCCAAACTGGCTCATTTATGGCTCAGAAACCTCTTCTGCAACGCGGACACGGGGCTCTTACTATCACCCTGAAAGAGAGTGGGTCGGTAGCAACCAAGAAGACCGCCATTATGAACAATCAGACTACGGCAATGACCGGGTTGGTTGGGGTCGGACAGCGACCGCCTCTTGGACCTTTGACCGTGATCATGCCGGCTATGCAGGACAATTTATCTGGACCGGTACGGACTATATCGGCGAGCCAACACCATGGCATAACCAAAATGACACACCTGTGAAAAGTTCTTATTTCGGTATTGTCGATACGGCTGGCCTTCCGAAGAATGATTTTTACCTTTACCAAAGTCAATGGGTATCGGCTGAGAAACATCCAATGGTCCATCTCTTGCCACATTGGAACTGGGACAATCCAGAATTAGCCAATCGTGTCATGGATGAAGAAGGACGGATTCCTGTTCGGACCTTCTCCAATGCTCACAGTGTGGAATTGATTGTCAATGGGAAATCACAAGGAGTCAAGACCTTTACCAAGAAGACCACAGCTGATGGCCGGACCTACCAAGAAGGGGCAAAACCAGATGAACTCTATCTAGAGTGGTTGGTACCTTATGTACCAGGTAAAGTGGAAGCTATTGCGCGCAACGAAGCGGGTGAAGTGATTGCGAAAGATCAAGTCGAAACAGCCGGCAAGCCTGCGGGTGTCCGTTTGTTGAAAGAAGAACACGCGATTGCAGCGGACGGCAAAGATTTGACCTATATTACCTACGAAATCGTCGATGAAGAAGGTCGTGTCGTACCAACTGCCAATAATTTGGTGCATTTCCATTTGCATGGACAAGGCCAAATTGTCGGTGTCGATAATGGAGAACAAGCCAGCCGTGAACGCTACAAAGCGCAGGAAGATGGCACATGGCAACGCAAAGCCTTCAATGGCAAAGGGGTTGTGATTGTCAAATCAACTGAGCAGGCGGGTGCCTTTACTCTGTATGCAGACTCAGATCGCTTGCAATCAGACCAAGTCAGCCTCTTTACAGGTAAGAAGGACCAAGCAGAACGAACTGTATTAGGTGTGGAACCTATTCGACAAAGTGCTTATCTAGGAGAAGAGCCAGCCTTACCAAGTAAGGTCAATGTGGTCTATAGTGATGGCAAGGCCCAAGAAGAAGCCGTTGAATGGGATGCAGCAGACTATAGCCGTGCTGGCCAAGTCCGTGTGACAGGTCATGTTCAAGGACGCACGGTCGAAGCTCTGGTCGATGTGATCGGCGTGGAACAAGTCCTTCCAGTCATCAAACAAATCCCACAGGGAGCAGATCTAGCAACAGTGGATAAGGCTGTGCAATTAGTCTTCACTGATGGGACCACTGCCCACTATGAGGTCGATCAATGGACCTTGGAAGCTGGTCAAGAAGATCAATTGTCTACACCAGGAGCACGCTTGAAAGCGACAGGACTCCTAGGCAATGGGGAAACGGTCCAAGCGACACTAGTGGTTGCAGGAGGAGATGTAGCCAAGGCTAAGAAACCAACGGTTCAGCTAGATGGGGTAGCCCTTCCAAAATTTGGTAGTGGCAACCATACTATTTTCCGTTCCCTCGATTATGGTCAAGAGCCAGGTCAAGTCACAGCAAGTGCAGAAAATGCTCAAGTGACGGTCCTCCAAGCTAATCGTGAAAATGGTTTGAAGGCTCAAATCTTTGTGACTGCTCAGGATACGGGAGCTGTACAGACCTATGTGGTCCAATTCCAAGAAGAAAGTCCACAGATCGAGCGTTTGGAATTGCGTCTGCCAGAAGGACAGGAACTCAAGGAAGACCAAACGGTACCACTTGAAGTCATTGCCCATTACCAAGATGGTAGCCAGGCAAGTCTCAAAGCAGATCAAATCGATGTGAAAACAAGAGCTGGTAGCCAAGGAAAAGCCGTCGCAACCAATAAAGGTTTGGAATTGCGAGAAGCAGGATTGGTTCATTTAGAAGCTAACTTCCAAGGACAAACAGGAGAAGTCAGCTTTACCATCACGCCAAATCCAGAAGAAAAGACGGTTGTGAAGGTGCGTCCTGTACGGATCAGTACGGATCGAAATGTTTTGCCAGCTCTTCCAGAGACCGTCTTGGTCGAGTATGACAAGGGATTCCCGAAAGAAAAACGCGTGACCTGGGATGCTGTAACCGCAGATCAAGTCAAGGATTACCATAGCTTTACAGTCACAGGTCATGTAGAGGGTGTGGAAAAAGAAGCCCAAGCTCAAGTGACGGTTGAAGGCATTATCGCTGTAGAAGAAGTCAGCACTACCACTCCAGTCGGAGAAAAACCAGCTCTTCCAGAAAGCGTGCGGACCTATCACTCTAATGGTAAGACCTATGCTGCCAAGGTGGCCTGGGATGCGGTCGATCCGCAACTCTTGGCCAAAGAAGGAGAAGTTGTCCTAGCCGGTCGTGTAGAAGGAACGGATCTTCCAACACGTCTTCATATTCGTGTTTCCGCAAACACAGTCAAGGGTGCCAATGTAGCAGAGCAATGGACAGGATCTGTCTTGCCACTCGCTTTTGCAAGTGATTCTAACGATGCAGATCCAGTTGCTAAGGTTAATGACAAGGTCATCTCCTTTACCGATGCTCCAGCTAACCGTTGGACCAACTGGGGCCGTAACAATGCGGAAGATTCTGTCGGTATCTTGTTTGGGGATTCTGGTATCTTGACCAAGCGAGCAGTGGACAACCTCCATGTTGGTTTCCACGAAGACCACGGCGTTGGGGCTCCAAGTGAGTATGTGATTGAGTACTATACAGGGGAACAAATCCCAACAGTTCCAAGCAATCCAAATCGTGTCAAAGACGAAACAGACCATCCATTTAACAATCCAGCTAACTGGAAAGAAGTCAGCAACCTAACCGTTGAAGAACCGGTAGCAGCTGGTAAGATGAATCATTTCAGTTTTGATAAAGTCGACACCTATGCTGTTCGTATCCGTATGAAGACGCCAGAAGGCAAGCGTGGAAGCTCTATTTCAGAGATTCAGATCTTTGCCAATAAGGTTGCGGCAGAAGAGAAGAGCCAGTTGACCATTCGTGTCAATGGCGATGTCTTGCCAGGTGTCAACCCAAGTGTGACCGATTACTACATCGATGCGCGTGATCGGGCTTATCCACAAGTGGAAGCGACAGCCAGCCATCACGGCCTTACAACGGTTGTGCCAAGCGTCCATGAAGGTGAGCCAATCCGTGTCATCCATAAAGCGGAAGATGGTACTATCTTACAAGAATACCGCCTCCATCTCACAAGTGATGCAGAAAAACTGAAACAAGCTACCCCAGTAGCAGTAGAAGCAGGCAGCCGTTTTGTGAAAGTCGGTCAAGATCTGGTTCTACCATCTACAGTAGGTGTCTACTTCAAAGGGGACACAGGTTACGAACGCAAGGAACTTACGGTGGACTGGAAGCCTCTACCAGCTGATGCACTTTCTCATGAAGGCGGCTTCACGTTAGAAGGAAAGGTCCTCGGTTATGATCTGACAGCTCAGCTGACCGTCCGGGTGTCCGAAAAGACAGGAGAAAACCTCTCTGTGAATCGTGACTACAATGCAGAAGATACCAGGGCATTTGCTAGTGAAACCAATGATCTCGATCCAAATCAAATCGACTATATCGATTACATCAACGATGGTGGCTACAACGAATACTACCGTTGGACCAACTGGAAGAGAGAGCCGGATCAAACAGAAGTGTTTGCTGGTCTCATCTTCAAGAAAAATGGTCAAGTAACAGAGCGCTTGGTCAATAAAGTAGCGGTCGACTTCTTTGCAGATCAGGAAACAGGTCTGCCAACGAAAACGGTTCTTGAACGCTACATTGGTCCAGACTTTGATGTTCCGGATGATTATGGCAATCTGAAGAATCTTCCAGATCATCCATTTAACCAGGCCTCTAACTGGGAAGAAATCCCGTATAGCTTGGATTATGCCTTTGAACCGGGCTATATCTCTAACCTCAGCTTCAACGAAACCAGAACCAAAGCCATCCGTTTAAGAATGGTCCGTGATGAAAATCTAAAAGGAATTGGAATCATTGAATTGAGCGCCTACGCCCCAACAGAAGAGGCCCAGGCAACAACTGATGTTACGATCCAAGTGAATGGCAAAGACCTAGAAGGTTTTAAACCAGATGTGACAGATTATCATCTAGAGTATGAGGGAGACCGTCCAATCGTTTCAGCACAAGGCAAGAATGGGACAGCCGTTACAGTCGTGGATGCTAAAAGTGGCAATGCTCCGATTCTTGTCAAGGTTGTCTCAGAAGATGGCAAGCTCGAAAAAGTATATCAACTTTCTCTCTCCGCAAAAGCACCTACAGGCTCAGCCATTCCTGAAGAAGGGGTTAAGAATCTGGTTCATACCAAACCAGAGTTGGTGATTGAGCCAGAAGAGATGGACTTTGAACGCTTAGAACGTCCAAATGCGGATCTTCCAAAAGGTGAGAAACGTGTGGTTCAAGAAGGTCAAAAAGGCCGCAAATTGCGCTTGGTGGAAGTTTCTCAAGAAAATGGTGTGGAAAGCCGGAAGGAACTAGATGCCTTTGTAGAACTAGATCCAGTGGCAGAGATCACAGAGGTGGGCACGAAAGAGGTACTTCCAGACACTCCACAACCAGAGCCACAGCCACAGCCGCAACCGCAGCCAGAACCACAACCGCTTCCGAACCCAGAGCGCCCTCATGGCTCAGAAGGACCAGTAGCTATCGCAACTCCTCAAGCATCTCTTGAGGTCAAAGCAGTGCGTCAGGAAGGGACAGATGCAGCAGGGAAGGAAGTCGAGAAAACAGCTCAAACACCAGCAGTTTCAACTGCTCCAGTTTCCGAAGGTAGATTACCAAATACAGGAACGGAAGAAAGCGTCGCAAGCCTTGTGGCAGGTCTCTTAGCAGCAGGTCTTGCCGGTGCTGTGCTGGATGATCAGAAAAAAAGAGCCGATAAGGCCAAGTAAAAAGCTGGATAAGCCAGCAACTATACGGTGAAAAGTTCACAGGTAACAGAAAGAGGATGGGGAAAGTCTCCACCCTCTTTACCTGATGACATAAAGGAATGGAATATGGGAAAAAGATTATTTGATAAGAGAAATCGATTTGGCATTCGTAAACTCTCAGTAGGCGTCTGCTCGGTAGTCGTAGCGACTTGTTTTTTGGGAGTGACTACCAGTTACGCAGAGGAACAAGCTGAGAATAGTGAACCACGTGAAGAACGGGTTGAAACGAGCAATGCAGGAGATCAAGGAAAGGAGGAGAAAACTGTGAACGAGCACCAAGAAGAATCAGAACAGCCCTCAGCAGCTACTAGTGAGAAAGAAAATCGCACAGTCAGTCAAGGGACAGAAGCAAGCCAACCAGCCACTTCTCTAAACGAGGAGACTGAGATTGCGGATTACGGACCACTTCCAAGCAAGGCTCAGATGCAATACCACCGCGAAGAACTAGCAGCTTTCATCCACTTTGGGATGAATACCTACTACGATCGTGAGTGGGGAGATGGGCAAGAAGATCCTTATTATTTCTATCCAGAGCATCTGGATACCGATCAGTGGATCAAAACCCTGAAAGACGCGGGCTTCAAACGAACCATCATGGTCGTCAAGCACCACGATGGCTTCCTCTTGTACCCATCCAAATACACCGACCATACAATTGCTAAAAGCGGTTGGAAGGAAGGGAAAGGCGATATCCTAGCCGAGGTTTCTGCTTCTGCCAGCAAGTATGACATGGATATGGGGGTCTACCTCTCGCCTTGGGATGCTCACAGCCCGCTCTACCATGTGGATACAGAGGACCAATACAACGAATACTATCTCAACCAGCTCAAAGAAATCCTTGAAGATCCAAAATATGGTAACAAGGGCAAGTTCGTAGAAGTCTGGATGGATGGAGCGCGGGGCGATGGGGCTCAAAAAGTCACCTATACCTTCGACAAGTGGTTTGATGCCATTCGTAAGGCCCAAGGGGACATTGCCATCTTCTCGGCTGAGCCCACCAATGTTCGTTGGATCGGAAATGAGAAGGGGATCGCTGGAGATCCAGTTTGGCATAAGGTCAATCCGGATAAGATCCGCAACAATCCATCCAACAGCTACCTCAATCACGGGGATCCGGAAGGGAAGCAATACTCAGTGGGAGAAGCCGATGTTTCTATTCGCTCCGGCTGGTTCTACCATGACAATCAAGAGCCTAAGTCCTTGCGCGAATTGATGGACATTTACTTCAAATCGGTCGGCCGTGGCACTCCGCTTCTGCTTAATATTCCACCCAATCAAGACGGAAAATTTGCGGAGGCCGATGTGGCCCGTTTGAAAGAATTCCGCCAGACCTTGGACCAACTCTACAGTGTGAACTATGCGGCAGGAGCTTTGGTAGAAGCTGACTCGACACGGCGCAATCCTCTCTACAAGGCCAGCCATTTGACAGATGGCGATGAAAAGACCAGTTGGGCACCTGCAGATGATGCCAAAACCGGCTCTTTTGTCCTTGATCTTGGAAAAGAGCAACACTTTGATGTGGTAGAGCTCAAAGAAACCATCGAGAAAGGCCAACGGATTTCTGGTTTCACCATTGATGTGGCAGTGAATGGGCAATGGGTTCCTTATGGGGCTGGCTCAACCGTAGGGTATCGCCGTTTGATCAAAGGGCAACCAGTTGATAGTCGCTATATCCGGGTGTCCATCACCGATGCCCAAGCCACTCCAATCTTGAACGGAGTCTCTGTCTATAAGACACCAGCCAGCATTGAAGAAACCGATGGCTATCCGCTTGGTTTGACTTATCATTCCGACCGGACAGCTGAGCGGGCCAATGGCCAATGGAATGAAGAGGGAGAAGGCGTCCGAGGCACTTCTATGTGGACCAAGGAAAAGGGAGCTTCGGTGACTTATCAGTTTGAAGGCACCAAGGCCTACGTCGTCGCAACCGTCGACCCTGGTCATGGGGAAATGGATGTCTATGTCGATGGACAAAAGCTAGCGACCGTCAATACCCAAAGCTCAAGCCGCAAACGGAGCCAAAAGGTCTATGAAACACCGGACTTGGCAGCAGGATCCCATACCTTGACCTTGGTCAATAACAAGGGAGATGCAATCGCAACGGAAGGGATTTATGCCCTCAATAACCAAGAAAAGGGTCTCTTTGAGTTTGCTCATCCAACCCTAGCTGTTAAGAAAGGCGACCCAGCGCAAGTCGTCGTCAAGAGAAAAGGTGGCTCTAAAGGGAGTGCCAGTCTCAAATTGATCACAGAACCGGGAACAGGGGTTCATGGTAAGGTCTATAAAGATACCAACGTCACCCTTGAGTTCGCAGATGGAGAGACGGAAAAAACAGTCCAAGTTCCAACCCTTGATTTTGCAGGAAAAGCGACCGACGTCTATGACTTTAAGGTCAAATTGCTCCATCCGGATCAAGGAAGTCTGGTCGGCTTTATTCCAGAACTGACAGTCCAAGTGATGAATGAAGACCAGTTGCCAGAAAATCGCAAAGAAGTGGATGACCAAGATCCGAAACTGCATTACAGTGAGGGTTGGCACCATGAGACGGACAACAAAGACTTTTCAAATGGCACAGAATCTTGGTCGAGCTTTAACCAAGTGACTGATGAGGAAGGCAAGAAACACATTGACGTGACCATTACCTTTAAGGGAACAGGCGTGGAGGTCCGAGGAGTGGTTGATCCAAGTCATGGTCTCTACAGCGTCACTTTGGATGGAAAAGAAATGGCCTTCGAAGAAGGTCGGGGCCATGATTATGAGATCGACGGCGACCATTATTTCAGTGGCTATGGAGACCAACGCAAGCTCGACCAGAGTTTGGTCAATCTGCAAGGCCTAGCAAAAGGCTACCACCAGCTACGCTTGCACCTGGATCCAGCCCTCAATGATCCTCAGTCATCTAGAGCTATCCAAGTAGACCGATTTATCCTATCAGGGAAAGATAGCCAGTTGCTCAGTCAAGAGGAGCTGCAACAGATCATCAGAGAAGGAGTAGAAAAGATCAAGACTACTTCTCTCGATCGCTTGAAAGCAGATCTCAAACCAACTGTTCAAGGACAATTGACGGACTTGACTCAGTTGTTGGATCAAGAGCGGCCAGATTTGGTTGCTGCAGCTAATCAAGTGGAAGCCCTTGAAACCATCTTAGAAGATGCTCACAATTATGAACCCCTGACGAAGACACGCCCAGATCAAGGTGTTCGGGATTTGATTCTTGAAAAGCCAGAACTTCTCATCGAAGCAGAGGAGATTCCGTTTGAGAGTCAAACGCGTGAGAACAAGGACTTGGCCAAGGGCGAAAGCCGAATCCTTCAAGCAGGGAAGGTCGGACGCCGCTTGAAATTGATCGAGGTTCGACAAGAAGAAGGCAAAGAAATTCGGACAGAAGTCGATGCCTTTGTCGAAGTGGAGGCCCAGGACCAGATCACAGAAGTCGGAACGAAGGAAGCGGAAGAAAGTCCGTTGATAGCTGATATGCCGACTCCAACCACTCCTGTCACTCCAAGTAAGGTGCAGCCAGAAGTTGCGACTCTTTCTCAAGCAGAAGAGAAAAAAGAAAAAGAAAGACCAGTCCACTTCCAACCGAAAACCCCAGAAGCAGTTTCTGTTTTGACTTCAGACCATCCGGAAAAAGAAGTGGTTGAAAGTCCTTCTCTACAATCGGAAGGAAAACTACCTCAAACCGGTACAAAAGAAGGTGGTTTCTTTGCTTGGTTAGGCCTTCTTGGTCTAGGTTTCTTGGGCGGAGGCGCCAAATTCGCTCGTCGCAAAGAGTAGTTCATTCTTCGCATAAGAGGCTGGGACAAAAGTCCTAGCCTCTCAA
>NZ_KV811503.1:0-17683 GCF_001813105.1 Streptococcus sp. HMSC072C09 | reverse complement strand
TGGGACGACGAAATCGAATTCTAACGAATTACCGGTTTCTGTCCCACTCTCTTTTGTTTTTCTCCTTTCCTTAAGAGATTCCTATTTCCATAGAGTCTTTGCTTTATTTACAGCCGTAAAAATTGTATAATAGTCAAATAAGGTCAATGATGAGAAGGAACACTCCAAGGCCATTTTTTATGGGCCAAGAACAGAGCATCCATCTAGAAAAAAACAAGTCAGAAAGGAGCATCATGGCAAATAAGAACACATCTGATAGCATTGAAGCTTATATCAAGGCCTTGCTGGCTCAAGCTGGCATGGCAGAGCTCAAAAGAAGTGAGTTAGCCGATGTCTTTCAGGTCGTACCCAGTCAGATTAACTATGTTATCAAGACTCGCTTTACCGAGAGCCGAGGCTATATTGTAGAGAGCAAGCGCGGTGGTGGGGGCTATATCCGCATTGGCAAGGTCCAGTTTTCAGATCACCATCAGATGCTCCAAGACTTGGCAGCCAATATTGGAGAGACCATCAGCCAGCAGGTCTTCAATGATATCCTCCAGATGCTCTATGAAGAAAAATTATTGACACAACGTGAGACTCAGCTCTTGCTTGCGACGACCTCCGATGAGGTCCTAGGTCGAGATGCTCTCATCCTACGAGCAAGTATGCTGAAAAAAATCATTCAACAAGTAGATAGAAAAGGAAATACCGACTAGATGAACTATTCAACAGCACTGTTAGAAAGTATAGAAGCGGCCCAAATACTAGCAGGCCACTATCAGGGGCATACCTTAGATACTTGGCATCTCCTGACGGCTATGGCCAATAATCCCTATAGCGTGGCAGGTTCTGTACTTAACGATTATCCTATGCAGATCGATGAATTTCAGGATGCAGCGGAGCATATTACAGGCCAAGCTTTTCAAAGCGACAATCGGTATGAAATCTTCCCATTTTCTTATCGGATGGAAGCCATTATGAAGCACGCAAGAGAGATTGCCCAGGTCCTTCATGCCAAGACCTTGGGAACAGAGCATGTGCTCCTCTCTCTTCTAGCAGACCGTGGGACCTTGGCGAGCCAAGTCATGGAGTTTGCCGGCTTTGCCTTTACAGAGCAAGACAAGGGAGTCCCTATTGCCTCCCTTCGCAAGAATTTAGAAGACAAAGCAGGCTGGGACAAGAATGATATCAAAGCCATTCGGAGTCTCTATCGGGCCCAAAACCCCAACCGCCAAACCATGGGAAATATGATGGGCATGCCCCCAAGCACCAGTGGAGGTCTTGAAGATTATACCCGTGATTTGACAGAAATGGCGCGTGCAGGCCAGCTTGAGCCTGTGATTGGTCGGGATGTAGAGATTTCACGCATGATCCAAATCCTCAGCCGCAAGACGAAGAACAATCCTGTATTGGTGGGAGAAGCAGGGGTCGGAAAAACCGCCCTTGCATTAGGTCTGGCCCAGCGGGTCGCTAGTGGCAATGTTCCAGCTGAAATCGCGCAAATGCGTGTCCTGGAATTGGATCTCATGAATGTCGTTGCAGGGACGCGCTTCCGTGGGGACTTCGAAGAGCGGATGAACAATATCATCCAGGACATCGAAGAAGACGGTCACGTGATTCTATTTATCGATGAACTGCATACCATTATGGGGTCAGGATCCGGCATTGATTCGACCTTAGACGCAGCCAATATTCTAAAACCAGCCCTGGCACGGGGAACCTTGCGTACAGTTGGAGCAACGACTCAAGATGAGTACCAAAAACATATCGAAAAAGATGCAGCCCTCTCTCGGCGTTTTGCGAAAGTCACCATTGAAGAGCCAAGTGTTGCAGATAGCATCCAAATTCTCCAAGGCTTGAAAGAGACTTATCAGGACCACCATCATGTGACCATTACCGATGAAGCGATCGAAACAGCTGTCAAATATGCCCACCGCTATTTGACTAGTCGTCAATTGCCAGATTCAGCCATTGATCTCTTGGATGAAGCGGCAGCTACCGTACAAAACCGTGATTCCAACGGTCACGTAAAAGAAGAGTTGACCGCCTTGGATCGGGCCTTGATGGATGGCAAGTGGAAGAAAGCAGCCCAGCTCTTAGAAGTAGAGGCCGCTCCCATTGTCTACAAAAAAGAAGTCACTGACCAAGATGTCTTGGTGACCTTGAGCCAATTATCCGGTATTCCAACTCAAAAACTGACCCAAACCGATGCCAAGAAGTACCTAAACTTAGAAGCAGAATTGCATAAGCGCGTGATTGGTCAAGACCAAGCCGTTTCGAGTATCAGTCGGGCTATTCGACGCAATCAATCAGGTATCCGTAGCAATAAACGTCCGATCGGTTCTTTCATGTTCCTAGGACCTACCGGTGTCGGAAAAACAGAGCTAGCCAAAGCTTTGGCAGAAGTTCTGTTTGATGATGAATCGGCCCTCATCCGTTTTGATATGAGTGAGTACATGGAAAAATTCGCGGCCAGCCGCCTCAACGGAGCCCCTCCAGGCTATGTGGGCTACGAAGAAGGAGGCGAGTTGACCGAGAAAGTCCGCAACAAACCATATTCAGTTCTCTTATTTGATGAGGTGGAAAAAGCCCATCCAGATATTTTCAATGTCCTTTTGCAGGTCTTGGATGACGGAGTCTTAACCGATAGCAAAGGCCGGAAGATCGACTTCTCCAATACCATTATCATCATGACCTCAAACCTGGGAGCTACAGCCCTTCGGGATGATAAGACCGTTGGCTTTGGGGCTAAAGATATCCGCTTTGACCAAGCCAATATGGAAAAACGCATGTTTGAAGAGTTGAAGAAGACCTATCGTCCAGAGTTTATCAACCGGATTGATGAAAAGGTGGTCTTCCATAGCCTATCCAGCGAGGACATGCAACAGGTGGTGAAAGTCATGGTCAAACCGCTCATTGCGACCTTGGCAGAACAAGGTATAACCCTCAAATTCCAGCCTTCAGCGCTCAAGTTGCTAGCAACCAAAGGCTATGATCCAGAAATGGGAGCTCGCCCACTGCGTCGTGTCTTGCAGACCGAAGTGGAAGATCAGTTAGCAGAGCTATTGCTGAAAGGTCAAGCCCAAGAAGGACAAACGATCAAGGTTGGAACGACAGCCGGAACGATCAAGTTTGAGATTGTCTAGGAGGATGTCATGACGCTTCAGCGATTAACCCGTATTTCGCTTTTGGCGGCCCTTTGTGTCGCTCTACGTCAGGCTTTTGCCCCTTTCCCAAATGTCCAACCTATTTCTGCCATCTTTTTTCTCTTGGTGATATTTGAAGGGTATAGCTTTGCTTTTCTTGTGATGATGATCACCATGTTTGTCTCCGCCTTTTTCCTGGGGATGAGCTTGATTGTGTTCTTTCAGATTGTCGCCTTTGGCTGTTTAATGCTCATTTGGCGCATCAGTTACAAGTGGTTGCCCTTTGTCCTTCAGATCCTTTTTGTGGGCCTACTGTCCTTTGCTTATGGGGTCTTGATCGATAGTGTTTATGCCTTGATATACCATATTCCTTGGTGGACCTATGCTTTGGTCAATGGTTTTAGTTTTAACCTTGCCCATGCTCTGTCGACGATCATTTTCTATCCCATTATCTATCAAATCTTTAGGAGATTTTATGTTGAAAAAAACCATTTCTAGCTTGATGACCTTACTTGCAGCTCTTCTTTTAGCGAGTTGCGCTCCGTCTCATAGCACAAACAATCAAACAACTTCTTCTAGCACAGAAGTTGCCAAGAAAAACGAAATTTCGATTACAATTAGCGTGACGCCAGAAGGTCAAAAAGCGCAATTGAAAACCTTGAAAGTAGCAGAAGAGAGCAACCTTATGAAAGTGCTCAAAGCCAACTACAAGATTGAAGAAAAAAATGGCATGATCACCTCGATTGACGGTCACAGCCAAGACGAAGCCAAAGGGCTTTACTGGATGTACAAGATCAATGGCGAGATGGCTCCAAAAGGTGCTGCTGAAACCACCGTTAAAAAAGGGGACAAGATCGAATTCTATCAAGAAGTGTATAAATAATGAGGAGAGAGTGGGACAGAAATCGGTAATTCGTTAGAATTCGATTTCGTCGTCCCACCTCCGCACAGTTGAGTAGGGCTGTAAAAGCTGATGAAATCAGCGTAGTAGAGCCCACTCAACCACTGCGTCTTGCTCGACAATCCAAAAACAATTGAGAGGCTAGGACTTTTGTCCCAGCCTCTTTTTTGCTAAAGTTTAGGAACTTACCTAAAATTTCTTTCAAATTAGAAAAATATTTGAGAAACTATTGACAGCCTCATATAACAGTGTTACAATAATGTTACAAAATATTACAAATGTTACAAAAAAGAGGTTCTGTTATGAAAAACAAAAAAATCATTTCCCTAGCAGCCCTAGCTTTGACAGCTAGTCTTTTCCTAGGAGCTTGTGGTGGGAATAAAGAAGAAAAAACTTCAGAAGCAAGTAGTTCAAAGACCAGTCTGGTTAAACAAACCAGCTCTTCTTCTAAGAAAAAAGTGATCACTAGTAAAGATCCGATTGCCTCTTCATCCTCTGATAGCAAATCAGAAGAAAGTCATACCGTTGGTAGCAAAAATAACCAAGCAGCAGCTAGTCAAACACCTGCTCCAGCTAAAGAAGCGACACCAGCAGCACCCGTAACAAAAGAAACAAAAGAAGTAGCCACTCCAGCAACACCAGCGAAAGCAAAATTGCCAAGTCTTGAAGACGGTCATGCCCATGCTAAGAAGCAAGCTTCTGCTACGGAGAATGCCCAATACAAGGGAGTCTATTCTGTAGCAGCAGGAGATTTCTCTGCTGCAGCTGGGAATTGGTCTGACAAACGCGACACTGGAGTCACTATTGGCCAAGGTGGTCAAGTGACCATCCAACTTCCTGGGGGTCAACCCGTAGCCTATGGTATCAGCGCTTATAACTATACCTTGGATGATGGTCATTACCATGCTAATCTCTCAGCAGGCGATGGGTCTGCGGCGACTCTAGATATCGTAGTTGGAAAAGATGGCTCTGTATCTAGTGTGACGGTTCTGAAAGACGGTGTCAGCCACTCCCTCACTCGTGAATAAAATTCGAAAGATCTGAAAGGATAAGCTTCTCTTTTCAGATCTTTTTTTGTTGGTTTGAAGAAAAATATATTTTTTTATAAAAAACTATTGACAGATGGAAAATATAGTTTATAATAAAAACATAAAGAAAATCTATTTATAAAAAATTATAAAAAGGAGTTCATATGAAAAAAGAAAGAATTGCCCTGGTTTTTGGAACCTTTGCGCCTCTTCATCAAGGGCATATTGACCTGATCCAGCGGGCCAAGCGTCAGTGTGATCGCGTTCGTGTCATTGTATCAGGTTATGAAGGGGATCGTGGCGAAGAAGTGGGATTGACCTTACAAAAACGCTTCCGTTATATCCGCGAAGCCTTCTCTAATGATGAATTGACTCAAATCTATAAGCTAGATGAGACAGAACTTCCTCGTTATCCCTTGGGCTGGGAGCCTTGGTTACAGACAGCCCTAAACACCATCCAGTATCAAACAGAGACAGAAGAGTTGATCTTTTATGTAGGGGAGAAAGCCTACAAGGAAGAGTTGGAAGCTAGAGGGTTTGAAGTTCACTTAGAAGAGCGTCGCTTCGGGATCTCTGCTACCATGATCCGGGAAAATCCCAGCAAATACTGGAAATACATTGCCCAGCCCTTCCGTCGCCAGTTCACGAAAAAAGTCTTGATCATGGGGAGCGCCAGCAACGGGAAAACGACCCTTGCAAAGGACTTGGCTCGCTTTTACGATGCACCTGTTAGTCTTGAGTATGCCCGTGAATACCAGATCAAGAACAATGTGCGGGATGATGAACTCACGCCAAAAGATTACTATTACCTCCTCTTAGGACAGTATGATCAAACCTCTAAGCTCATCGATAGTAGTGCCAATCGAGGCCTTGTCATCGCAGATACCAATTCCCTGGTGACCAAGGGTTATTACGACTACTATATGGAAGTCGAAGGCCAAGATACCAGCATGACCGATACCTTCGACAACCTCTTTGTCAGTATTCTCTCCAAAGAAAAATGGGATTTGATCCTTTTTGTACAGCCGATCGGCTCTTATGTCAATGATGGTTTCCGAGATATGACCATGGCTGACGAAGAGATCCGCACCAGCTTTTCAAATTACCTAGACCAATTGCGCCAGCAATACCTAGGAAACATTCCGACCACTTTCCTCGCATCAGACTACCTCGGCAACTACGAAGAAGCCAAGAAGGTGATCGATGCCATTTACCAAGCCGACTAAGGAGCAGCTTATGAAAAACCTATCTGAAAAATTCACAACCTTTATCCAAGACTTTAAAAATGTTCACCAAGAAGCGAAAAAACAAGGCTTTGTCAATATTATGAAACTCCTGTGGAAGGACCTTTTTGTAGGACGCACAGCCTTTCAATGGATCTATCTCCTTCTTCTTTCCAGCGTTCCCTTCTTCTTAGAATGGACCAATCGTACAGGTCAGCATGATTGGCTGGGACTGTTTGCCTCTTGGACGGGCATTGTCTGTGTTATCCTGGTTGCCGAAGGGCGTGCTAGTAACTACCTCTTTGGAGCAGTGAATTCCGCGATCTACCTCGTTTTAGCCCTCAATAAAAACTTCTACGGAGAAGTTCTGACAACTCTTTATTTCTTCATCATGCAACCGATCGGCCTTTATGTTTGGCTCTCTAATCGGATCAATGATCAAGGTAAGGTCGAAGAATCTCACTTTGAAGCCAAGAAATTGAACTTGATTGAGTGGATGCGCTACTTGGCCTTGTGTGCTGTGATTTGGATCGGTATGGGTTTTGCGTATCAGAGCATCCATAGCGCTCGCCCTTTCCGTGATAGTATCACCGATGCGACCAATGGGGTTGGCCAGCTCCTAATGACCCGCCTATACCGGGAGCAATGGATCTTCTGGATTGCAACCAACGTCTTTAGTATCTATCTCTGGTGGGATCAGAGTCTTCACATTCAAGGGATGTACTGGGTTTACACGCTCAATAGTTTAGTGGGCTGGTACCAATGGACCAAAGCCCTCAAGAAGGAGGTGGCTTAGATGGCAAGTCTCTCAATTCCAGCAGGAATGACGGAGAAAGAGTATTTTGAGACGGTCGCTAGTGAAGCAGACTTTCTCAAGTGGTACAAGGAGCAAGATCTGCCAACTTATGAAACTCCAAGTGTCACAGCGGACATGGTGGCTTACTGTTTTGTTGATGGACAGCTCAAGCTCTTAGCCATTCGCCGCAAGGCCCACCCTTATCAACACCGCCTCGCCTTGGTGGGGGGCTTTGTGAACAAGGATGAAGATGCGACTCATGCCTGTATCCGAGAAGTCAAAGAAGAAGTCGGGCTCGATCTGCCAGTGAATAAGGTGGAACAGCTCATGACAGTTTCCACCCCTGGGCGGGACCCCAGAGGCTGGGTCATTACCATCGCTCATCTGGTCTATCTGCCAGCAGAAGCAGTAGACTTAGCCCATGCAGGTGACGATGCCAAGGAAGTCATTTTTCTCGATGTCGATTTCAAAAAATCCCAGTGTTTGCTTGATGGAGAACCCTTAGCTGCTTCTGATTTTGCCTTTGACCACTACCAGATTATTCAAGAATCGATCAAGCGGATTCAGGGGCGTCTGGATTGGAATCCAACCTTCCTCTATCTGTTAGAGGAGCCTTTCACCGTTTATGAAGCAACCGAATTGGTCAATCTGATCAATCCTGGACGTCCCATCGTTAGCAATAACTTCCTCGTAAAATTCGGAGAATTCGTGGAAGAAGTGGGTGTCAAGCGAGTACCTAAGAAAAAACCACGCAAGACCTATCGCCTAAAACAGTAAATCGAGCAGGGTTCTTTCAGGAAATCTCTCCAGTTACTATTAGTAGCTGGAGGGATTTTTTTGTTCTAGTAAGAAATATTTAAAAATATGTCAAAAATAGTTGACATTTTATGTTCATAATACTATACTATAGTCAAATATATACGACATTCATTTAATAGGAGGAAACATGAACCATGTGAAAGAATTCCGCAAGGAATTGGGCATGTCTCAACTCGAACTTGCTAAGGATATCGGTGTCTCGAGGCAAACCATCAATATGATTGAAAACGACAAGTACAATCCGACTCTGGAACTCTGTCTCAATCTCGCTCGTAGCCTCCAAACGGACCTCAACAGTCTTTTTTGGGAAGATGATTTTTAACAAAAGGAGAAAAAAATGGAAAAAGAAACCTTTACTGAAAAACTGATTAAACGCACATATGGCATTTCTGGACCACTTGATGAACACAAACGACGCGAGGCGGATCGCATTGGAAATAAAGTCTTTATGGTCCTCTTTTACCTGATGATATTTGGCAATCTTATTCCCTTTATCCTTGCTTATAAATATCCCCAAGTTGTCGCTTTTGGTTATCCAATCATTATCTTTCTGGTTTCTATGGTTTGTGCTATCTATGTTAGCACTCAAACTAAAAAAACAGGTATTACTGCTATCGATCCTGATATGTTGAGCCAAAAAGAAAGCAAACAGCTACGCTATCCTGGCATTAAAGCTGGTCTGCTCTATGGAGTTTTGATGTTCTTTGGAATACCACTTCTCAATGTCTTAACGGATAATAGCAAAAACTTTTTCACCTCTCTTTTCAATCTAGGTCATTTTATATCAATCCTTTTCGCAGCTTTCTTCTTCGGATTGGTGATGCAAATTATCGTCTGGCTTCGCATTCGAAAAGCCAAGGAAGATCAGGACGACGATTAGGAGGAAGCTTATGAAATCATTACAAACTTTAATTTTCAGTCATATTTTAGTTAGCATCTTTGTTACCTTTTTCCTAGTCTATGGCCAAGTTACGCGTCCTTTTCTGATCATTTTCCTTTTAGTTCTTCCAGTCTTGAATAAGGGACAAAGATTTCAGAAAATCACATCAAAAAAAATACGCTTCTTGAACGCATCTCTCTGCTTTATCCTCGTATCTCTCCCACAACTGATAACGAATTCTATGGATTGGAGATATCTCCTATTTCTAACCATCTGTATTATTTTTAGTCTCATTTATATCTATACTCTCTATCAACTCTTTAAAGAAGGCAAACAATGTTTTTAAGAGGTCACTACCATGAAAAAAGAAAACAGGACAACTGAATTATTTTGAACTTTCTTTCAGGAATCACGAAGGTTATTAATATGATTCTCTTAGCACTATACAGTGATAGGGAAATTCTAATTATCTAGAATCATAGTCCTGACGTAAACCACTTGTTTGATGAGTGGTTATGATTGATTTTCAATACTCAGCTCTGGTGCAAAGTGGTATAATAAAAAATAATTGAAATCAAAAGAGACAAGACTATGGAAGAAAAAATAATTTTACCACAAAATACACGACTGATGGGGGCTCTGCTTGGTTTTATCGGAGGAGGCCTCGATGTCTTTTGCCACATGCACTACCGGAGTTTGGTCGCGACTCAAACTGGGAACCTCCTGCTTCTCATCGCTGATTGGCACGATCCCCGTGTCGAAAATACCATCATGCGTTTTTCATCTATTTTGTTTTTCTCGATCGGCTTTGTGGTTGCTCTCCATATCAAAGAGTATCGCAAGACAGCCTTTTGGCGGACCAAGATGTTGATTCCTTTGTTTGTGGTGACGCTTCTGATTCCCTTGGTGTCTGTCATACCACCTGTAGAAGTTCCCTTTATTGCTTTTGGAACAGGGATGATGATGTTGACCTTTACAGGAAGCTTGATTGAAAACCACCCTTATGTGATCTTTATGACTTCTGGTAATTACCGCAAGATGCTGACGGCCTTGTACCGAATCACTCGAGGAAAGGGAGATTTGGACGAGTATCGGCGTCAGGCTATGAATTACGGAATCGTTGTTGGAAGCTTTGTTGCAGGAGCGATTAGTGTAGCCATCCTCATGTATTTCATTCACCAATGGGCCATCTGGCTGATCACAGCCAACCTCTTTTTGATCATGACTTACTACACCGCCAGAGTCAAACAACTCGGCCTGCAAACAGATAATCTATAAAAAGAGACTGGGACAAAAGTCCTAGCCTCTCAATTATTTTTAGGTTGTCGAGCAAGACGCAGTGGTTGAGTGGGCTCTACTACGCTGATTTCATCAGCTTTTACAGCCCTACTCAACTGTGCAGAGGTGGGACGACGAAATCGAATTCTAACGAATTACCGATTTCTGTCCCACTCTCTGCTTTTTGTGTTTCTATGCTTTTAATTGTAAGAGTTCTTCAATCTCTGCTAGGGTGCTAGCTTGCGAGATGGCGCCACGGAGTTTGGCTGCACCTGAGGTACCACGGAGGTAGTGAGGGGCGAGACCACGGAATTCGCGAACGGCAATGTGCTCACCCTTGAGATTGATCAAGCGCTTCAAGTGCTCATAAGCAATCTTCATCTTGTCTTCAAAGGTCAAATCAGGCAGGATTTCTCCTGTTTCAAAGTAGTGATTGATTTGGTTGAAGAGGTAAGGATTGCCCATGGCTGCACGGCCGATCATGACCGCGTCGGCACCGACTTCTTCAATCCGTTGTTTGGCGTCTTGCACCGTCCGGATGTCCCCATTAGCAATAAATGGAATCTTGGTCAGAACTTGTGCAACCTTGTGAAGGGTCTCAAGATCCGCATGCCCCGTATACATTTGCTCCCGAGTTCGCCCATGCATGGCAAGGGCAGAGACACCCGCAGCTTCGGCAGCGAGGGCGTTCTCAACTGCTAGGGAAGGATCCGACCAACCCGTCCGCATTTTAACAGTGAGGGGGATATCGAGGACGGATTGAACCTTATTGATGATGGAGTAGATCTTGTCTGGGTCCTTGAGCCACATCGCACCAGCCTCGTTCTTGACGATTTTATTCACCGGGCAACCCATGTTGATATCGACGATATCGGTCTTGGTATTTTCTTGGATAAATTCAGCTGCGCGTGCCAGGCTATCTTCGTCACTTCCAAAGAGTTGGATCGATACAGGGTTTTCTCCTTCATCGATATGGAGCATGTGAAGCGTCTTTTCATTGTTGTACTGGATTCCCTTGTCAGAGACCATTTCCATCACAACGAGCCCTGCCCCCAGTTCTTTGGCAATGGTCCGGAAAGCTGAGTTGGTCACTCCGGCCATTGGGGCTAGGACGGTACGGTTAGGGATTTCGACATCCCCGATCATAAATGGCGTATTAAGATTTGTCACGAATGAGTTCCTCCAAGTCATTTTCGTCAAAGTGGTAGTGTGTTTGGCAGAATTGGCAGGTAATCTCTGCACCGTGATCTTCATCTTTCATCTCTTCTAGATCACTAGCTGGCAGACTTGCTAAAGCGTTCAAAAAGCGCTCACGGCTGCAGTCGCACTGGAAGCGAAGTTCTTCTTCAGAGAGGCGTTTGAAAGGTTCATCCCCATAGATAGCGGCAAGAAGAGCTTCAATATGGTCTTCAGATTCCAAAAGTGTGGAGATGGCAGGCATTTCTTGGATGCGTTTTTCAAAGCGCGCGATTTCTTCTTCCTTGGCATTTGGCAAGACCTGGAGCAAGAAGCCACCCGCCACTTTAACCTTATCTTCGTCATCCAACAGAACATTGAGTCCAACTGCAGATGGTGTTTGTTGGCTTTCTGTCAGATAAAAGGCCAGGTCTTCTCCGATTTCACCGGTTACAAGAGGGGTCATGGAGTTATAAGGATTTCCCGTACCATAATCTGTGATGACCAAGAATTCTCCGTTTCCGACAAATGGTCCGACCAGAACTTCACCGGTCGCGGTTTTCTTGATATCCACTCCAGGATTCTGCACGTAGCCTTTCACATTTCCCTTGGTATCTGCCACGGTGATGATAGCTCCGAGTGAGCTAGTCCCAAGGACTTTGACCGTAATTTTAGTTTCTCCTTTCTCGTTTGCCGCCAAGATTTGGCTGGCAATGAGGGTACGGCCAAGTGCGACCGTGGAGCTAGCTTGTGTATGATGTTTTTCTTGGGCTGTTCGTACAGTTTCTGTACTGTCTAGTACATAAGCACGAAAAGCACCACTTTCTGAGATAGTTTTAATAATTTTGTCCATACCTACTATTTTAGCACAAATCAAGCAAAGTGGGGACAAGGAGAATTCCGAAAATCAGTCGTTTCAGAAGAAGGACGAGAAGAAAAGAAAATTCCGAACGTTATTTCTAGAAAGAAGCAATTTCCAAGTAAAAGACGAGTTTCATAGAGAAGTTGGTTTAAAAAGAAAGGAGAAAAATAAACGATAGCCGAGTGGATCTTGAAAAAACATTAAAAATTGCTTATAATAGAGTGTAAGACAAACTTGCAGGTGAGACTCCTGCCCTTAGTTTGAAGAAAGGCATAGATAGGCAACTATCTATGGTATATGAAAAAGAATTATGACATCAGTTGTTGTAGTAGGAACCCAATGGGGTGATGAAGGAAAAGGGAAGATTACAGACTTCCTATCAGCCAATGCAGAAGTCATTGCTCGCTATCAAGGTGGGGACAATGCCGGGCACACCATCGTAATCGACGGCAAAAAGTTCAAGTTGCACTTGATTCCTTCTGGTATCTTCTTCCCTGAAAAGATCTCTGTCATCGGAAACGGCGTGGTGGTCAACCCTAAATCATTGGTCAAAGAGTTGGCTTATCTTCATGAAGAAGGTGTGACAACGGACAGTTTGCGCATTTCAGACCGTGCCCATGTCATCCTTCCTTACCATATCGAATTGGACCGTCTCCAAGAAGAGTCTAAAGGCGACAACAAAATCGGAACGACCATCAAAGGGATTGGACCAGCCTACATGGACAAGGCTGCGCGTGTGGGAATCCGGATCGCGGACCTTTTGGACCGCGACGTCTTTGCGGAACGTCTTCGTATCAACTTGGAAGAAAAGAACCGTCAATTTACCAAACTCTATGATGCAGAGGCTCTGTCATTTGACGATATCTTCGAAGAATACTATGAATATGGTCAACAAATCAAGCAATATGTAACCGATACTTCTGTTATCTTGAACGATGCTTTGGATAACGGCAAGCGCGTGCTCTTTGAAGGAGCCCAAGGGGTTATGTTGGATATCGACCAAGGAACCTATCCATTTGTAACCTCTTCAAACCCAGTCGCAGGTGGGGTGACCATCGGATCAGGTGTCGGCCCAAGCAAGATCGACAAGGTTGTCGGTGTATGTAAAGCCTATACCAGCCGTGTTGGTGATGGCCCATTCCCTACGGAACTCTTCGATGAAGTGGGTGATCGGATCCGTGAAGTCGGCCATGAGTATGGGACAACAACCGGTCGTCCTCGTCGTGTTGGTTGGTTTGACTCAGTTGTCATGCGCCATAGCCGTCGCGTGTCAGGAATTACCAACCTTAGCTTGAACTCGATCGACGTTCTGTCCGGCTTGGATACAGTGAAAATCTGTGTAGCCTACGACTTGGATGGGGAACGCATCGACCACTACCCAGCAAGCTTGGAGCAACTCAAACGTTGCAAACCAATCTATGAAGAATTACCAGGCTGGTCAGAAGACATCACAGGTGTCCGCCACTTGGATGAGCTTCCAGAAAATGCCCGCAACTATGTCCGCCGTGTCGGTGAATTAGTTGGTGTGCGCATTTCAACCTTCTCAGTCGGACCAGATCGTGACCAAACCAATATCCTTGAAAGTGTGTGGTCTAGTTTATAAGCAAATGAAGATAAGAGAGTGGGACAGAAATCGGTCATTCGTTAGAATTCGATTTCGTCGTCCCACCTCCGCACAGTTGAGTAGGGCTGTAAAAGCTGATGAAATCAGCGTAGTAGAGCCCACTCAACCACTGCGTCTTGCTCGACAATCCAAAAACAATTGAGAGGCTAGGACTTTTGTCCCAGCCTCTTTTTGAAAGCAGAAAGAGGAAAAAATGTATCAAACGATTTTATTTGACCTAGACGGCACCTTGACCAATTCAGAACTAGGGATTACCAACTCGGTGGCCTATGCCTTAGGAAAATATGGGATTCAAGTGCCAGACAAGAAAGCATTGAGAGTTTTCATTGGTCCGCCCTTGCAGGAGTCTTTTGAGCGCTTTTATGGATTTTCTAAGGAAGAATGTTTAAAGGCCATTGACTACTATCATGAGTATTTTTCCGAAAAAGGCATTTATGAAAATGAGGTCTATCTAGGCGTTCCTGACTTGCTGGCTTCTCTCAAGCAGGCTGGCAAACAGTTGATTGTAGCTACGTCAAAGCCTGAAGAATTTTCCATTCAAATTCTCAAACACTTTGGTTTGTATGATTATTTTGACTTTGTCGCTGGTGCGACCATGGATAGAAAACGTAGTAAAAAAAGCGATGTTATCCAGTATGCCTTGGAGCAAAATGGGATTACAGATTTGGCGCATACCATCATGATTGGAGACAGGGAGCACGATGTGCTTGGCGCTCAAGCGCAAAAGCTTGATTCTATCGGTGTCCTTTATGGCTTTGGAAGCAGGGAAGAATTGGAAGAAGCCGGCGCCACCTATATTGCTCAAGAAGTTGGCGAAATTGCAGCTTTTATAGGATAACCTTTTCCAAAATATTAAAAGTTGGAACTTTTCTAATCTGCTGAATATTGCTTGATTTAATATTTCTATCGGTGTACACTTACTGCAGGTTAAGTCACACAGATTAAGAGGTGATAATATGAATTTGTCACGATATATATTAAAATATAGTACTGATGATGGTACGTTGTATTTTAATACTAAAACCAATCATTCATTTTTTCTTACGAATGAATTGAATAGAGTAGTCGACAGCAATGATGTGATTAGGAAAGAGTTTCATGCTTATCTTGATAAAAATAAATATTTAAGTGAGGGTGAGTATGAGGTCGAAAAGTATCTATCTAAAATAAGCGATACAGATGCTGAATTATTGGAACTAACAATTTTGACACATGGAGATTGTAATTTTCGGTGAAGGTTAAAGTGAATAACAAATTCGATGACAAAATGAATGCTAAACCTAGAGTATTTAACTATAATTGTGATTGTAAATAATCACGATTTTAAATAAATTTAGAGAAGAGGGTTGTGCTAGCCCTCTATTTTGATGGATGATAATTATGAGAAATATTTATAAGTACATTGATAAGAAGTATCTTTTTCCTATTTTTTTAGGGCGTATTGTGAATAGTGGTTTGGTGTTGGCGCAACCTCTGATTTTAACGAAGGCCTTGAAGTTAGATCAAGACGGCCTTTCTTATGGAAAAATTCTCAATTTTGTTTTATTTGGTTTGTCTGTCTATCTTGTTATTTATAGTCTGATGCTGTTTTCAAACTATTCGCACAATATATTCCGAAGAGAAATCAACAAAAGTGTCCGTGCCCTTTTATTTAAGAAAGTCATATTGAATCCTAAATTTTCCAATGATGAAAAAGTTAGTCTGCTAACTCAAGATATGGAATATGTGGGCGATAATTATTTGGAAAATATAAATGTTATGGTGAGTTGGGGATTTGTCGCCCTTGTTACAGCCATTTATATTGTTTCACAAAATTTTCTCTTAGGACTTATTTTTGTCATTTTTACGATTATGAGACCTATTCCTCAGTTCATCATGAATCGTCGTTTACAAGATTCGGGAGACAGCTGGTCCAAGCTTAGAACGAAATTACATGGGCTTGTCTCGGATAGTATGCAAGGCAGCCAAACCTTACGGATTAATCAGGCCATGAGGCTGAATGAAGAGCGCGTGAATGATTTAAACGGAGAATATCAAAAAGCCATCCAAAGATTTTGTTTCACACATAATATTATTTTTTTCTTTAATGGATTTATGGTCTTTTTTAGTCAGGTTGTTCCTCTTGCTTTAGGCTTTTATTTGAGTTTACAGGGAAATTCTATTTCTATTACAAGCCTCATCTCTATGTATGTTGCTGCGGGGATGCTGGTAGAACCGATCCAAACTCTGATGTACAGTGCAGCCAATCTCCAAGGTGCCTTGCCGACTGCGAACCGCCTGTTTAAGATTATCGAGGAAGAACCTGATTTCGAAGAGACAAAGGATCAATTTGTTGAAAATCTCGAATCGTTGTGCTTAAATCATATTTCAAAAAGTTTTGCTGAACGTCAGCTTTTTTCTGATTTGACGGCGACGATTTCAGTAGGTCAGAAGGTCTTAATCAAAGGACCGAGCGGGTCTGGAAAGACGACTCTTTTTCGCTTGATTTTAGGAGAAGAAGTATGTGATGAGGGTGACATTTTCGTTCAGTATGATGGAAATCAAATAACGAGTCATTTCCAAGGGAATATCGGTTTAATTAGCCAGCATCCCTTCCTGTTTAACGATACTATCCGCTATAATCTAACTTTTGGTCAGCCTTTTCAGGACCATGAATTATTGGAGGTATTGGACCGAGTTGGCTTAATAGATGAATTTCAGGATATTTTGAATGTAGAAATTCATAATAATGGTGAAAACATTTCAGGAGGTCAGCGTGTCAGATTAGAGTTGGCTCGTTTTCTCTTACGCGAGAAGGATATTTTATTAGCGGACGAAGTGACATCAGCTTTGGACGAAAAAAATAGTCGTCTGGTTAGAGACCTAATCTTTTCTTTGCCGATCACGGTACTAGAAATAGCCCATCATATTGATGAAGAAGAGCGCTATGACCAAATCCTTGAGTTACGTAAAGGATGAGCGATGCCACAATAGTTGGTTCTGCGACAAAGCGGATAGTAGTAAGCCAGCAATTTGTCAGATATTTTTGAGATTCTAAGTGGTGATATTTCCAAAATCATCAATACTCAGAGAACTTAAGCTTTATTTAAGATAGGCCAGCTATACTAGAAGCATAAACAAAGACCTCCTAACTTTGTTTAAACCTCCTAAACTTTTTCATAATAATCTCCCATAAGAGTCGCCCAATCGGCGGCTTTTTTTGTGAGTCGTAAGCTGCCTATGGTATAATGAACAAAGAAACTAAAAGGAAGAAGGAAGAGATGGACTACACGATAGAGGAAAAAGCGATGTTTATGAGGGAAGCCCTGAAGGAGGCGGAGATTGCCCTCGCCAATGATGAAATACCGATTGGCTGTGTCTTGGTCAAGGATGGTCAGATTATCGGGCGTGGACATAATGCGCGTGAGGAGCTGCAGCGGGCGGTCATGCATGCGGAAATCATGGCGATCGAGGAGGCCAATCAGCGTGAAAATAGCTGGCGCCTGCTGGATACGACGCTTTTTGTCACGATTGAGCCCTGTGTCATGTGTAGTGGTGCCATTGGTCTAGCTCGGATTCCCCAGGTGATTTACGGGGCGACCAATCAGAAGTTCGGTGGAGCAGGTAGTCTCTACGACATTTTGGCAGATGAACGCCTCAATCACCGAGTCGAAGTAGAAACAGGAATCTTGGAAGCAGAATGTGCAGCCATCATGCAGACCTTCTTCCGCCAAGGTCGGGAACGAAAAAAACAAGCCAAGCTCGCAGCCAAGGCCGAAACACAAGAATAAAAACCGGACCTTTGCAAATCGAACAAATTATGATATAATACCTATCGGAGCAACAGTTCTGCGTGAAGCGGGTCAGGGGAGGAATCCAGCAGCCCTAAGCGAAGTGAACTGTGTGCTCTTTTTCTATAGCTCTTAGTGAGGTAAGCCTGTAAGGCGCAACCGAACTTAGAGATATTGATCCTGAGGAGCGAAGCGACG
>NZ_KV811502.1:222838-243300 GCF_001813105.1 Streptococcus sp. HMSC072C09 | reverse complement strand
TGGTTGTAGGCTCTTGAGTCGTAGTAGTTGTAGTAGTTGTAGTAGTCGTAGTGGTTGTAGTTGTAGTTGGTTTATTTGATGTGTTGACCACTTTAATCACGTTGTCATCATCAATTTTCTCAACTTTAGAAGTGTAACCTTCTGGAGTGTTGGTTTCCACTACTGAGTACTCAATCTTCTTACCGTCTTTGATACCTGGCAAATTTGTAAATGCTGCTTTCCAGCCAGAAGCTTTTGTAAGGGTTTGTGTCATCCCATCCAAGGCTTTGCCGTCCGCATACAATTGAACCGTAATATCTTTACGGTCAGCTTCCTCATCACCAACCCATTCTTTTTGAACAGTGATAGTTTTGTCACCGCTCACCCAGAATTTCAATTCAGTGTTGTTCCAGAATGCTGGGTCAGTTTGAGGTGTTGTGATTTCATCAGCTGTCAATGTTGCGTTGTTATCAACACGGATGGTTGTCTTAGGAATTAATGTTTGGTATTCAACGATCAATTCATCGCTAGATGCTGTTTTAAAGACATCACTGACATCTGATAAATTCACAGTAAATCCATTGCCGTCCGCATCGAATTTCACATGTTTCCAGAAGTCCCAACCAGAAGCCACCACTTGTCCACCTTTTCTCAAAGTAAAGGAAGGTTTCAAGTAAGTTCCCACAAAGAATTCATTTGCAGCGTGGTTTGCAGCAGGAGCAAAAGTGATTTTTGAGTAATCGACTGCTGGAGCTTGGATTTTATCTGACACAACAGGGTTTGTGATGGCTTGTTTCTTACCATCCCCGTTGATACGGATGAACCATTTTGTTAGATAGTAGTCATCTCCAACATTCATCCAAGCATAGTTTTCAGATACATCTAATTTGAATGTCTTAGCTACATAGTCACCTGTAAGGTTGTATTTATTTAAAACTGATTCAAATACGCCAGGACCATCAGGACGTGTGATGACAACGGATTCGGAACCAACCTTAGAAGTGGCAGTTTTGTTGCCAGGATTTCCTGGTGTGCTATCCCATTCTGCTTTGTATGAGAAACCACCCTTAACGTTTTGGTTCATGGATTCGATTGCTTTTTTAAAGGTGAAAGTAATCTTTTTGTTTGTCATCGAAATGGTTGCGACTTCAGCTCCATTTGCTTGGAGTGATTGAGTTGCAATTTCAGTGATATTAACACCTTCTGGAGCGTCAATAGTAAATGTATCACCGTCTTTAACTGATTTACCAGTTAAATCCCAGTCAAATGAAAAGGTAACCTTTTGTCCATTTGTTTGGGCCTTTAAGTTGGTGACGGTTGGTGAAACAGTGGCCGCGCTTACGGGTTTGATCACAGACAAGCCCAAGGCTACCACACCGATGATAGCTACAAATGCAACTATCTTTTTATAAAGAGATTTCAATTGGCCTCATTTCCTTTCTTCTGCCTGCCCTTTCCGAGGCTTTTCTATATAGTGATATATCCCAAAATAGAAAGGCTTCTAATTTCTACTCCATGAAACCAGCTGCCTCAGTTTAGGATAGATCGATGAATTATATGCTCCTCTTTATGCATTAAAAGAAAACAAACCCACCGACAAAATCAGCTCAAACCCTCTAACTACGTTTGTTTAGATAGAAAAACAAGGGAAATGACAAGCGTCATAATGTTAAAGTGATAATAAACGTTGCAAATTTTAACAGAATAATCATCCCATTGCATATTTAAAAGATTATTATCATCATTATTATATTCTTTTAGTAGGATAAGTCAAGTTAAATGCAACAAAAATAACGAAAAATGTTGATTTTGGTTTTTGTATAAGTCGACCTTTTATTTCCCGCCATTTTAGCCTTTCATGTTATAATATTCAGATAAGAAAAAGAGGAGACCAAAAGCTAGATGATCACTTCAAAATACGATTGGCAGTTAGCTTCGCCAAGTGCAGATGAGGCCTTTTTAGCCCTTGCTAAAAAAGCAGGCCTGGAAGCGTCCGTAGCAACCTTGCTGTATGAGCGTGGCATTCAGACCAAAGAGGATTTAGAAGACTTTTTAGAGCCCAAGTTAGAGAAACTTCACGACCCTTATTTGCTCCATGATATGGACAAGGCAGTGGAGCGCATCCGACGGGCTATCGAAGATTATGAGCAGATTCTGATTTATGGCGACTATGACGCGGACGGGATGACCTCGGCCTCTATTATGAAGGAAACCTTGGAGCAGATGGGAGCAGAGGTGCAAGTCTACCTACCCAACCGCTTCACAGACGGCTACGGTCCCAATGAGAGTGTCTATAAATACTTTATCGAGCAGCAAGGCATTTCCCTGATTGTCACGGTGGACAATGGGGTCGCGGGCAATCAAGCCATTGCCATGGCCCAAGCGATGGGAGTTGATGTCATCGTGACGGACCACCACTCTATGCCAGAGGTTTTACCGGATGCATATGCGATCATTCATCCGGAGCATCCAGATGCAGATTATCCCTTCCATTATCTAGCAGGCTGTGGTGTGGCCTTTAAGTTAGCTTGTGCCCTCCTAGAGGAAGTACCAGTCGATCTCTTAGACCTGGTAGCCATTGGGACCATTGCTGATATGGTCAGCCTGACAGATGAGAATCGGATCCTGGTCAAATACGGTCTGGGTGTTCTCCAACATAGCCAGCGGATGGGCTTGCAGGAACTCTTGGAGATCGCAGGGATTCGTCCGGAGGATGTCAATGAAGAAACGGTTGGTTTTCAGATTGCTCCTCGTCTCAATGCCCTTGGCCGCCTCGATGACCCTAATCCAGCTATCGAACTACTGACCGGTTTTGACGATGAAGAGGCGCACGAGATTGCCCTCATGATTCATCAGAAGAATGAAGAACGAAAAGAGATTGTTCAAAGCATCTACGATGAAGCAAAAACCATGGTCGATCCAAGCTTGTCCGCCCAAGTCTTGGCCAAGGAAGGCTGGAATCCAGGGGTCCTTGGTATTGTAGCTGGCCGTCTATTAGAAGAGCTTCATCAGCCAGTAGTTGTTTTAAGCATCGAAGATGGGCGTGCTAAAGGAAGCGCTCGGAGTCCTGAGTCGGTCAATATCTTTGATGCCCTCGATCCCCACCGGTCGCTCTTTATCGCCTTTGGCGGGCATGCCGGTGCAGCAGGGATGACCTTAGATGTGGACCAACTCCCTGCCTTGTCTCAGGCCCTTACGGATTACATTGCAGAACAAGAGATTGATCTCAGCAGCAAGTCTAGCTTAGCCATCGACGAGGAACTGCATCTAACAGAACTAACGCTTGAGACCTTGAAGAGCTTTGATCGCTTGAGTCCTTTTGGCATGGACAATAAAAAGCCCGTCTTTCTGGTCCGTAACTTCAAGGTAGAAGGGGCGCGCTCAATGGGAGCCGGCAATACCCACTTGAAACTCAAAATTTCTCAAGAAGATGCGACCTTTGAGGTGGTTGCCTTTGGCTTGGGAAGCTTAGAGGCAGAGTTTGCACAGGCGCAAGACCTAGAGCTAGCTGTGCAGTTGTCGGTCAACCAATGGAATGGTCAAACGACCCTCCAGCTCATGCTGGTTGATGCGCGTGTGGATGGTGTGCAGCTCTTTAATATCCGCTCTAAAAATGCCAGCCTCCCCTCAGGTGTTCCCATTCTTGATTTTACTAAAGAACTGCCAGATCTGACAGGGGCATCCTCTGTTGTAGTTGGAAATATCCCTGAGGATTTAGAGCAACTACGACAAATCTTCCAAGAGCATGATTTCCAGGCCGTTTATTTCAAAAATGAGATCGCCAAAGCCTACTATCTGACAGGATACGGTAGCAGGGACCAGTATGCCAAACTCTATAAGACCATCTACCAGTACCCGGAATTCGATGTCCGCTATAAACTCAAAGACCTAGCAGCCTATCTCAAGATCCAGCAGATCCTCCTGGTCAAAATGATTCAGATCTTCCAAGAGCTGGGCTTTGTGACTATTGAAAATGGCATCATGAAAGTCAATAAAGAAGCAGAAAAACGAGAAATCGCAGAAAGCAGCATCTACCAAAACCTCAAACAAACGGTGAAAGAGCAGGAGTTGATGGCCCTTGGAACGGTTCGTGAAATCTACGACTATCTGACAGGTCAGGCCTCATGAAAAGACGGCTAAAATATTTTCTATGGCTCAGCCCCTTCCTGCTTTTAGCTCTTTATTGGTTGGGAATCTACCTGAGCCTAAAAAACCCCATGGAGGAGATCAACTACTCCGAAAATGGTGGGTGGATGCGCTATGTGATGTTTAAGCCATTTACAGAAACGATAGGAAATGATGGTATCTGGAAAGAAGATGAGGGATTTCAAACCTACCCTTATTCAAAAGGAATTGTTTGTGGAAACGAAGAACTGTCCGTGATGATGTTTAGGGGAACTTCCAACTGGACTTATATGTATGATCTTCAATTGGAAAAAGGTGTGACACTCGGATTTATATTTAAATACGATTCGTCAAAAAAGCTGTTTTTCCAGAAAGAGGTCTACCTTTTTAAAGAAGATACTACCTACGAGGGCCAGCAACTTCTTGATCACCTTGCCACCTATGGCAAAGACCGCACTTGGTTGAAAAAGCAAAGTAAAAAGGTTGCTGAACAATACATCCTTGGCACTTGGTTCAAGAATGGAAGCTCCCGTTATTCCTTGAAAAACTTGGGGGATATGAAAATTGAGTACAATAAAGTATTAGATGAATAGTAAGCATGTTTCCAATTCCAATCCCACATCATTTTTCGAATGTGGGATTTTTGCTTTTGACTCGGGAGCTTGGGAAAATGATTTGGCAAAAATGATGCACGTTAGTAGAATTCATGGTATAATGGAATGTAAAAATTTTTTATGAAAGAAAGTTAACCATGAATTTAAAAGATTACATTGCAAGCATTGAAAACTATCCACAAGAAGGAATTACCTTCCGTGATATCAGCCCTTTGATGGCAGATGGCAATGCTTATAGTTATGCGATTCGTGAAATCGTTCAATACGCGACGGATAAGAAAATCGACATGATCGTTGGTCCTGAAGCGCGTGGGTTCATCGTTGGATGTCCGGTCGCTTTTGAGTTAGGAATTGGTTTTGCGCCTGTTCGTAAACCTGGTAAATTGCCACGTGAAGTCATCTCAGCTGACTACGAAAAAGAATACGGTGTGGATACCTTGACCATGCACGCCGATGCTATCAAACCAGGTCAACGTGTTCTCATCGTTGATGACCTTTTGGCGACTGGTGGTACGGTGAAAGCAACCATCGAAATGATCGAAAAACTTGGTGGAGTTGTTGCAGGTTGTGCCTTCTTGATCGAGTTGGATGACTTGAAAGGTCGCGAAGCGATCGGCGATTACGACTACAAAGTCTTGATGCATTACTAATATAGTCTATTACTATAACTGGCTACAGAAAAACCATAATTGAAAACTATAAGCTCCTATCATATAATGTTAGTTAAGAACTTGTAAGATGGGAGCTTTTTATGCCAATTACTCTAGATAAAAAATTACCAGCAGTCGATATCCTTCGTTCAGAAAATATTTTTGTCATGGATGATGTTCGGGCGACTCACCAGGATATTCGGCCGATGAATGTTCTCATTCTTAATCTGATGCCGACCAAGGTTGCGACAGAAACCCAGCTCTTACGGCTCCTTGCCAACACACCCTTGCAGATCAATGTGGAGTTCCTCTATATGGCGAGCCATGAGTCCAAGAATACAGCGGCAGAACATTTGGAGAGCTTCTACAAGACCTTTGAGGATATCAAGGATAATTACTATGATGGTTTGATTGTGACAGGAGCGCCTGTCGAAAAGATGGACTTTGAAGAAGTGGACTACTGGGATGAGTTGACCCAGGTCTTTGAATGGGCCAAGCGTCATGTTTTTTCCACCTTGCACCTCTGTTGGGGAGCTCAGGCTGGTCTCTACCACCGTTACGGGATTCAAAAAGTAGAGCTCTGTGACAAGCTATCCGGTATCTATGACCAAGCAGTGGTGCGTCCGGAAAGTCTTCTCATGAGAGGCTTTGACGATCGCTTCCTTGCCCCTCATTCTCGCTATACAGATGTTCCTTTGAAGGAAGTCCTTGAAAAGAGCAATCTTCAAGTGATCGCGCAAGGAAATGAAGTTGGCCTTTCCATCATTGCCAGTCCAGACATGCGTGAGGTGTATAGCTTTGGCCATCTGGAGTATGATCGCGATACGCTGGCAAAAGAATACCACCGAGATGTCAAGGCGGGCTTGGATCCGGACGTTCCCAAGAATTACTTTGATGGGGATGACGCTAATACAGAGCCTCGCATTCGTTGGAATCTAGCTGCAACGACCTTCTTTAGTAATTGGATCAACTATGCGGTTTATCAAGAAACACCTTACCGCTTGGAAGAATTGGAAAAAGATATTTCATTTTATGGTTACCTATAAAGGGGAATTATGACATATTCACAAGCATTTAAGTATGGCAACTTGGTTCTTCCAAGTGCCTTGCTTTTTCATTATCATGAGTTATTTGACCAAGCAGATGACTACTTGGTTTGGCAGTTTTTCTTCCTTCAAAATACGACTGGCCAAGAGGCTTTGACACCTAATCAGATTGCTAGTCATCTAGGAAAAACAGTGACAGAGGTCAATCGGATTATGTCCAATTTGACCACCAAGGGACTTCTTCAATACCGGACCATTGAGCTCAATGGCGAGATTGAAGCCATCTTTGATGCGACCATTGCCCTGGAGCGCTTGGATGAGATTTTAGAAGCCCAGACACAAGGGAAGACACAGAGCGCGCCTGCTAAGGGAAATGTCATCAAGGATTTGGTGGAAACCTTCCAACAAGAACTGGGACGACTCTTGACACCTTTTGAGATTGAAGACCTGACCAAGACTGTGCGCGAGGATCAGACAGATCCAGATGTGATCAAGGCAGCCTTACGAGAAGCTGTCTTTAACGGCAAGCCTCACTGGAAATATATCCAAGCCATTTTACGCAACTGGCGCAGTGAAGGCATCAACAGTCTAGCCCAAGTAGAGGCGAAACTACAAGAACGCGAACAAGCCAACCCACGCAATGTGACCGTTTCAGACGATTTCTTGAAGGCCATGGATTTGTGGAAGGATTAAAAAAACTAGCACTTATTTGAGTGCTAGCTGCAGATGGAAGGTTAAGTCTTCCTAGAAACTTTCCTTATGTGAGTACGGACGTCAGCGAACTTCGAAGAAGTTCCATGACTTAGTTTTGAACCTAAGGTTTCAAAACTCCCGAGTGCCTGAAACAATAGTGTTTCAGGCACTTTTCTCACGGCGGAAAGTTTTTAGTTTATACTTGAATAGTTTTAAAAATAAGACATTATTTTTACTGAAACAAATAGGTTCTTAATTGAAAAAATAATTTTTAACCATACAAAAAGCTAGCAGTCATATATTGCTAGCATTTTTCGTTTATAGATAGTCCGCGTAAGCTTTTTCTAGTTTGGTAAGGAGTTCTTGTTTTTCCTCTTCACTAGCAAAGGAAGCCTGGATGGCATCGACATTGTGTTGGTAAAAGTCAGTTTCCTTGGTTTGGAAGTGCTGGTGGTAGAGGGCGTATTCCTTGGTAAGATCGGTGTCAGATACAGTCCGGTTATCGGTATTGATACTGATCCGAGCTCCGGCTGCCTTCATCTTCAAATAAGGGAAATCTTCTATAGTCGGGGCTGCTTTTGTCTGTAAGTTGCTAGTCAAGCAGAGTTCACCAGTGACCCCATTTTCAATAAAGGATTGGAGTAAGGCTGGTTCATGAGATAGAGCCGTCACGTGCCCATTGCGTTTGATGCCAAATGCAATCGATTGGGCAACAAAGTGTGGGCAATGACACTCACCTGCATGAAGCGTCATAGGACGATGGTAACTCTTGACTTGCTCAATTAGAGGTCGAATATCTTCTGGAGAGTAGTTGTGCTCATCTCCGGCAAAGTCAAAACCAACAAAATCCTGATCGCTAACTTGGTTGGCTTCTGCAAGAATGCGAGATGTGACTTCTTGATCTGACTGGCGCATGCCACAGACCAAGGCTTTTGCAACAATGCCAAATTCCTCCTGGGCTTGGCGTAGACCATCGCAGACAGCATCGATAGTTTCTGGGACGGTGAGGCCTTGGTCCATGGACAATTCTGGTGCAAAACGGACTTCGATGTAGACGACATTTTCAAGAGCAGCTTGCTTGGCCACATCGTAAGCAGCAAGCGTCAAGGCTTCCTTAGTTTGAAGGAGGGGCCGAATGTAGTCAAAGGCCTCCAAATAGTCCAAAAGATTCTCACAGTGGGCAGGCGCAGTAACATGGTGCTTGAGCTCCTCATCGCTAGCAGGTAGGTCAATATTGGCCATAGCTGCCAACTGGCGAATGATTGGAAGCGACAAGGAACCGTCTAAGTGACAGTGAAGTTCTGTCTTTGCCAAACTATGAAAATCGATCGTGGACATGGTTTTCTCCTTAAAATTGTATTTTTTCTATACTATCATTTTGACAAAAAAAGTCAAGTAGCCTTCGCGTAGCAGATCTTTGAAAGGGAGACCAAGATTTGATATGCTAGAGGTAGCGAAATAAAGGAGAAGAAAGATGTCAGATTATCAATTACCAGAAGTATGGGAAGCACCGAGCCAAATGGGAGGAGCTTGGGGTGGTTTGAACCAACCAACAGCAGGTGCCCGCTTTGAACAAACTCTTCCAAAAGGGGATCAACCTTTCCAACTCTATACCCTTCCAACACCTAATGGGATCAAGGCCACTATTATGCTAGAGGAGCTGAAAGAGCTGGGAGTGGATGCAGGTTATGACGCTTATCGGATCAAGATTGGTGAGGGAGATCAGTTTGGTAGTGACTTTGTAGCCATCAATCCTAACTCGAAAATTCCAGCCATGATGGATCAATCAGGCGATCAAGCCATTCGTGTCTTTGAATCAGCCAATATCCTCCTGTATCTAGCGGAGAAATTTGGCAAATTAATCCCGACTGATCTGGCTAAACGGACAGAGGTGCTCAACTGGCTCTTCTGGCAGACGGGTGCTGCACCTTTCCTAGGGGGAGGCTTTGGTCATTTCTTCCACTATGCACCTGAGAAAACCGAGTATGCCATCAACCGCTTTGCCATGGAAGCCAAACGCCAATTGGACCTACTGGACAAGGAACTGGCCACTAAACCTTATATCGCAGGGGATGACTATACCATTGCAGATATTGCCATCTGGTCTTGGTATGGTCGTCTAGCCCAAGACAAGGTTTGGGACCGTGCAGGGATTTTCCTAGATGTGAAGGAATACAAGCATTTGCAGGCTTGGACAGAGAAAATCTCCAATCGCCCAGCTGTGAAACGTGGCTTGGAAGTAAGCTATAAGGAAATTAACTAAAGTCTAGTATCGGCTTGTTGAGGATGATAGCGAGAGTTTCCGCCGTGAGTATAGCACATGAAACGTATAAGTTTCATGTGCCCGGAAGTTTTGAGACATTAGATTCAAAACTTAGTCATGGAATTTCTTCGAAGTTCGCTGACGTCCGGACTCACCTAAGGAAAGTCTAAATAATACCTTTCCATAATAGACAAGGCGCCGTTGCGCCTTTTTTTAATGGTGCAAACATGGTATACTAAAGGGTGGAATAAAAGTTTAGAAAGTAGCACATGGAATTTACAAAATTATCAAATCGCTTGGACTTGGTGGCTAGCTTCGTCCTAGCTGGAGCGCGTCTGTTGGATGTGGGGAGTGACCATGCTTATCTGCCAATCGCCCTCTTACAAGAAGGCAAGATTGAGGCTGCCATTGCTGGTGAAGTGGTAGAGGGGCCTTATCAGTCTGCCCTGCAAAATGTTGCGGATAATGGCTTAGAAGACAAGATCGAGGTCCGTCTGGCCAATGGTTTGGCTGCCTTTGAACCAGCAGACGGCATTTCCTGTATTACCATTGCGGGTATGGGAGGACGATTGATTGCGGATATCCTAGCAGCAGGTCTTGAGAAATTAACTAATGTCTCTCGTTTGGTCCTGCAGCCCAATAATCGAGAGGACGAACTGCGGGATTGGTTGGTAAACCATGATTTTCGCATTGTTGATGAAGCTATCTTGGAAGAAAATGAGAAGTTCTATGAGATCCTTGTGGTGGAACAGGGTTCTCAGGAGTTGACAGCCAAGGAACTGCGTTTTGGTCCCCATTTGATGCGGGAACAAGATCCAGCCTTTGTCCAAAAGTGGTCCAAGGAAGTGGAGAAATTAGCCTTTGCCTTGGAACAGGTCCCAGTTGAAAATCAATCTGCCAGAGCATCGTTAGAAGAGCGCATTGCTCACATCAAGGAGGTTCTACATGTTAGCAAGTGAAGTCATTAAACGCTATGAAGCCTACTGTCCTCAGGAGCTTTCCATGGAGGGAGATGTCCGTGGGCTACAGGTCGGTACGCTACAAAAAGACATCCATAAGGTCATGGTTGCCTTAGATATCCGCGAGCAGACGGTGGCAGAAGCTATCACACATGGAGTGGACTTGATCATCGTCAAGCACGCGCCTATTTTCCATCCCATTAAGGATTTGGTAGCTGATCGGGCTCAAAATCAGATTTATATTAACCTGATCAAGCATGATATCGCGGTCTATGTCAGCCATACCAATATTGATATTGTCCCAAATGGTCTTAACGATTGGTTCTGCCAGCTCTTGGACATTGAAGATGCAGAGCCCCTCAGTATGACAGGAGAAGGGCTCGGAATCGGTCGCATCGGTCGGGTAGCTACTCAAACCTTTGGACAGTTGGCTAGCAAGGTTAAAGAAACCTTTGGCCTAGATGCTTTGCGCATAGTCAGTTATGACCAGGCGGATTTGGATCGGGTTATCAAGCATGTCGCCATTTGTGGAGGAAGTGGCCAGTCCTTTTACAAGGATGCTCTCGCCAAGGGAGCAGATGTTTATATCACAGGAGATATCTACTACCACACGGCTCAGGACATGCTGAGCGATGGCCTCTTGGCCTTAGATCCCGGGCACCATATCGAGGTTCTTTTTGTGTCAAAACTAGTAGGAAAGTTCAATCAGTGGAAGGCTGAGGAAGCCTGGGAGATTGAAGTGATTGGCAGTCAAGCCAGTACCAATCCTTTTTACCATATCTAAGGGGTCATGATGAAAGTTGCCATTATCGGTGCAGGGATCGTGGGATCCACTGCAGCCTATTATTTATCCAAAGAAGCAAAGGTGGATGTGACCGTCTACGACCATGGAGTCGGCCAAGCAACCAAGGCAGCGGCTGGTATTATCAGCCCCTGGTTTTCCAAACGGCGGAATAAGGCTTGGTATCGCCTGGCTCGTCTGGGAGCAGATTTTTACCAAGAATTGGTAGAAGAACTGGCCAAGGACGGAATTAAAACAGATTTTTACCAGCAGACCGGCGTCTATCTCCTCAAGAAAAATGAGGAAAAATTAGAGGAACTCTATCAGTTGGCGCAGAGTCGTCGGGAAGAATCTCCCTTGATTGGAGACTTGGCGATCTTGACCAAAGAAGAAGTGGGCCAACAATTCCCAGGTCTGCAAGGCTTTGAACAGCTCCTTTATGCCTCGGGTGGGGCCCATGTAGAGGGAGCCTTTCTGACGTCAACTCTTCTTGAAGCCAGTGGGGCAAGAGTAATCAAGAAAGAGGTTGCTCTCTCAGTCTCAGATGATGGCTATCAGATTGCAGGAGAAAGCTATGACCAAGTTATCCTAGCAACAGGAGCCTGGTTGGGGCAAATCCTTGAGCCACTTGGCTACCAAGTTGATGTCCGTCCGCAAAAGGGGCAACTGCGGGATTATCAGCTAGACCGAGATACTGATGACTTTCCTGTGGTCATGCCAGAAGGAGAGCTGGATATCATTCCCTTTCAGCAGGGCAAGATCAGTATGGGAGCCACTCATGAAAATGAGATGGGCTTGGACCTGACAGTGGATCAGGCTTTGCTGAATCAGATGGAAACAGAAGCCCTGTCTTACTATCCAGAACTAGCTCAAGCAGAAGTTATCGGGGAGCGCGTGGGAACTCGTGCCTACACTAGTGACTTTTCACCATTCTGGGGAACTGTTCCTGATCAAGCAGGCCTCTATGTCGCTAGTGGACTAGGTTCGTCCGGACTCACAACTGGTCCCCTCATTGGGTGGCACCTAGCCCAACTCGTGGTAGGAGGAAACCTGCGCTTGGATCCAGCATATTATCCAGTTGATCAGTATGTGAAGAAGTAGACTGGGACAAAAGTCCTAGCCTCTCAATTATTTTTAGGTTGTCGAGCAAGACGCAGTGGTTGAGTGGGCTCTACTACGCTGATTTCATCAGCTTTTACATCCCTACTCAACTGTGCAGAGGTGGGACGACGAAATCGAATTCTAACGAATGACCGATTTCTGTCCCACTCTCTTTTTTTCGAAAGACCTTCCTTCATTCGGATAAAAATAGTAGAATAGAACAAGTGAATCAACAAGAAAATGGGAGTTGTTATGAATTGGTTTCAATCGCAATCCGTGGTCTTGCAGGCCTTTCTCGCAGGATTGTTTACATGGGGCTGTACCATTGTCGGGTCAGCCATCGTCTTTTTCTTCAAGCATATTAGTCGCAAATTACTGGACATCATGATGGGCTTTGCGGCAGGTGCGATGATCTTCGTGGTAGTTGAAGAGTTGATCCCAGATTCCCAGACCAACGGCAATACAGACGTTGCGGCCTCGGTCTCATGGTTGGCTTTGTCATTATGATGATCCTAGATGTCGCTTTGGGATAAGGATCAGAAAAGGAGAGCATCAGGACAAGCTCTCTTTTTGATTGGTATCATTGTATTTGAGAATGAAAAGATGAAGAACAATTCATCAGATTCAATTCAGAGGCAACACTTAGTTAGCGAGGAAAATCATCTTATGGTAAAAACCAAGTTTAAAAAGAAAAACAATAGAATGATGATTGTCATTGCCTTGGCTTTCCTTATGGTAGTTGGTATTTCTTTGTTTTATATGAACAAAAAATTAGAGGAGAAGAGACGCAATAAAGAGTATGAAGTCAGCCTTGTAAGGACCTTGAAGAATTCTTACGAGGGAATTGAAGAAATTGAGATAAAAACCCCATCTTATAGCTCTACTCCTTCAACCGCATGGGGAGCTGAGGTGAAACTCACATTTGTTGACGGGACTTGCAAGAAACATGTATTAGCTTATGATAAAGATGCGAATAAAATTAAGATAGGGGTCTATCATAATGAAGATGAGGAATTTCAGAGCTTTATGGATTCTAGGATAGGCACTACAAAATCAAGAGTAAGGGTAAGATATTCGGATGGTTCAGAAGAGAAGCAATGATCAGTGAATTAAAGGATATCAGGGAGCTTTAGTCAAAGTGCCCTATTTGAAACACGATAATGAAGATCGTTAACGAGACTATAGAACCAACAAGCTGTCATCACCTTGTAACACAAATGCAAGGTGACTTTTTTATATAAACATGATAAAATAAGGGTAATGACTACGTAGAAAGGCCTACCATTATGAAAGGTATTATTTTAGCAGGGGGCTCAGGAACTCGCTTGTATCCATTGACACGTGCGGCTTCTAAACAATTGATGCCCATTTATGACAAACCAATGATCTACTATCCGCTGTCAACCCTTATGTTGGCTGGGATCAAAGATATCCTGATCATCTCGACTCCTCAAGACCTTCCTCGTTTTGAAGAGCTTCTTGGAGATGGCTCTGAGCTAGGAATTTCTCTCTCTTACGCAGAGCAACCAAGTCCAGATGGCTTGGCGCAAGCCTTCATCATCGGAGAAGACTTTATCGGTGACGATCATGTTGCCCTCATCCTTGGGGACAATATCTTCCACGGAAATGGCTTAACCAAGATGTTGCAACGGGCAGAAGCGAAAGAAAAAGGAGCGACTGTCTTTGGTTACCAAGTCAAAGATCCAGAACGCTTTGGTGTGGTAGAGTTTGACGCGGATATGAATGCTATCTCTATCGAAGAAAAACCAGAACATCCAAAATCGAACTTTGCAGTGACAGGACTTTACTTCTATGACAATGATGTGGTAGAAATTGCTAAAAACATTAAACCAAGCCCTCGTGGCGAGCTTGAAATCACCGATGTTAACAAGGCTTATTTGGAGCGTGGAGATCTCTCTGTTGAGCTCATGGGCCGTGGTTTTGCCTGGTTGGATACAGGAACTCACGAAAGCCTCTTGCAAGCTTCTCAATATATCGAAACTGTTCAACGCTTGCAAAATGTCCAAGTGGCTAACCTTGAGGAAATCGCCTATCGCATGGGTTATATCACCAAAGAACAAGTCCATGAATTAGCGCAATCACTGAAGAAAAACGAATACGGACAATACTTGCTCCGTTTGATTGGAGAAGCTTAATGACAGAACAATTTTTCGAAAAAAAATTAGCAGCTCGCAAAATTGAAGCCATCCCAGGCTTGATGGAGTTTGATATTCCAGTGCGCGGGGATAACCGTGGTTGGTTTAAAGAAAACTTCCAAAAAGAGAAAATGCTTCCCCTTGGATTCCCTGAAAGCTTCTTTGCAGAAGGCAAGTTGCAAAACAATATTTCATTCTCTCGTAAGAATGTTTTGCGTGGCTTGCATGCAGAGCCTTGGGACAAGTACATCTCTGTAGCAGATGAAGGAAAGGTTCTTGGAACTTGGGTAGACCTTCGTGAAGGTGAGACCTTTGGGAACACCTACCAAACCGTGATCGATGCTTCAAAAGGCATCTTCGTCCCTCGTGGTGTAGCCAATGGGTTCCAAGTTTTGACAGACAAAGTTGCTTATACATACTTAGTCAATGATTACTGGGCACTGGAACTCAAACCAAAATATGCTTTTGTCAACTACGCAGACCCAAGCCTAGACATCCAGTGGGAAAACTTGGCAGAAGCCGAAGTCTCAGAAGCAGACAAGAACCATCCATTTCTTAAAGACGTCAAACCCCTAAAAGCAGAAGATTTGTAGAATATAAATCTTAAAACAATCAAGAACATCATTATATAGTTTTTAGCTTTGCTATAAACGAGCGAAGCGAGCTATGTACTTAGCTTTCCGCCGTGAGAAAAGCACCTGAACTACTTTTGTTTCAGGTGCTCGGAAGTTTTGAGATACTAGGCTCAAAACTTAGTCATGGAACTTCCTGGATTGCTGAAATCATCCACTGGATAATTTCACCTAACGTCCGTACTCACCTAAGGAAAGCTAAAAAAAGATTGATTTAAGGAACAATCAAAACTAAAAACTATTTGGAGAAAAAATGTCAGAATATAAACATATCATCGTAACCGGTGGAGCTGGTTTCATCGGTTCAAACTTCGTCCACTATGTATACAACAACCATCCAGACGTGCATGTGACTGTCCTTGATAAACTTACTTATGCTGGAAACCGTGCCAATATCGAAGAAATCCTTGGAGATCGTGTCGAGTTGGTTGTGGGGGACATCGCTGATGCTGAATTAGTTGACAAATTGGCTGCCAAGGCTGATGCTATTGTTCACTATGCGGCTGAAAGCCACAATGACAACTCCCTCAAAGACCCATCTCCGTTTATCTACACAAACTTTGTTGGAACTTACACACTCTTGGAAGCTGCTCGTAAATACGACATTCGTTTCCACCACGTGTCAACAGACGAAGTGTATGGAGACCTTCCATTGCGCGAAGATCTTCCTGGACATGGGGAAGGTCCTGGGGAAAAATTCACTGCTGAAACCAAATACAACCCATCATCACCTTATTCATCAACCAAGGCTGCTTCAGACTTGATCGTGAAGGCTTGGGTTCGTTCATTTGGTGTTAAAGCAACGATTTCTAACTGTTCAAACAACTACGGGCCATACCAACACATCGAAAAATTCATCCCACGTCAAATCACCAATATCTTGTCTGGCATCAAGCCAAAACTTTACGGTGAAGGGAAGAACGTTCGTGACTGGATCCATACCAACGACCACTCAACTGGTGTTTGGGCTATCCTCACTAAAGGCCGTATCGGTGAAACTTACCTGATCGGTGCCGATGGTGAAAAGAACAACAAAGAAGTGCTGGAATTGATCCTTGAAAAAATGGGTCAACCAAAAGATGCTTATGACCGTGTCACAGACCGTGCTGGTCACGATTTGCGCTATGCCATCGATTCAACAAAATTGCGTGAAGAATTGGGTTGGGAACCACAATTCACAAACTTCGAAGCAGGTTTGGAAGAAACCATCAAGTGGTACACAGACCACCAAGACTGGTGGAAAGCTGAAAAAGAAGCTGTCGAAGCCAACTACGCGAAGACACAAGAAGTTTTGAAATAAGGAAGAGAGTCCAAGTAGAAAATCGCTTGGACTTTTTCAGATATTTTTCTGAAAATGAGTGATTGCCTTTTCATGTATGGTATAATAGGATCAGTTTGAAAACAATCATCGATTAGGAGGAATAGATGAATCAAAAAGATTGGGTTGACTATTTTGAAGCACTCCATAACCGTAAGCCGAGTCTGCAAGAGTTTCAAAATGCACGAGCGAATGGTGAGTTTGTAGTGGAACGAAAAGAGACCGTTCCTGAAGCACCAGTTCCATCAGCGGTAGCCTCACGAGAGAAAAGTGAGCAGGTTCAAATGCCGTCACAAGTGGAGTCAGGGTATGAGACTCTAGCTATCAAACGCTTTAGTGTGAAATGGAATAAGCAGACCAAATGGGCTTTATCAGGTGTGGGAATACTAGCTGTTATTGTACTGGCTTATTTCTTTTTCTTCCAACCGACTCCAAGTTTGGAAGGAATTTGGGTTGGACCTGCTGATTCAACAGCAGTGGTTTATGAGTTAAATCAAGAAGATCCACGATCGTATGGTAAGTATAAGATTGAGAAAGTTTACAAAGGTAATGAAGCAAAACAAGAGTTTCAGAAAGCTTTAAACCAGTTAAACTACTCCAAGCTGAAAAACTTAGCAGATGTTGATAGAAAATTTGACCTCCACACGAGGGAAGTTATCATCATTAAAGACGAGCATGGGCTTGTTTATAATCTACTCCAAAGCAATGGGACCAATGTGATTTTAGCCAATGACTTGATGGATTTGGTTACCTATAGTGATCATTCAGAAAGCTTTAAGAAGAATGCTATTTTTCACAAGACAGAAATTCCTAAAGTTCTAGTTGGGAAATGGAAAATTGAGCGTTCTTATGATGATGAAACCAATTATCTTGAATTAAATGATCGTGGTATTCTTACTTATAGTGAATTTGATAGTAGCGAAGGTACGGCTTTTTATAGCCTAGAAGAGCTCCAAAAGATGCCTTCAACTAAGTTTGAACAAGAAAAGACAGCTGACAAAGTGAAAGAGGCCTATGAAGATCTTCAAGATGCGGTCGATTCTCAAGATTATCAGCTAAATAGTATGAAAGACGTGTACAAGCAACTAGGATCAGATTTTTATTATGTCCCTGTAAATGGAGGGAAGACAGTCCTAGTTTTCACAGAAGACTATCATTTAGTTGAAAAATTGGAAAAAGTGAAATAATCAAAGGGCCAAAAGGTCCTTTTTTCTTTTAATCATGAATTTCCTAAAAAAGCTCTGAACTCGCTGATTTGTGGTATAATATGATTAGTTTTTTAATGAATCAATAAGGGGGATATGATGAATCAAAAAGATTGGGTTGAATACTTTGAAGCGGTCAATGGTCGCAAGCCAAGTATGCAAGAATTTCAAGAAGCTCGTGAAAAAGGGGAGTTTGTCGTAGAGCGAAAAGAAGCGCCAGCTCCAACAACTGAAGCGCAGGCTCCTTCTCAGGAAGCACCTGTTGCACCTAGCGCACCTCTTTCACAAGAGCCGACAGCTTTTGTACCACCACAACCATCTGCGAAAACCTTGCAACCTGTGCCAAGACCGAAAAAATTGACATTTTCTTTCAATAAACAAACCAAAATTGGTGTCGCAGTTGCGGGACTTGTCGCAGTAATTGCTCTTGCTTGGTTCTTTTTCTTTTCAGGTGGACCAAGTCTAGATGGTGTTTGGTTGAGAAATACGGATTCTAGTCCGATCACTTATGAACTAAGTGGAAAGAAACAAAAAGTCAATGGTAGCGAGACCATCAAAAAGGTTCTCAAGGGCAATGAAGCGAAAAAAGAATTTAATACCGCACTTTCTTTGTTAAATGCAACTGACTTGCATTCACTTGCGGATGTCGATAAGAAATTTAACCTGAAGACGACAGAAATTGTTGTTATTAAGTCTGGTGGGAACACACGCTATAACTTACTCCAAAAAGACGGAAGCAATATTATTTTAAGAAATGATTTATTCGACTTGAAAACTTATAAGTCATACAAAGGAAACTTTGAAGATAATTTGGTCTATCACAAGGTTGAAACACCAAAGGCCATGGTTGGAAAATGGAAGAATGTGACAGAAGGAGATAATACAACTGTTCAGATTTCAGATCACGGAATTATTAGTGATAAGTATTACGATAGCAAGGCTTACGCATTCTATTCTCTAGCTGATTCAGAAAAGTATGATGGAGACACGACTTCTAAAGAAGAGATTGAACACACATTTGAAGTAATTCAAGAAGCGGTGAAATCAGAAGGCTATCAAGTGAAGAGCGCTAAGGAAGTCTATATACAAGCTAATTCAAATTATTGTTTCGTACCTGTCAACGGTGGAAAAAATATACTCGTCTTACGTGGTGGTAATGAATTTGCCGCTAAATTAGAAAAAGTGAAGTAATGAAAGGACCGGAAGGTCCTTTTTGTTTCCAAACTTCTTAATGAAAAACTATTCATGTCTAGGCAAAAATATGGTAAAATGGATAAGATGTGTTTGAGATGTCTATTGTATCTCAGGCGACTACAGGTAATGGAGTAGAAAATGCAAAATAGACCTATTATTATTGGTGTTACTGGTGGTTCTGGTGGTGGAAAGACCAGTGTGTCTCGTGCCATTTTGGCCAATTTCCCGAATGAAAAGATTGCCATGATTGAGCATGATTCTTATTACAAGGACCAAAGTCATTTGACCTTTGAGGAGCGGATCAAGACTAACTATGACCATCCTTTTGCCTTTGATACGGACTTGATGATTGCGCAGATCAATGAACTCTTGGAGGGTCGTCCGGTAGATATTCCAACTTATGACTATGCAGAGCATACGCGCAGCAGCAAGACCTATCGTCAGGAACCTCAGGATGTCTTCATCGTGGAAGGAATCTTAGTTCTTGAAGACAAGCGTCTTCGGGACTTGATGGACATCAAGATTTTCGTTGATACGGATGATGATGTGCGGATCATTCGCCGGATCAAGCGCGATATGGAGGAGCGTGGCCGGAGTCTGGATAGTGTCATTGAGCAATACCTTGGTGTAGTAAAACCGATGTACCACCAGTTCATCGAGCCAACCAAGCGTTATGCGGACGTGATCATTCCTGAGGGCGTGACCAACACAGTTGCGATTGACTTGATCACAACCAAGATTGAAAAAATCCTCAACGAAGCGCGTGAGGGAAAATAAAATAGGAGAAAGAGGGCAAGTGATCTCCAAGTGTCTACGGATATGAGGAGTGACGGAATGTCTCAGTAGTTGATGAGACTCTTCATTCGCTAAAAGACTCAGAAGAGTTTTCAATCAACTTTGTGGGGGTGGTATGGGAAATGTTTATTTAAACATTTGGTACCACTCCCTCTTTTTCCTAAGGAGAATGGAAATGAAAAGGGAGTTTCATTCGCGGACCAAGGCGTTCGCTTGTTTATTGACCATGTGTGCTGGTTTTTCAGATGCTTATACCTTTATTTGTCGGGGTGGGACCTTGGCGGCAGGCCAGACGGGAAATGTGGTCTTTCTATCGGTTGGTTTGATCGGCCAGCAGATCTCAGATGTAGAAGTGAAGTTAGCCACGATGCTGGCCTTTATGCTGGGGATCTTTTTAATGACGGTCTTGCGTCGCTTGATTGATAATTCAGTCTGGCGCTTGAGTACCCTAGTGCCCTATATCCTCACAACTTTGGTGACGGGATTTTTGCCAGCATCGGTAAAAAATGTCTTCATCGTGCCTTTTTTTGGCCTGAGTTTGGGAATCGTAGCGACCTCATTTGGAGAAGTAGGTAGCTATGCCTACAACCACTCTTTTATGACCGGAAATCTCAAGAAAACCATGGTAGCTTATGGAAATTTTGTTAGAGACAGGGAGATGAAATTCCTCTGGGAAGCCATCTTTATGACCTGCTTGATCGGGAGTTTCGTCTGTGGGGCCATTTTTTCGACCTACTTGATCCAGTTTTATGGACTAAAGACGATTTGGCTGGTGGCCATCATCTTGACCATCTTTTTAATCTATCGGGCCATTCAATATTTTGAAGTCTTTCACTTCAATCGGCGGCATGAATAGATAAAATAATTTTTAGAAGAATGAGTTAAATGATTCTGCAAAGAAATAAAACTGAGATTTCATTTTTAAAATGAATCAAGAAAATATTGAAACTT
>NZ_KV811502.1:144540-222738 GCF_001813105.1 Streptococcus sp. HMSC072C09 | reverse complement strand
TAAAATGAATCAAGAAAATATTGAAACTTTCCGCCGTGAGAAAAGTTTTAAGATAACTTTATCTATATTCCAAGAGACTGGGACAAAAGTCCTAGCCTCTCAATTATTTTTAGGTTGTCGAGCAAGACGCAGTGGTTGAGTGGGCTCTACTACGCTGATTTAATCAGCTTTTACAGCCCTACTCAACTTTGCGGAGATGGGACGACGAAATCGAATTCTAACGAATGACCGATTTCTGTCCCACTCTCTTTTCTTTCGCTGTTTGAAGCTTAATTTTTGGGCAAAGATTTGGTATAATGAAAGGTATGAAACATTCGGAAAAAGAATCACAATACCAACTTTTACTGGCACAGTTAGACGCTCTCTTAACAGGTGAAAGCAATGCCTTGGCCAATTTGTCTAACGCCAGTGCCCTCTTAAATCAAGCCCTGCCTCGTTCTGTCTTTGCGGGTTTTTATTTGTATGACCAGTCAGAATTGATCTTGGGACCCTTTCAGGGGGGCGTCTCTTGTGTCCACATCGCACTTGGAAAGGGTGTCTGTGGAGAAGCAGCTCAAAAGCAGGAAACCATGATTGTCGATGATGTCCGCCAACATGCCAACTATATTTCCTGTGATAGCCGGGCCATGAGTGAAATTGTGGTACCTATGGTCAAGGACGGTCAGCTCCTTGGGGTATTAGACCTGGACTCAGAATGCGTCTCTGACTACGATCAGCTGGATCAAGAGTATTTGGAAGAGTTTGTCGCTCTCTTGATCGAAAAGACAAACTGGGACTTTAAGATGTTTGGAGTTAAGAACTAATGTATCAAGCTTTATATCGGAAATACCGTAGCCAGACCTTTGGTCAATTGGTCGGCCAGCAAGTGGTGGCACGGACTTTGAGACAGGCAGTGGAGCAGGACAAGATCAGCCATGCCTATCTCTTTTCTGGACCTCGTGGAACTGGGAAAACGAGTGTGGCCAAGATCTTTGCTAAGGCCATGAACTGTCCCAATCAAGTCAATGGGGAGCCGTGTAACAACTGCTATATCTGTGAATCCATTACCAATGGGAGTCTTGAAGATGTTATCGAGATCGATGCAGCCTCTAACAATGGGGTCGATGAAATTCGCGATATTCGCGACAAGTCGACCTATGCTCCAAGTCTAGCCAAGCACAAAGTCTACATTATCGATGAGGTCCACATGCTCTCGACAGGGGCCTTTAATGCCTTGTTGAAGACGCTGGAAGAGCCGACGGAAAATGTGGTTTTTATCCTCGCAACGACAGAATTGCACAAAATTCCTGCGACCATTCTGTCACGGGTGCAACGTTTTGAATTCAAATCCATCAAACTGCCAGATATTGTCCAGCATTTGGAAAATATCCTAGCTACTGAAGGGATTGCCTATGAAGCAGATGCTGTCCAGATCATCGCCCGGCGCGCTGAAGGTGGGATGCGGGATGCCTTGTCCATTTTGGACCAAGCCCTGAGTCTGACTGCGGGTAGTGAGTTGACGACAGCGATCGCTGAAGAGATTACCGGCTCTATCAGCCTAGCTGCGCTTGATCAGTACGTAGCTGCCATCCTGGCTCATGATGCGACAGCGGCGCTGGATCAGCTGGCGATTATCTTTGATAATGGCAAGAATATGGCCCGTTTCGTCACGGACTTACTTCAATATTTGAGAGATCTCTTGATTGTTCAGACAGGTGGAGAAAATACCCACAATAGTGACTTGTTTGCGGCTAATCTTGAATCCGATCAAGCCCGTCTCTTTGCCCTGATTGACCAAGCGACAACCAGTCTAGCGGATATCAAAAATAGTCTGCAACCGCGCATTTACACTGAAATGATGACCATTAAATTGGCTGAAAGCACAGGCCAAGTTTCTACCTCAGCTGCTGTGGAGGTTCCTTCCAATGTGCTAGCTCAGCTGGAAGACTTGAAGAAGGAAGTCGCTCAACTCAAGCAACAGTTAGCGCAATCAGGTAGCAGTCTTCCTGCTTCAAAACCGGCAGTAACTCGTCCAACCAAGTCGAGCAAGGGCTACCGTGCAGATCGAAACAAGGTCAACACGATTTTACAAGAGGCGGTTGAAAACCCAGAGTTGGCACGGACCAACTTGATCCGTCTTCAGAACGCTTGGGGGGAAATCATCGAGAGCTTGGCAGGTGCGGATAAGGCCCTCTTAATCGGATCTCAGCCGGTCGCTGCCAATGAAAATCACGCTATTTTAGCCTTTGAATCGGCCTTTAATGCTGAACAGACTATGAAGCGGGACAACCTCAATACCATGTTTGGAAATATCCTCAGCAATGCTGCCGGTTTCTCGCCAGAGATTTTAGCGGTTTCGATGGAAGAATGGACCCAAATTCGGGCAGAGTTTTCGGCTAAGGCGCGTGGGCAAAAAGCCGAAGTGGTGGAAGAAGAGGAAAGTGTCATCCCTGAGGAATTTCACTTTTTATCCGATAAAATCACCCTGCAAGACGATTAATACATGAATTTTTTACTGAATCATGGTAAAATAATTTTATGAATAGAAAACAATTTGCAGTGATAGCAGTCTTTACTGCTATGGAGACATATTTTTTCAATGAAGCGACCATGGCGGGTCAAATGCTCTTTGCATGTTTTTGGGCCCTCTTGATCTTGCGCAATCTCCAGACGGCCTATATGGTGGAGAAGATTGCTAGTGCCATTGAAAAAGAAATCAAAAAGAAAAGAAAATAAAACCTTTGAAAAGAAATTCTTTTTCAAAGGTTTTTTTCTTGTTTTAAAAGGCTTCTTGGCATTGCTTGCGGTAATCTCCTGGGGAGAGGCCGACCTTTTGTTTAAAAGCCTTTGTAAAGTAGGAGTAGTTGTCATAGCCCACCTGGAGGGCGACTTGGTAAATGGGGGTATTGCTTTGCGATAGCATCTCTTTTGCGGCGGCCATCCGTTTATCGGTGATGTATTTCATCAGGGTTTCGCCGGTGTCGCGCTTAAACATCCGTGCTAAATGATCTGGACTAAGAAATACCATTTCGGCTAGCTTGGTGCGACTGATATCCTCCTTGTAATGGTGATCGATGTAGTCAGTGATCCGCTGGATGAGATTGGATTGGTGTTCTAGATCAATCACGTAATGGCGAGCAGAGCTCCAGTAATCCCCAATATAGGCTTCAAAAGCTTCGATGGCATGAAAACGCCGTTCGAAGAGAAATTGATGGTGTTTGTTTTGAAATAACTTGTGGGCGAGAATGCCGTTCTTGTCCAGATAAATCCCAATTTGCTGGGTCCAGTCTAGCTGGAGTTCACTCAGAGCTGAGAGCGGAATGCGATCTTGATTCTCTAAGCTATGGATGATTTGGAGGAGCTGTTCCGCCTCTAGCTGATTTGTAAAAGTGAGCGATGTCCGATGAGCGGGCTTTTGAGGTTGTGCATCCAAAGAAGTATAGGAGTGGATACTGTTCCAATGGAAGACTTGTTCTTCACTGTATTGGCAGAGTTGAAGAGCCTTCATCAAGAGCGTCTCAAGGGGAATAGCGTCTGAATAGAGAAGGATAGAGGATCGGTCTAAGTCTTGCTGGATCTTCTGCTGGATAGCCTTTAGGAAGTCTGCACACTCTGTAGTCTGATTCTTTTTGAAGAGGCAGAGGTAGCGATCGGTCTGGCTTTCGATTTTACTGAGGGCGCAGTAGTGGACAGGGTAATCCAGGGAGAGATCCTTGATACAATGGCGGAGCTGCAAGCGCCAAGAAGGGACGCTGGGGTGAAAGTCTTCTTCAACTAAGTGGAGAGTGATGAGGACTAAGAGGTAGTCTTCATGTGGTTTGGGGTTATAGCCTCGTTTTGTTACTTCTTGAAGGAGCTGTTCTGCTTGAGATGGACGCGGTTTTCGCAAGTAGTCATGCCAAAATTCAGCTTCTTTTTGTCCTTGCTGTGCTAATTGGGCCGCACTCTTGTGGCGCTTGATTTTATTGAGGGCTTTTTGAATGATAAATTCTAAGCGGTCGGGGTCAATCGGTTTGAGGTAGTATTCAAAACTTTGGAGTTCAATGGCTTTTTGGGCATAATTGAAATCAGCATAATTGGTGAGGAAGATCGTTTGAATGTCATATTTTTCTGATCGGACCCATGCTAGGAGATCTAGACCACTGCCTTGTGGCATCTCGATATCACTGATCATGAGGGCAATCGGGTGACTTTGAATGATGGCTTGGGCTTGGCTCAGACTGGAGGCGGTATATACCTGCTCAATGCCCAAGGCTTCCCAATGGATGGTTTCCTGTAGGGCTTTAATGATAAAACGATCATCGTCAACGAGTAGGATATTCATGTGTGTCTCCTTTGTAGGGTTCATAAGGAAGGCTCAGTTGGATGCGGGCACCTCCTTGGGATCCATTTGAAAATTGAAGGGTGTAGTGATCTGGATAGATGAGATCTAGTCGCTCCCGTGCATTGGTCAAACCAATGTGGTGGCCATCTTCTGTGACTAAGGATTTTTTCTCTGCTAGATCTTGTAAGATAGCGGAGCTAAAACCAGGACCATTATCCTGAAGGGAAATGGCAAGGTGTTGGTTTGCTTCTTCATGAATGGAAAGCTGAATGTGGAAGGAATCTTGGAAGGAAAAGCCGTGTTTGATGGCATTTTCCACAAAGGTTTGTAAAAGCAGAGGGGGAATAGCCGCATCTTTTAGACCAGGATCCCAGTCCAGGTCAAAGTGGATACTGTCCCCATAGCGGATTTTCTGGATTTCTAGGTAATTTCGGATATGTTGGATTTCATCTGCTAAGCGATTGAAATCTTGATTGGCCTGAAAGAGGTGACGCAAGTAGTTGGAAGTCACCTTGGTCAACTCCTCGATTTCCTTATAGTCCTTGGTTTGGAGCATGCTGTGAATCATGGAAAGCATGTTGAGGTAAAAATGGGGTCGGACTTGATTTTTGAGATAGTTGAGTTCGACTTTTTTGAGATTGAGTTGCGCGTGGTAGGCTCGAATTTGGAGGTCTTTCATATGGATCAGAACCTGATTGAGCTTGTGATTGGCCTGATCGATCTCTAAGATCCCTTGGTCTTCGATCACATCTAGCTTGGTGGAAGCAGCGTCTAGCTGAGAAAGGCGTTGGGTGAGTCGTTTCATCGGTTGGATCATCCGTTGACGAATATAAAGGATTAGAATGGTAGAGAGAACGGCGATGATCAAAGGAACCAAAGAAAGAAGGGTTTCCAGTACGATATTTGTACGGAAAACGTCTCCGTAATCGACCGTCACATACAGATCAAAAGGCAGGTGGGTTTGATTGCTACCGGCTTGAATGACGGAATCTGTAGCATGGATCTGGTTGGGGCGATCGATGGATAAGCGCCCTTTTTTCCCGATATTGAGCTTTTGCAAGGGTTTTAAAATATCCTGGGTAGAAATGATGGCATAGATAGCCTTGCCCTTGTAATGGAGGGATTTTAAGAGATAATCATGCTGGTTCAGGCTGATTCGTTGCCATTTTTGATTGGTCTTGTCTGTTTCTTTGTCATAGGTTTTAAGATGATCTTTCAATTGTACATAGTCCAGGTAGGGCAGTTGAAGACTGGAGGCATTGAAAAAATGGGGGATATCTCTTGTCTCTATGAAAAAGGTGATGGGGCTATCCATCTGGTACTGGAACTCCGTGAAATCAATCCGCAGTTTTTTTAGATTTTCATGAAAATCTGTGAAATCAAGTGGGGTATTGAGCTCTGTCAAATAGTCATTGTGACTGATAGTACTGTACATAAAACGCTCAACGGAGTGAAGCTCTGTATTTAAGGAATCCGCATAGATATGAATCGAGTCCTCTAAATGGAGCATGTTTTGGTGTTTAATAAAATTTCGGCTAATCCCACCTATCAAAAGGTTGATCAAGGTATTGACGACTAAGAGGAGAAAGAGTAGGCGCGAAAAAAATTGAATCGAGTGATCTCGTGTACTTCTGTGAATAGCTTTCATAATGAGCACCTCACATATATTATAGCACTATTTGAAAACGGATTCATGAACAAAACCGATAGTAAAGTAAAAAAAATCGGGAAAGTGCATGTTTTTGTGTGGAGAAAACGGAAAAGTGAATGAAGATGCACGAAAAAGTTCTATAAAGATGGAAAGGATTCCTATAAAATAGAGGAGAAAGAAAAGGAGGGCCTTATGAAAAGCGAAGTAAATGCGAAGCAGAGCAAATTGAAGAAAAATATTCCTTTATATGTGCTGCTCCTGCCATCGATTATTTTATTGATTTTATTTGCCTATATCCCTATGGCGGGTCTAGTCATCGCTTTTAAAGATTACTCTCCCGCTACTGGGATATTTGGAAGTCCTTGGGCTGGTCTCAAGTATTTTAACCAGTTCTTCTCATCCTTCCAATTTGCAACAACCATGAAGAATACCTTGAAAATTTCTATTTACAGTATTCTGGTTGGTTTTCCCTTGCCGATTGTTCTAGCCATTATTTGCAACCAGATTCGTGTAGGCAAGTTCAAAAAAATCTTTCAAGTAACAACTTATTTGCCTCATTTTATCTCGACCATGGTCATGTGTGGGATGATTATTCTCTTTCTCTCTCCAAGTAGTGGACTGTTAGCCAATGTCCTCAAATTGGTCGGCTTAAAGATGCCTGCCCTCTTATCTAAACCAGGTAGCTTTGCGGGTGTCTATGTCTGGAGCGATGTCTGGCAACATATCGGTTGGGATAGTATCATCTATCTAGCCGCTCTATCGGCCATTGATCCGACCTTTTATGAAGCAGCGACTATGGACGGGGCGAGTCGATTGCAAAAAATCCGTCATATTGACTTACCCTTACTGTTACCAACGGCCATGATTCTCTTGATTCTCAGAGCAGGAAGCTTACTCAGTGTTGGTTTTGAAAAGGTCTTGCTCTTGCAAAATCCACTCAATCTGGCAGGAAGTGAAATCATTTCGACCTATGTCTACAAAGTGGGGATGATTAATTTTCAATATAGTTATTCGACAGCGATCGGTCTCTTTAATACCTTGGTCAACTTGATCATCTTACTGTCGGTCAACTGGTTTGCGAAACGCTATACCAAGACAGGATTGTTCTAGGAAGGAGGAGAAATTGTGAAATTGTTTCAACATGCGAGAAAGACCAAGTCAGAAATCCTCTTTGATGTTTTTATCTATGGTCTAGCGATTTGCTTGATTCTGTTGATTGTCTACCCTTTGTGGTTTGTCATTATTGCCTCCTTCAGTAATCCGTCTGATGTGGCAACTGGTAAGGTTTGGTTTATCCCGAGGGAATGGCGACTAGATGGCTATCAACGCTTGATTGAGCAACCTTTGTTTCTAAAGAGCTATCTCAACACCATCCTCTACACAGTTGTAGGGACCATCGTTGCCCTGGTCATTAATATCCCAGCTGGTTACGCCTTGTCGCGAAAGGACCTCTTTGCTAAGAAATGGGTCAGTGTCTTCTTTATCGTTCCCATGTTTGTCTCTGGGGGCTTGATTCCCATTTATTTGACAGTGAAACAATTGGGCTTGGTCGACACCTTCTGGGTAATGGTCGTACCGTTTGCAGTATCTCCTTACAATATCGTTGTAGCTCGAACTTTCTTTAACAATAGTATTCCAGAAGGGATGTGGGAAGCCGCCCAGATCGATGGTTGCGGAACCATTTATTACTTCAGAAAGATCGTGCTCCCCTTGTCCAAGGCTATTATTGCCGTTATTGGACTTTGGACAGCAGTAGGGATATGGAATTCTTGGTTCAATGCCCTGATTTATTTGACAAATGAAAATCTTCAACCCCTGCAACTGATCCTGCGCCGTCTCTTAATTAGTAATCAAATGTTGCAATCGCAAGCAACAGGGGAGGTAGCTTCTGACCTCCGTATCAAGGCTGATATGATGAAATATGCAGCCATCGTTATCTCAACAGCACCGATTATGATGCTGTATCCATTCGTCCAAAAATACTTTAATCAAGGTGTCATGATAGGGGCCTTGAAAGAATAGGAGAAGATCATGAAAAACAGGAAATTTGCCTATCTGCTCCTTGGAGCAGCTGCTTTAGCTGGCTTGACGGCTTGTGGAGCTTCCACAAATAAATCAAGCAATGACAAGAATGATGGAAATACCTTCAAGATCACGACCGTTCGTTGGTCGGATTGGGGGGAAGACTATCACAAAGGTTTTCTAGATGATTCAGCCAAGGAATCAGGTATCAAGATCAAATGGGATACCATGGTGGCTGCAGACTGGTCGGATAAGAAATCCGTTCTTGTTGCCAGTGGAGATTTACCAGACGCTTTCTTGGGATCCAATGCCTTCACGGATTCTGAAATCGCTCAGAACCAAAACATGTTCATTCCATTGGAAGACTTGATCAAGGATAATATGCCAAACTTGAACAAGGCCTTTGAAAAAGAACCGAAATTAAAAGCCATGGTGACCAACCCAGATGGTCATATTTACAGCCTGCCTAAGAAATTGCCAATGCGGCCAATCGTCGGCAACCAACTCTTTATTAATAAGAAATGGTTGGACAACCTTGGCTTGAAGATGCCCGAAACCTATGACGAATTAGTGACTGTTTTACAAGCCTTTAAGGACAAGGATGCCAATGGCAATGGGGATGTCAATGATGAAATTCCATTTGGCTCTGGTAACTTTGATCCGACCTTCTCTTATATCTTGCCATTCAACAACCGTCTGGGTGGAGATAATACCTATGAAATGTCCGTCAAAGATGGCAAACCGGTCTACCTCCGGACGGAAGAAAGTTATAAACAAGGGATAGCGGCGATGCATGAAGCCTACAAGAAAGGCTTGATCGACCCTGAACTCTTTACAGAAGATACCTCCATGTCTGTTGCCAAACGGATGGACAAGGGTGTGGCGCGTGTCGGTGTGTCAAGTGGTTGGACAGCAGATGCAACCTTCGGCCAACATGCTAGCGAATATGCTCCTCTCCCAGCATTGAAAGGCCCTGATGGCAAACAATATGTCATTTCTGACCCAGATCATTTGAACTATGGACGCAATGAAATCCTGATCACGAATAAGTGCAAGGACCCTGCAAAATTGCTCAAATGGTTGGATAAATTCTACACGGATGATGCCAGCATCCAAAACTTCTATGGTTCCTTTGGCATTGCGACTGAAAAAGATGGTGACAAGTACAAGGTCTTGGCTCCAAAAGATGGTAAATCTGCCGATGAATGGGCTTGGATCAATTCCCTTCGTGACTTTGGACCAAAATATGTGTCTGATGATATCAATAGTCATGTCGACATCGACCAAACACAGGGTGATGGCCTCAAATTGAAGATGGACAAAGAATTGAAACAATACGCTTTGCCAGCATATCCAAATGTCATCTACTCTCAAGAAGAATTGAACAAATTGTCCTCGATTTATGTCGATATCAACTCCTATGTTACCCAACAAGCTTCTAAATGGGTAGTAGAAGGGGGCATTGAAAAAGAATGGGACGATTACAAAGCAACCTTGAAGAAGATGGGCATTGATGACTTTATGAAGATTCAACAGGATGCCTATGATCGTTACCAAAAAGAAGTGAAGTAATAGGGGTCTAAATGGATTCAAGTAAGTAACTCAGGGGCGTAAAGCCCCTGAGTGCTTCCCTAGAGGAAGTAGCAGAAATTGAGATGAAGAACAAGGAGAAGAAGATGCAAAAATTATTTTCATTGGATGGACGCTTGGTCAAGACCTTGACCCGGTTGACAGACATTATTATCTTGAACACCTTGTTTATCGTTTGCTGCCTTCCGATTTTCACGATCGGTGCATCGGTTACGGCTTTAGCAACCATGTGGCACCGCTTGTTGAAAGGGGAAGATACGGATCTCGTCTTTCATTTTTTCCGTCTCTTTCGCGCTAATTTCAAGCAAGCGACGGTGATTTGGCTGACTTGCCTAGGCTTATCATCCCTTCTTTATTTGGATTACTGTCTTTTTTCAAATACGGCCTTCTTAAGTGAGTATGGGATTTGGATCTTGCTTCCCTTTATCGTCCTTCTATGTGGAGGGATGACCTTGATCTTCCCTTATATTGGCCTCTTTGAAGACCCTACAAGAAAGGTCTGTTTGAATAGTTTCCTCATTGCTCTTTTAAATCCTATTCAAACCATCTTTCTTATCTTCTTCAATCTGGCAGTAGTTTATATCAGTCTTAGTAGTCCTGAACGGTTGCTGACTGCTATTTATCTCTTTACCTTTGGTGGTTTCGCTCTTTGGAGCTTCTTGAATGTCCGACTGACCGATCAGATCTTTGCAAGGATCCAAGAAGGAGGAATCTTTGAAAAATAAAGTCAAGCAAGTGGGACGTATGTTTTACTGATATTATTTAAATCGAATAAAGTTTCCTAGAAAATCTAGGAAACTTTTTCTATTTCATAAACATTTCACATTTCTTTTCTATAATAACTATAACAAATGATGAAAGCGTCCACATTGTATTATCGTGGACCTTGAAATGGAGGGTGAGTTCATGCTCTTACAACAGGCAATCGCCTATATTTCTCGGAAAAGAACGAGGAATCTGGTTCTCTTTCTGATTCTCCTCTTGATCCTCTCTTGCTTGTATTTCTGTTTTTCACTGATGCAAGTGGGAGAGAGACTGGAGGACCATATCAAGCAGTCGGCTGGGACCAGCTTTGCCCTGACCAGTAAGCAGGGGGCTACTCCCTTTGCACTGAAGGAAGCTGAAAAGGTGCAGCAGCTTTCTGGGATAGGATCCATGGTTCCCCAATATGAAAGTCCCGTTCGCATTCTTGGAAAAGAAGCGGTGACGGGACAGCAGTCGGTAGAGCGGGATGATCTGGGGCAGGAAGCCAAGCAAGCGCTTGGCGCTGTCTTTACCCAGAAGACAGGCCAGCACCTGGATTTCCGCAGTGGTAGTTTCCAACTGGTGCAAGGCAAGCACTTATCCGACAAGGATCGCGGCCAGATCTTGATCCATCAAGAGTTGGCTAAGAAGAACAAGCTAAAGGTCGGAGATTCCTTGACCTTATCCAGCTTTCAGATGGGAGAGACTCCTGCCAAAGAGCAAACCTTTAAAATCGTTGGGATCTTTTCAGGTAAGAAACAGGAAAAATTCACAGGAATGACCTCTGATCTGAGTGAGAATCAAGTCTACCTCCCTTATGAGGATGCGACCAAGCTCCTTGGTCTCAGTCAGCAAGAAGTTACCCAGGTCACCTTTGGCGTCAAAGATCCTGAGAAAATCGATGCCCTCTTGAAGCAAGTTAAAAGCTTGGATCTGGACTGGCAATCGCTACGCGTGGTCGAAGATCGCAAGGCCTTTGACCAGATGAAAGAATCCTCTCAGACCCTGGAAGGCCTGGTACGGATCATGATGATCGTCCTCCTGGTGACGGGAGCCGGAGCTCTATCGCTCTTACTGAGTCTCTGGACACGGGAGCGGATCCATGAAATCGGCGTCCTCTTATCCATTGGGAAGAGCAAGGGCCGGATCTTTAGACAGTTCCTCTTGGAAGTGGTGCTGGTATCCTTACTAGCGGTGATCCCAGCCTTTCTCATCGGGCGGATGGTCAGCCATCGTTTCTTAGAGCAGTTTGTCGGACAGACCGGTCAACAGCAGACCCTAGAATTACTCAACCAAATCCCTCAAGGCCTTTCCTTAGGAATCGCCTATGCTAGCCTCTTGTGCTTGATCCTTCTGTCACTCGGTGTAACGACCAGCATGATCTGGCGCAAGAGTCCAAAAGAAATATTAACAAAAATGAGTTAAGGAGAAATAACACCTATGTTAGAACTCAAACATGTATCCTATAGCTACCAAAGCTACCAAGAAGAGATCTTCTCAGACGTGAACTATCAGTTCGCAAATGGGACATTTTACAGCATTATCGGTCAGTCTGGAGCAGGGAAATCGACCCTCCTCTCCCTCTTGGCTGGTCTGGACAATCCCAAGAAGGGGCAGGTTCTCTTTGATGGGGAGGACATCCAGACCAAAGGGTCTAGCTACCACCGCAAGCACCATGTCTCCCTGGTCTTTCAGAATTACAATCTGATTGATTATTTGACGCCACTGGAAAATGTCCGCCTGGTCAACAAACAGGCTGGGAAAGACATTCTCTTGGAATTGGGATTTGACGAAACGCAAATCAAACGCAATGTCCTGCAATTATCTGGAGGGCAGCAACAGCGGGTAGCCATTGCGCGTGCGCTCGTTTCAGAAGCACCTGTCATCTTGGCGGATGAGCCGACTGGAAACCTTGACGAACAGACAGCTGGTGACATCATTGCCATTTTGAAGAAGTTGGCCAAGGAACGCCAAAAATGTGTCATTGTCGTCACCCACAGTAAGGAAGTGGCAGAGGCCTCCGATGTGGTCTTGGAATTGAGTCGCCGTAGTCTCGTTGAGAAGAGCAAGTAAGGAGGGAATGCTATGTTGCGCAATGCTTTTGCTTATATCACACGTAAATGGCCCAAGTCTCTCTTGCTCTTTGCCATCATTCTCCTCATGGGGACCTTGAGCTTGATCGGACTCTCTATGAAGGGAGCGACCCAAAAAGCTTCATCGGAAAGCCTGGGATCCATCACCAATAGTTTCTCCATGCAGATCAACCGCAGGACCAATCCAGGAACTCCTCGGGGAGCTGGAAATCTCAGAGGAGAAGATATCGAAAAAATCAGCCAGGTAGAGGGGATCACCTCCTCCATCAAGCGGATCAATGCCATCGCAGATATCCTAGACCACGAGATCATTGAGACTGAAGAAACCCTGCAAAATCAATCTCCAGAGCGGGCCAAGCACTTTAAGAATACTTTGATGGTGACAGGGGTTAATGACTCTTCTAAAGAAGATAAATTTGTCTCTGGAGCCTACAAGCTGGTCCAAGGAGATCACTTGACAGACAAGGACAAAAACCAAATCCTCATGCACGAAGATTTGGCGAAAAAGAATGGTCTTAAGGTGGGCGATAAGGTGCGCCTCAAGTCCAATCTCTACGATGCTGACAATGAAAAAGGGGCCAATGAAACCGTCGAAGTGACCATTAAGGGTCTGTTCTCAGGGAAGAACCAAGCTCCTCTAACTTACGCCCAAGAGTTGTACGAAGATACCCTCATCTCTGACCTGGATACAGCTGCCAAACTCTATGGCAATACTGTCCAAACAGCTACCTATGAGGATGCGACCTTCTTTGCCAAGGGGGATCAGGACCTCGATCAATTGATCGAAAAAATCAAAGCCTTGGATATCCCATGGAATTACTTTGACTTGGTTAAGAGCTCTTCCAACTACCCGGCCTTGCAAAAATCGATCAGCAGCATGTTCCAAGTGGCAGACTACTTGTTTATCGGTAGCCTCATCTTTGCTAGCTTGCTTCTCACCCTTCTCCTCGTCTTGTGGCTCAATGCCCGTCGCAGAGAAGTGGGTATCTTGCTGGCTTTAGGACTTTCTAAGGTGCAGATTGCGGGACAATTCGTGGCAGAATTGGTCATGATTTCCATCCCAGCCTTCCTCCTCTCCTATGGAGTTGCAGGACTTCTTGCCAAAGGAGTCGGAGATACGGTGCTTAAGAACGTAACCAGTGGCATTGCCAAACAAATGGCTCAAGAATCCTCTGCAGCCAACCTTGGTGGAGGAGCTGAGGCAGAAAGCTTCAGTAAGACCCTGACTGATATCCATATGGATATCCAACCGAGCCAATTGTTGGTGATTGTTTTGGTTGGCGGCCTCCTCTTGATTCTCGTATCCATCCTTTCTTCTCAATGGCTCTTGCATAAGAAACCAAAAGATCTCTTGGTGGATGTCGAATAAGAGATTGTTTCCTAAAATAGAAATAGGGTATAATAGGAGGTAGAAGAAGTTTCTTAGATAAAAGGAAAGTGTATGAAGATACTAATCGTAGAAGATGAAGTCCTGATTCGCGAAGGGATGAGCGACTATCTCATGGAATGTGGCTATGAGGTCTTTGAAGCTGGTGATGGGCAGGAGGCCCTGGACCTCTTTCACAGAGAGGCGCCAGATCTGGTCTTGCTGGATATCCAGCTCCCTATCCTCAATGGCTTGGAAGTGCTCAAGACCATCCGGAAGACCAGCTCGGTTCCTGTCCTCATGCTGACGGCCTTCCATGATGAGGACTATAAGTTGACAGCCTTTGGAGAGTTGGCAGATGGCTACCTGGAAAAACCCTTTTCCTTGTCCCTCTTGAAGGTCCGTATCGAAGCTATTTTTAAAAAGCTCCAGCCTTCACGGATCTTCACCTATGGAGAGGCACGGGTGGATTTTGAGAGCTACACAGCCAGTCTAGCTGGGCAAGCCATCTCCATGAATGCCAAGGAGTTGGAAATCTTGGAATACTTGCTCCAGCATGAGGGTAAGGCCCGGACCCGCTCTCAGATCCTCGATGCCGTCTGGAAGGAGACAGAGGAGATTCCTTTTGACCGGGTGATCGATGTCTATATCAAGGAACTACGAAAAAAACTAGAGCTGGACTGTATCGTTACGGTGCGCAATGTCGGCTATAAATTGGAGAGACCATGACCAAACGGAGTATCTTTGCAAAGATCTTTCTGATCACCTTTGCCCTTTTTAGTGGCTTAGTCATCCTTCTACACGCTTCGGTTTACTTTATTTTCCCATCGACCTATATCGAGTCTCAGCGCCAGACGATTTTGAAGAAATCACAGGCCTTGGCCAAAAGTTTTCAAGGCCAGGAAGAAGGGACCATTGAGTCGGTCATTGACCTTTATTCTAAGACCAATGATATCAAGGTCTCGATCAAGGGCAAGGAAAAACAAAATGCCCTAGAGGTCAAGGATGACTTGCTCCTGAACCCGGATAGCCAGAACAATTCCCTGGTCATTGAGGAGCGAAAGATCCAGACTAAAGAGGGGAAGGACTTGACCTTGCAATTCTTAGCAACTGTCGATTCCCAAAAGGAAGCGCGGGACATCAGTCTGGGCTTTCTTCCCTATAGTCTCCTCGCTTCCTTTGTTCTGTCACTGATTGCCTCCTATCTCTATGCCCGCCTGATTTCTGCTCCGATCCTTGAGATCAAGCAGATGACCAAGCGGATGAAGCGACTGGATCGGACGGCCAGTCTTCCCATTCATTCGCAGGATGAGATCGGCGTCCTCAAGCAACAGATCAACGACCTCTATCACCATCTCCTAGAAGTGATCGACAATCTAGAGCAGCAGAAACAGGAAAATCTGAAGTTGGAGCAGATGAAGGTCGAATTCCTACGGGGGGCCTCGCATGAGCTCAAGACGCCGCTAGCCAGCTTGAAGATTATCCTAGAAAATATGCGGGATAAGATTGGCCGCTACAAGGATCGGGACCGCTACCTGTCGGTCTCCCTCGATATCGTCGATGAGATGAACCAGATCGTCCTAGAAATCCTGTCCCTGTCCTCTGTCCAAGAATTGGCCGGTAACAAGGAGTGGATCCAGCTGGATCAGGTCGTAGAGCAGATCCTCGACCAGTACAAGGTCTTGGCTCAATCCCGCGCGCTCACGATTGACAATCAGATCCCTGACAAAGCCGTCTATATGGACCCAGCGATTCTGAAATTGGTTCTCTCAAATGTCATCAGTAATGCCGTTAAGCATTCGGATGCGGGTGGAGAGATCCAGCTCCGTCTCGAAGAGGAAGGGACGCACTTGGCGATTGAAAATGCCAGCCAGGAAATGGTAGAGACCGCCGAGCTACCAATGACCGCTAGCCGTCAGAAGAAGGAAGGAGGTCTGGGACTCTTCGTGGTCCAACACTTGCTAGACCATGAAGAACTGGCCTACCAATTTGATAAAACAGCTATGGGCTTGCGCTTCCGTATGGAGCTGCCCAAGGAGCCACAAGAATAAAAAAAAGAGAGTGGGGCAGAAATCGGTAATTCGTTAGAATTCGATTTCGTCGTCCCACCTCCGCACAGTTGAGTAGGGCTGTAAAAGCTGATGAAATCAGCGTAGTAGAGCCCACTCAACCACTGCGTCTTGCTCGACAATGCAAAAACAATTGAGAGGCTAGGACTTTTGTCCCAGCCTCTTTTTGTATTTAATCAACCTTTTCTACCTTATGCAATTGGCCGTGTTTTAATTCATAAATGGTATCCACATAGGTCAGGATGGAGCGGTCATGGGTGACCATGATGGCGCTCTTGTTTTTGGATTTGACTTCTTTTTGGATCAATTGGGCGATTTCTTGCCCTCGATCTGGGTCTAGGCTAGCGGTTGGTTCATCGGCTAAGATGACCTGTGGATTTCCGATGAAGGCGCGAGCGATGGCTGCCCGTTGTTTTTGTCCACCGGACATCTGATTCGGATACTGGTGGTAACAAGCTTCGATGCCAAGATCTGCCAGTAAGGCTTTGACTTCCTCTTGGCGTTTTTTCTTGTCCTTTTCCCCTTTTAATTTGGCCACCAGTTCTAATTGGTCACCGATTTTCATATAGGAGAGGAGCTGGTGATCTTGAAAGATAAAGCCGAGTAATTCCAGCCGTTTTTGTGTCCACTGGCCTTGGTTGAGACCGGTCAAGTCTTGGCCAGCGATGCGAATCCGCCCCTCATCCGCTGACAAAAGCAAGCCAGCAATGGCCAAAAGAGTGGACTTACCAGATCCTGAAGGGCCCAAGATGGCGACGAATTCGTTGGGTTCGACGCTTAAATTAAGCTGGTTGAGGACATGGTGCATCTGGCTACCATCGGCGTAGGATTTTCTGATATTTTCTAATTCGATAATGGCCATCTTATTCTCCATTTCCACCAATGACTTCGATTGGATCTACTTTTTTGATTTTGACAAGGGACAAGGCACCACACAAGATAGAGGTCAGGATAAAGCTAACCGAGATGGTGAGATTGTCCTTCAGGGTCATAAAGGAAGGGACGCTATTGGGTAAAAATGGCGCCATCATAGTTGCCAAGCCAAGCCCCAGCAGTACTCCGATGAGGGAGATGATGGTGAGCTGGGATAGTTGGACATAGGTAATCTGGCTCATGGACATGCCAATGGCCTTCAAGACGCCGAACTGTTTCAACTTCTGCAGGGTGAGGATATAGAAGAAGACCCCAAGGATAGCAGAAGAAGCGAGTAAGAGAACCCAAGTGATCATCCTTAGCGTCAGGTTTTGAGCCTTGTAGCCAGGGATTTTATCAATCACCTGCTTCTTATCCGCCACCATTAAGTTGCTGGTTAGATCGTTAGAAGTGATACTTTTCTTGGTCACAAGGGTTTGGGCTTGCCATTGATAGCTTGGATCTGTCTTTTGTCGCATGCCTGTGTAGGTCTCCGAGCTGATAAAACCAATCTCGCTATAGCCGTATTTGGCATTTTTTGCGAAGGCCACGACCTTGAGTTTTTGCTTAGAGGTTTTATCGATCACGTGATCGCCGACTTGGATTCCCTCATCCTCTTTGAAAGAACTGTCCAAAATGACCTCGTTTTTCTTTAAGTCGGAGATCTTGATGTCAGTATCTTCCATGATTGGATTGAGGATCTCTTTTTCGTTATGATCGGTCGCGAAATAGGTGATATCCAGGGTGTTGGAATCCTCTGATTTTGAGACGGTTGCCCGCTGGATCGACAAGCCAGAATAGTCCATCCCTTCTATCTTGTTAATCTCATCTAAATCTTTCGCCGTAATAGTTGAAAAAGGGATAATCCCTTCTGAATCCGTCGAAAGGATGTAGTGCAGCGACCCATAGTTCTCGATTTGGGCGGATACTGAACGGCCCAGTCCATTTGTCAGGCCGGATAAGAACACCACCATAAACATGAGGATGGTAATGAGGAGTTCAATCAGGATAAACTTATTGGGTTGGTATTTAATTTCATTCCATGCGATTTTCATATTGGTTCTCCTTATAGCACGGAGGTGCCCAAGTAGCTTGGCACCTATACATACTCTACCATCATACCATAAGTGGGGGGATAATAGGGGGATGGTGTTTGGTAGAGTATGAAGGAATCGGATTTGTTTACTGTGTTCAATTTGATTCTCAATTATTAATTGTTAATGAATACAAAAATAAATCTGCTATAGACAAGAAAAAGCCTTGATTTCAAGGCTTTTCCTGTTGATTTAGATGCCCTCTGCATGGATTTGGAAAGAACTTTCATATTGAGAGTAATTAAAAATGTTGAAATATAATTGAATTTCGGAAGGCGCTTTTAGGTATTTTCAATATCATGATTTAAAAGTAGGGCAAAAAAACATACTGAATTGAACTGTTTAGTAGCTTAAATATATCATGGCGCTATCTAAAAAGTTAATTTTATAGAGTTTGTTGGAATAGTTACTGAGTTTTTTGTTTAATATTCAAACTTTATTATTATATCGTGAAAATAATTAGAAAAACAGACTTGTATTATTTTGAAATTTTTATATGATGAAGGTGTAAGAACTATAAAATAGCCTGTTAGAAAGGGTAATGGAAGAATTAATCAGGTTATATAAAATTGGTGATTGGTATTTAATGTTGTAAAACAAGAAAGGAAAAGGTAAAAAATGCAAATACATAAAAAAAATTTTATAGTAGCGCTGGTTTTATCCATTTGTATCTCACTTTATTTTCTTATCAATCCGTCTAATATTCTCACCTTTCCGATTTTTGTGAGTGAATTTGATGACACCACATTTAAATATTACATGTTTGTGAAGATTGGAATTGTATTATTATTTATCAAATTCCTACTAGATATATGCTTAGAATTTATCAAGAATTGGTTTAAAAATTTTTGATATTTCTTCACACAAAAGAGTCTGAGACAGCGTTTTGTCCCAGACTCTTTTGTGAGTTGTGAGCTCTGTTTTATAGATTCCACTGCTTGAGGGAGATTTCGCCGCTATTGAGCCAGATTTCTTCTTGATTGTCTAATTGGACCAAGAGTTGGCCGGTATCAGAGATGTCTTTGGCAAGGCCTTGATAGGTCTGTTGGTTCTGCTCAAAAGTGACAGTTCGTCCTAAGACCAGAGAGCGCTCTTTGTAGAGGTAGACCAGTTCATCGACATCTGTTTGGAAGAATTCCTTCCAGATCTCACTGATGAGGTCATCGCGGGTGATGGGACAAGGCCCTTCAAATAAGGAACCTGCCTTACTTTCTAGCTCTTCTGGGAAAGTAGGGATGGCTAAATTAAGACCGACTCCGATAATGACATCCGTGACGAGACCAGTCTCGATGGACGTGATAGCTTCGGTAAGGATTCCCCCAATTTTTTTATGGCGGTAGTAAATATCATTGACCCACTTGATATCGATATCGATCAGGGTCAGGTTTTTAATAGCCTTGTAGATGGCTCCAGCGACCATCAAGGTATAAGGGGGGAGCTCCGCAGGGGGCAGTTGTGGCTTGAGATGAAGGGACATGTAGATGCCCCCTTGATCGGGGCAGTAGTAGTCACGACCAAAGCGGCCCTTTCCAGCGGATTGCGAATTGGCTAGGTAGAGCGCCTTGCCATCTTGATGGGTTTCTATGCCTAATTTTGCATCCAATTGGGTGGAGCTACATTGTTCGTTTAAGGAAACGGTCAATTGGGTATTTTTTGAGATCACTTCAGGAAGCAGAATATCGCCTGAGACCAGTTTGTAGCCCTTCTTTTTGAGGGATTCGATGACGACCCCATCTTTTTCTAGACGTTGGATGGCCTTCCAGATAGAGGTGCGGGAAACACCTAGTTCTTTTGCCAGCTGCTCCCCGTTGACATAATCATCTGCCTGAGAAAGGGTTTGAAAGAGGATTTCGTGTGTTTTCATAGGACCTCCTAGCGACTGCTATCTCGAATCGTCAGTTTGGTAGCTAATTTGACCATATAGGGAACACTTGGTTGAGCCCCTTGAAAGGTTTGCCGCAACATTTGAATGGCTTGCTTGCCCATTTCTTCTGTGTAGACGGTTACTGTAGAGAGAGCGGGAAAAACATACTTAGCAATCGATGTATCATTGAAGGAAATGAGACTGACGCGATCAGGAACTGCGATTTGGTGCTCCTGAAGGGACCGCAGAGCCCCGACAGCTAAGGCATCACTGGCCATGAAAAAGGCAGTTGGCATGTCGTCGCCCAATGCTTGAATCAGCTGCTCCATCATCTGATAACCAGACTCGGTCGAGAATTGACCAACAGAGACAAAGCGCTCCTCATAAAGTCCTTTTTCCGTGAGAAACTGTTGAAAGGTCCGTTGACGGGGATCCATCTGTAGCGGTGTCGCATCTGCCGTCTCTTCCTGCCCAACCAAGAGCCCGATCTCCTTGTGGCCATGCTCAAGGAAATACTCGAGAGCGGTGATAACAGAATCTTCTAGATCGGTCGTCACACAGGAATGCCCTAAATAGAGGGCATTGCTATCGACAAAAATAAGGGGTTTGCCGTAGCTTTCTAGATCTCGAATGGTCTTGGGACTGAATTTCCCAAGAGCGATGATGCCGTCTGCCTCTTGAATCAAGGACCAATCGTCATTATTGAAGATACGAAAGATCTCATAGCCTAATTCCTGGGCTTGTTTCTCCAAGCCCATCCGAATGGCATAGTAGTAGAGGTCCTCTAATTCTTCTTCGCGCGTGTACCATTCAAAGATGACGATTTTATGAGAATCTTCGACTGGTTGAGGCGCTGTTTTGCGGCTCTTCTTTTGGTAATGCAGGTCCTCAGCGATGCGAAGAATCCGACTGCGCGTGTCTTCGCCAACCGATAAGGTCGCATCCTGGTTGAGAACGCGAGAGACCGTTGCCTGAGAAACGCCTGCTTTTTCCGCAATGTCTTTAATCGTTGCCATAGTTCATCCTTTATTGATTTCTACTTCCAGTATACTCTAAAAACTAGTAAAAAGAAATAAAATTTTACTAAATTTTATGTTTGCTGCGATATTGGCTAGGAGTCAGTTGGCTATAGGCCTTAAAAGCCTTTGAAAAATAGAGGGGATCCGAAAAGCCCACTGAGTAAGCCACAATCTTAATGCTTTCGTCCGTGTTGGTCAGTAACTGTTGGGCACGCTGCATGCGGACTGAGTGCAAGAATTCCTTGGGAGAGATCTGGTGAAACTCCTTAAAGACAGTTGTCAGATAGGAGCGATGGACATTGAGGTCATCAGCGATCTCTTGAATACTCAAGTGCTCTTTATTGTAATGCGTCTCAATCACATGCTTGCAGGTCAGGTAGAGTTGATAGGTTGGAGATGGATGGCTCCGATGGATATCGGGAGCTACTTCACTGATAAGAAATAGCAGTTCATAGATCTGAGAGAGAAGGTGGAGTTGGTAGTGTGAAGTCATCTTTGAAGCCTCTGCCTTGTGGACGAGTCGCTCCATAAACTGGCCGATCTTTTCTGTTTCCACCTCTGTTTTCTTTAGAAAACCTTTTGCATGCAGGGTTGAAAAACGCATGAAATCACTCACCTTGGTGCCACTAATACCGATCCAGTAGTAGGACCAAGGTTCTTCGGCATCGGCCTTGTAGTAGGTCACCATATTTTTAGGGAGGAGAAAGAGATCCCCAGCCTCTAGGTGGATTTCTTTCTTATTGAAGTGAAAGACTCCCTTTCCTTCTGTAATAAAATGCAAGACAAAATTATCTCGGACGCTAGGACCAAATTCATAATTCTTGGGACAATCTTCGTAGCCATAAAAATCAAGGGCTAGGTCAATAGTGTCGGTTTGGTATTCAGAAAAGACTGACATGGTTGAACCTCCTACCTAACATTTTACCATATATGTGCAACAAAATTCTATTTTCGGAAGCGTTTACAATGAGTAAAATAAAGACATGCTAAAAAAGAAAGTTATTGGAACCGAATTTAAAAATACATAGTGATATTATTTCGGGCCCAATGGAGGAAGATATGGCAATTCGTATTGAACAGAATTTGTTCTATGTAGAAAGTAAGGGACTGAGCCTGATCCTTGAAAATCGAGATGGCTACCTGATGCTTAAGCATCTGGGGCGTCCGATCCCGTCTTATCATTTTTCCAATACCGTGCATGAGAAGGATCATGCTTTCTCTGGAAATCCAACACCTGACAATCGAACCTTCAGCTTGGATACCCAGCGTCAGATCCTAGGACAGCACGGGCTTGGAGATTTCCGAAAGCCGTCTATTCAAATCCAGCACGGCGCCACAGAGGTGACGGATTTCCTCTATGTCGGAGCCAATATCTACTCTGGCAGTGTCGAGGCAACTGGTCTTCCGAATCCTCACTCGGTAGATCAGGCTGAAACCTTGGCCTTGGTCTTTGAAGATGATCAAGCGGCCTTGCGGTTGACCCTCTACTACACCGCCTACGAGGATCGGGCAACCATCACTAGCTTCTCAAAGATTGAAAACTTGAGTGATGAAAAGGTTGTGATCCACAAGGCTCTTAGTGTGTTGGCAGATATCCCAGCAGGTGATTACGATATCACCACTCTGCAAGGAGCCTATGCGAGAGAAAAAACAGTTCGCCGTCAGCAAGTGGAGCAAGGAATCTTCTCCATCAGCTCCAACCGTGGTGCTTCAGGACACGCCCAGACACCAGCCCTTATCCTTGCAGATCATGAAGTGACCGAAGATGCCGGTTCTGCTCTGGCTTTCCAACTGCTCTACAGTGGAAATTTTGAAGGATTTGTTCAAAAGAATCAACTCAATGAAGTTCGGGTTGGACTGGGGATTAATCCTGAAAACTTCGCTTGGGAATTGGAACCAAATCAGAGCTTTGATACGCCAGTAGCCATGATCACATACTCCCATGAGGGCTTGACCGGTCTCAGTCAAGAGAGTCAAGCATTTGTCCAAAACCATATCATTCCTAGTCCCTTTGCCAATAAAGAACGTCCAATTCTTATCAACAACTGGGAAGCGACCTACTTTGATTTTAAGAAAGAAAAATTATTGGAGCTAGCAGACGAAGCTCAAAAAGTGGGAATCGAACTCTTTGTTCTTGATGATGGCTGGTTTGGCAATCGTTATGATGACAATCGGGCCCTTGGTGATTGGACCGTCAATGAAGAAAAATTAGGTGGAAGTCTAGCAGAATTGATCCAAGGCATCCATGACAAGGGACTTCAATTTGGCCTTTGGGTGGAGCCCGAAATGATTTCTGTTGACAGCAACCTCTACCGAGCTCATCCGGACTGGGCTATTCAAGTCCCAGGCTATGAACACACCTATTCACGGAATCAACTGGTGCTTGATTTCTCCAATAAAGAAGTAGTGGCTTATATTAAGCAGGTCTTGGATGACTTGCTCGGAAACCATGAGATCGACTATATCAAATGGGATATGAACCGCAATATCACCAAGCTTGGAAATGGTAAAACCTACCTGGAAACCAAGATGCAATCTCATGCTTATATCTTGGGTCTCTATGAAGTGGTTTCGTACTTGACGGAGAAATACGAGCACATCCTCTTTGAGTCTTGTTCAGGTGGTGGTGGTCGTAATGACCTGGGGATGATGCGTTACTTCCCACAGGTCTGGGCGAGTGACAATACGGATGCCATTGCCAGACTTCCGATCCAGTATGGATCTAGTTATCTCTATCCAACTATTTCTATGGGAGCTCACGTGTCAGCGGTGCCAAATCACCAGATGGGACGGATCACACCACTAGAAACACGTGGCCATGTAGCCATGATGGGAAATCTGGGCTACGAATTGGATTTGACCAGTCTTTCTCAAGAAGAGTTGGATCGGATCGCAGCTCAAGTTGCTCATTACAAAACGATTCGACCCCTTGTCCAATTCGGAAAACACTATCGCTTGATCAATCCAAGCCATGGTAGCAATCAAGCAGCCGTCCAGTTCACTTATCAAGACCGCACAGTTGTAACTTATGTACGAGTCTTATCAACGGTTGAGGAGATTGAGCCGACCCTGAAACTCAAAGGGTTGGAAGAAGATGCGCTCTATCGCTTAGAAGGGACGGATCAAGTCTATTCAGGAGCTGAGCTCATGTATGCTGGCTTAACCGTCGTTCTTCCTCAGGGAGATTTCCTCAGCAAACAATATGTTTTTGTCAAAAAATAAAAGGAGACAGCCAAATGAAATGGTATAAAAAAATCGGACTTCTTGCGACTACAGGCCTAGCCTTGTTTGGGCTTGGCGCTTGCTCCAACGATGGTAAATCTGCGGATGGCACAGTGACCATCGAGTATTTCAACCAAAAAAAAGAAATGACCAAAACCTTGGAAGAAATCGCGCGTGATTTTGAAAAGGAAAATCCAAAGGTCAAGGTCAAAGTTGTCAATGTACCAAATGGTGGTGAAGTATTGAAAACACGTGTCCTCGCAGGGGATGTGCCAGATGTGGTCAATATTTACCCACAGTCGATCGAATTGCAAGAATGGGCGAAAGCGGGTGTCTTCGAAGATTTAAGCAATAAAGACTATCTCAAACGCGTGAAAAACGGCTACGCTGAAAAATATGCCGTGAACGGAAAAGTCTACAACGTTCCTTTCACAGCCAATGCTTACGGAATCTACTACAACAAAGATAAATTCGAAGAATTGGGCTTGAAGGTTCCTGAAACTTGGGATGAGTTCGAACAGTTAGTCAAAGACATCGTTGCCAAAGGACAAACACCATTTGGAATTGCAGGTGCAGATGCTTGGACGCTCAATGGGTATAATCAATTAGCCTTTGCGACAGCAGCCGGTGGAGGAAAAGAAGCCAACAAATATCTTCGTTATTCTCAACCAAATGCTATTAAATTGTCTGATCCGATTATGAAAGATGACATCAAGGTCATGGATATCCTTCGCATTGATGGTTCTAAACAAAAGAACTGGGAAGGTGCTGGCTATACAGATGTTATCGGAGCCTTTGCTCGTGGGGATGTCCTCATGACACCTAATGGATCTTGGGCTATCACAGCGATCAATGAACAAAAACCGAAATTTAAGATTGGGACCTTCATGATTCCAGGGAAAGAAAAAGGACAAAGCTTAACCGTTGGTGCGGGAGACTTAGCATGGTCTATCTCAGCTACTACCAAACATCCAAAAGAAGCCAATGCCTTTGTGGAATACATGACCCGTCCAGAAGTCATGCAAAAGTACTATGATGTGGACGGATCTCCAACAGCGATCGAAGGGGTCAAACAAGCAGGAGAGGATTCACCGCTTGCTGGGATGACCAAATATGCCTTTACGGATCGTCACTTGGTGTGGTTGCAACAATACTGGACCAGTGAAGCAGACTTCCATACCTTGACGATGAACTATGTCTTGACAGGTGATAAACAAGGAATGGTCAATGATTTGAATGCCTTCTTTAACCCGATGAAAGCGGATGTGGATTAGGAGTAGAGAGACGATGAAAAAAGTATTACAAAAATATTGGGCATGGGCTTTTGTGGTCATTCCCCTCTTATTACAAGCAATTTTCTTCTATGTGCCAATGTTCCAAGGAGCCTTTTACAGTTTTACCAACTGGACAGGTTTGACCTATAACTACAAGTTTGTTGGCTTAAACAACTTTAAGCTCCTTTTCATGGATCCAAAATTCATGAATGCCATTGGCTTTACTGCGATCATCACGATTGCCATGGTGGTTGGTGAGATTGCCCTAGGGATCTTCATTGCGCGTGTCTTGAACTCTAAAATCAAAGGCCAAACCTTCTTCCGTGCTTGGTTCTTCTTCCCAGCTGTTTTGTCTGGTTTGACAGTGGCGTTGATCTTCAAACAAGTCTTCAACTACGGTCTACCAGCGATTGGGAATGCCCTTCATATTGAGTTTCTCCAAACCAGTCTTTTAGGGACTAAGTGGGGAGCGATCTTTGCGGCTGTCTTTGTCCTTCTTTGGCAAGGGGTAGCTATGCCTATCATTATCTTCTTAGCTGGTCTGCAATCCATTCCAACTGAGATTACAGAAGCAGCCAGAATCGATGGTGCAACGAGCAAGCAAGTCTTCTGGAATGTTGAATTGCCTTACTTGCTACCAAGTGTCTCTATGGTCTTTATCCTGGCCCTAAAAGGTGGGCTGACCGCCTTTGACCAAGTCTTTGCCATGACTGGTGGTGGTCCAAACAATGCTACAACTTCACTTGGGCTCTTGGTTTATAATTACGCCTTTAAAAATAACCAATTCGGTTATGCCAATGCCATTGCCGTAATCTTGTTCTTCTTGATTGTAGTGATTTCGATCATCCAATTGAGAGTATCTAAGAAATTTGAAATTTAAGAGGAGAAGCACGATGAAACAAGATGAAAGAAAAGCCTTGATTGGCAAATATATTCTATTGATTCTGGGATCGGTTCTGATTTTAGTGCCGCTCCTTGCCACCCTCTTTAGTTCCTTCAAACCCACCAAGGATATCGTAGACAATTTCTTTGGATTCCCGACGAACTTCACATGGGACAACTTTAGTCGACTCTTGGCTGATGGAATCGGAGGCTATTATTGGAACTCTGTCGTCATCACTGTCTTGTCTTTACTTGCAGTAATGATCTTTATCCCCATGGCAGCCTACTCCATCGCCCGCAATATGAGTAAGAGAAAAGCCTTTACTATCATGTACACTCTCTTGATTCTTGGGATTTTCGTACCTTTCCAAGTTATCATGATTCCGATTACGGTTATGATGAGTAAACTCGGTTTGGCTAACACCTTTGGTTTGATCTTGCTCTACTTGACTTATGCGATTCCACAGACCCTCTTCCTCTATGTCGGCTATATCAAAATCTCTATCCCAGAAAGTCTGGATGAAGCAGCAGAGATCGATGGGGCTAATAAATTTACAACCTATTTCCGTATCATCTTCCCAATGATGAAACCCATGCATGCGACAACCATGATCATCAATGCTCTTTGGTTCTGGAATGACTTCATGTTGCCACTCCTTGTCTTGAACCGCGATTCCAAAATGTGGACCCTGCCTTTGTTCCAATACAACTACGCAGGCCAATATTTCAACGACTACGGACCAAGCTTTGCTTCCTACGTTGTCGGCATTATCAGTATCACCATTGTCTATCTCTTCTTCCAACGCCATATCATCGCAGGAATGAGCAATGGCGCAGTGAAATAACAAGATACAAAGCCCGTCAAAAGCTCACAGTGAAAATAGGGAATCTGAATAAGAAGCCTCAGCTTCTTGGAAGATTCATCTTTTTCACACAGAGCTTAGGGCGTGTTCAATTCCAAATACAAAGTAACGATTCAGCTTGCTGAAAATTTCTGTAGTACCCTAGGGCATCCACATCCGTAAACTACTGAAGTAGTAACGGCTGAGGAAATATAAGAAATCGACGTAGTGTGCTTGCACACAAGGAGATTTATCTTTTTTCCTAAGAAATAAGTCCCGTGTTCAATTCCAGATACAAAGAACCGATTCAGCTTGCTGATTTCAATCGTATCCTAAGAAGCAATTCTTAAAGTATATAAACTCAAGAAAGCCAGGTCTCTTAAGACTTGGCTTTCAAAAAAAGAAAAGGAAACCATTATGCCAATTAAAAATAAAACCATGTTAATTACTTACTCAGATAGCTTAGGAAATAACCTTAAGGATCTCTATGAAAATCTGGAGAAATATTTTGGAGATGCAGTAGGTGGAGTACATCTCTTGCCATTTTTTCCATCAACTGGTGACCGTGGCTTTGCGCCTGTAGACTATGATCAAGTGGATCCAGCCTTTGGAGATTGGGAAGATATCAAACGCTTGGGCGACAAGTACTATCTCATGTTTGACTTTATGATCAATCACATTTCCCGTCAGTCTAAGTATTATAAAGACTACCAAGAAAAGCACGACCAAAGTGCCTACAAGGATCTCTTTCTCAACTGGGACAAGTTCTGGCCGGAGAATCGTCCGACTCAAGCAGATGTAGATTTGATTTATAAGCGGAAAGATCGAGCTCCTAAACAAGCTATCACTTTTGCGGATGGGACGACTGAGCATCTCTGGAATACCTTTGGGGAAGAGCAGATTGATCTAGACGTGACCAAGGAAGTAACTATGGACTTTATTCGAAAGACCATCGAACATCTGGCAAGCAATGGCTGTGACCTCATTCGTTTGGACGCCTTTGCCTATGCAGTCAAGAAATTGGACACCAATGATTTCTTCGTGGAGCCAGACATTTGGGACTTGCTGGATAAGGTGCGCGATATGGCAGCCAGCTATGGTGCTGAGCTCTTGCCAGAGATTCATGAACACTATTCCATCCAATTTAAGATTGCCGATCACGACTATTATGTCTATGACTTCGCCCTTCCAATGGTGACCCTCTATAGCCTCTATAGCTCAAAAGTGGAGCGCCTTGCCAAGTGGCTGAAGATGAGTCCTATGAAGCAGTTTACGACGCTGGATACCCATGATGGGATTGGCGTGGTCGATGTCAAGGATATCTTGACAGATGAAGAGATTGACTATGCTTCAAATGAGCTTTATAAGGTTGGGGCAAATGTTAAACGCAAATATTCCACAGCAGAATACAACAACTTGGACATCTACCAAATCAATTCGACCTACTATTCAGCGCTCGGAGATGATGATCGCAAGTACTTCCTAGCCCGTTTAATTCAAGCCTTTGCACCAGGCATTCCACAGGTTTATTATGTTGGATTCCTAGCTGGGAAGAATGATTTGGAACTCTTAGAAAACACCAAAGAAGGCCGCAATATTAACCGTCATTACTACAGCAATGAAGAAATTGCTCAAGAAGTAGAGCGACCAGTCGTGCAATCCCTTCTCAAGCTCTTTAGTTTCCGGAACAACTCACAAGCTTTTGACTTAGAAGGAAGCATTGAGGTGGAAACACCAGATGAACATACCATTGTCATTACGCGCCAAAATAAAGACCAGACTGTCACAGCAGTAGCCCGAATCGATCTTGCTGAGGGCACTTACCAAGTGACAGAAAATGGTCAAGAAATGGTGTTTTAAAAAAATATGAACGAACTAAAGGATAAGTAAAAAATGCTTATCCTTTTTCTGTTTTAGATGTTGCAACCGTTTACAAAACTATAAAACAATGGTACAATATCTATTGAAAGAAAGGAGGTCGCTTTATGAAAAAAATCATTTATCCATCTGCGGCCCTATTAGCTGCTTTTGCTCTATTATCCGTTCAAACAGCAAAGGCAGACACAGCTCAAGCGTCGGATCAAGCCAATGAACCGGCAGCAACAGTAGAAGAGGTGGTGGCTTCTCCAACGCCAGAAAGTACCACAGAAAATCAGGGAGAAGTGGCTGAAATACCGACGACAACAGACCGTGCAGCTGTCCCTGCTACCTCCCCAACGGTAACATCGACAGAGACGGCATCTCCTGAAGTGGAAAAACTGATTGAAAACATGCCACTCAAACAGAAGGTGACTCAAATGATCATGCCGGACTTCCGTAAGTGGCAGGAGGCCAATCAGGAGTCGCCACAGGATCTCACCAAGGTCAATGCTGAAGTAGCAGATGCGATTGATAAATATGATTTTGGAGGCGTCATTCTTTTTGCTGAAAACGTCAAAGAAACCAAGCAGACTTTGGCTCTGACGCAAGACATGCAAAAGGCAGCGATTGAAAACAAAGCCAACAATGGCAAAATTCCGCTCTTGTTAGCCATCGACCAAGAAGGGGGGATCGTCTACCGCTTGGGTACGGGTACAGCCCTTCCCGGTAATATGGCCATCGGAGCTACCAATGATCCCAAACTAGCGAAAGAAGCTGGTCAAATTATCGGACGTGAACTTTCTGCACTAGGCTTGAATGTGGATTTTGCTCCGGTTCTAGATACCAATAACAATCCTCAAAACCCTGTGATTGGGCTTCGTTCCTTCTCATCTGACCCGAACCGGGTTGCCTACTTGGGTATTCCGATGATGAAAGGCATTCAGGACTACAATGTGGCTGTAGCGGCCAAGCATTTCCCAGGTCATGGAGATACAGCGGTCGATTCCCATACGGGTCTCCCATTGGTGGATAAATCTCTTGCTGAGCTTGAAAAATTGGAACTTCTTCCATTCAAAAAAGCTATGGATGAAGGGGTCGACCTCTTGATGACGGCTCATATCCAATACCCGCAGATTGAAAAAGATCAGGTCGTGTCAAAAGAAACGGGTGAGAAAATCTATGTTCCAGCGACCCTCTCTGATGATATTTTAACGGGCTTGGTACGGAAGAAATACGGCTATAAGGGTGTGATTGTCTCCGATGCCATGGGAATGGATGCTATCGCTAAAAACTTCGGTGAGGTGGAAGCTGTGAAGATGGCCATCAAAGCAGGAGTTGATTTAGTCTTGATGCCAACGACCCTTCGCAGCAAAGCCGATTTGACCAAGATTGATACCATCGTCAATGCAGTGGTAGATGCGGTCCAAACCGGTGACATCTCAGAAGAACGCTTAAATGAGTCGGTTCGTCGGATCCTGACCCTCAAAGAAAAACGTGGGGTCCTGAATTTTGATCCAAGTGCTCGGACAGCTGAAAAAGCAGAGGAAGCAGTCGGATCTAGCCTCAACCGTGACTTGGAACGCAAGATTGCAGCAGCAGCGGTGACGGTTGTAAAAAATGAAGACAATACCTTGCCATTTAAGGTGCAAACAGGGGACCATGTCTTACTACTCGGAGCTTTTGAAAATGAAGTCCCAGGACTAAATTTGGGCATGCGTCGCTTAATCGCGGATGGAGTGCTTCCAAAAGATACCTCCTTTGTGGCCAAGAACTTCACTAAGGAATCCACCCTTGATAGTCTAAAAGAAGACCTTGAAAAAGCCACCCATATCGTAGTGATTTCAGAGATCGGTTATGAAGGGCAACTGGATAAAGATTTCTGGCGGACCAAGATTCCAACAGAAATCGTCAATTATGCCAATACCAACCATAAGAAGGCAGCTGTCCTTTCTATCTCTAAACCTTATGATGTAGCCAACTATCCCGCAGCCAAAGCCATTTTAGCAGTCTATGGAAATAAGGGAATGGATCCAACGGAATCCCTCAAACCAGACAATGCATTTGGTCCTAATATTCCTGCAGGAGTGGAAGTCATCTTCAATGGCAAGGAACATCTAGGTACCTTACCGGTTGATATTCCAAAAATTGTAGACGGAAAAATGTCGGAAACAGAGTATGCCTACCGCATTGGTCATGGTCTTTTCTATCCAGCACCTGCACCATTGCCAACACCAGAAACCCAAGATCCAACTTCACCAGTCCAAGATCCAACCCATCAGACACAACCAGTAGAGGTTGGTCACACTGGAACACAGGTTCTTGTTAGCAAGCAGGAAAAAGCTAGCACTCTTGATCGTCCACAAGTTACTCCGATCGCTGTGAAACAAGCCACTGATCAGGCTCCTGTCAGCGTGTCAGCAAGTCCTGCATCATCTGTATTGCCAAAAACTGGTCAAACAGAGAATCTCCTAGCTCTCATGGGCATCAGCCTCTTAACCTTCCTTGGATCTTTTGTCTATCCAAGAAAGAAACACTAAAGGATTCAGAATCTCAATTGGGTCACTCCCAATTGAGATTTTTTGGTAAACTTTTACTAAAATTAACTCGAAATAGCAAGAGTGAAATAGAAGTTATAATCAGAGGAAAAACCTTTGTTATAGCCTTTTTGGACATAAAATAAAAAATTAATAAAATTTTACTAAAAACACTTGAAGTTTTACTTCTGATCAGATATAATACAAGTATAAAAACGTTTACAAAACTAAAGGAGTTTCTCATGACGACAACAATCACATCTCAAGATTTACAAGCAAAATTCCAGGCTGTCTTTGGGGAAAAGGCTGACCACACTTTCTTCTCACCAGGACGGATTAATCTGATTGGTGAACATACTGACTATAATGGTGGCCATGTCTTCCCAGCGGCTATCACACTTGGTACCTACGGAGCGGCAAGAAAGCGTGAGGATAAGGTCTTGCGTTTCTTCTCAGGAAACTTTGAAGACAAGGGGATCATTGAAGTCCCACTGGATAATCTCCACTTTGAAAAAGAGCACAACTGGACCAACTATCCAAAAGGCGTGCTCCATTTCTTGCAAGAAGCGGGTCATGTTATTGATAGCGGAATGGACGTCTATGTCTACGGCAATATTCCAAATGGATCCGGTCTTTCTTCTTCAGCTTCGCTTGAGCTCTTGATTGGCGTTATCGCTGAGAAACTATATGATCTTCAGTTAGATCGTCTAGATCTGGTCAAGATCGGCAAACAAACTGAAAATCACTTCATCGGAGTCAACTCTGGGATCATGGACCAATTTGCCATCGGTATGGGAGCCGACCAACGGGCTATTTATCTCGATACCAACACCCTAGAGTATGATTTGGTACCGCTGGACCTCAAAGACAATGTCGTAGTCATCATGAATACCAACAAACGCCGGGAATTAGCGGATTCAAAATACAATGAACGTCGTTCAGAATGTGAAACCGCCGTCTCTGAACTCCAAGAAAAATTGGATATCCAAACCTTAGGGGAATTGGATCTCTGGTCTTTTGATGCCTACAGCTACTTGATCAAGGATGAAAATCGCATCAAACGGGCTCGTCATGCTGTACTTGAAAACCAACGGACCCTCCAAGCTCGTAAGGCACTTGAAGCAGGTGATTTGGAAGGCTTTGGCCGTCTCATGAATGCTTCCCACGTATCCTTGGAGCATGACTACGAAGTGACTGGTCTAGAATTAGATACCTTGGTGCATACAGCCTGGGAACAAGAAGGCGTCTTGGGTGCTCGTATGACTGGAGCAGGCTTTGGTGGTTGTGCCATTGCCCTCGTAAACAAAGATAAGGTTGAAGCATTTAAAGAAGCTGTCGGCAAACGCTATGAAGAAGTCGTTGGTTATGCGCCTAGCTTTTATATTGCAGAAGTTGCGGCAGGGACACGAGTTTTAGACTAGGTGATAATAATGGAAGCTGTAATATTTGATTTAGATGGCTTATTAGCCGATACTGAAATCATTTCTCTAAAAGTTTATCAAGAATTGCTTAGAGATTTTGGAATTCCTTTCACAGAAGAAACTTATTCTAGAGACTACAGTGGACATAGGGAAGAGGAGAATGTTCAACGGTTTTTGGATACCTATGATTTACCTTGGAACTTTGACCAAACCTTGGCTAAAGTCTATGAACTGGAAGCTAAAATCTTAGCCCAAGGTGTTCATTTAAAAAAAGGTGCTAAGAATTTACTTACTTTTTTGAAAACAGAGGGCATTCCAATCGCCTTAGCAACTTCAAGTGTTGAATCTCGGGCTAGAATGATCTTGGATAGCAATGGGATCCTGTCCCTATTTGATCATCTAGTTTTTGCAAAAGATGTCAAACGAAGTAAACCTTACCCAGATATATTTTTAAAGGCTTGTAGTGATTTGAATGCTTTACCAGAGAATTGCTTAGTACTAGAGGATAGTGAGGCAGGGATTGAAGCAGCCTATCGGGCTGGAATCCCAGTCATATGTGTTCCAGATTTAAAAGTACCAGCACAGTCTTTCTTAACTAAAGCAGAACAAGTTTTCCAGGATTTGGATGCTGTCAGAGACTATTTAAAACGTAAGAAGGAGAATCAATGAATCAGGGAATTTTGGATGCATTTGTCACAGCCGTCATAGCGGCGAGTGACTACGAAGAGATGGATCGGATTTATCTAAAAAATCGCATCATGAGTCGCGTTGGAGAAGAAGGGCTAGACGGACCAGTCCAAAAAGAAGAGTTGATCGCACTTAAAGATCAGCTGGTAGAGATCGCTGTTGCAAATAGCAAGATCCAGGATAGTATGGCCGCAAAAGACAGTTTGGGTGCGGAGTTGATGGATTGGATCACCCCTAGTCCTAGTCAAGTCAACCATCGCTTTTGGGAGACCTACCGTCAGTCCAAGGAAGACGCGATTGCGGATTTCTATGCCCTCTCTAAGCGCAATGATTACATCAAGGTCAAAGCCATTGCGCAAAATATTGCCTTTGAGACAGAAACTCCCTACGGTTCTCTTGAAATCACCATCAATCTGTCAAAACCTGAAAAAGATCCTAAAGACATTGCAGCGGCCAAGCTTGCCAAAGCCAGTCATTATCCAGCCTGCCAATTGTGCTTTGAAAATGAAGGCTATCAAGGTCGCCTAGACCATCCAGCCCGGGCCAATCATCGGATTATCCGTTTTGACATGGACGGTCATGACTGGGGCTTTCAGTATTCCCCTTATGCCTACTTCAATGAACACTGCATTTTCCTCGATAGCCAGCATGTTCCCATGGCCATTAGTCGCAAGACCTTTGAGCGACTCTTGACCATTGTCGAGACTTTTCCAGGCTATTTTGCGGGCTCCAATGCAGACCTGCCCATTGTAGGGGGATCCATCCTTACTCATGACCATTACCAAGGCGGACGCCACACCTTCCCTATGGAGCTGGCTCCTGTGGAGGAAAGCTTTACCATTAAGGGATTTGAGGCTGTATCGGTAGGAATTGTCAACTGGCCCATGTCAGTTCTTCGTTTGAATTCAGATGACAAGGCGCAATTGATTGCCCTGGCAGACCATATCCTAACAGCCTGGCGAGGCTACTCGGATCCAGCTGTTCAGGTCTTAGCGGCATCCGACGGTCAGCCCCACCATACCATTACCCCCATTGCACGGATTCGTGATGGGCATTATGAATTGGACTTGGTGCTCCGTGACAACCAAACCTCACCAGAGCATCCCGATGGCATTTATCACCCACATGCGGATGTGCAACACATCAAAAAAGAAAATATCGGCCTGATCGAAGTCATGGGCTTGGCCATTTTGCCACCTCGCCTCAAGGAAGAGCTCAAGCAGGTTCAAGACTATTTGATTGGACGTGAGAGTACAGTGGCAACCTACCACCAGCCTTGGGCAGATGATTTGAAAGCCACTAACCCAGCCATCACAGATGGAGCAGAGGCAGAAGCCCTTGTCCGTGAATCGGTTGGCCAGATCTTTGCGCGCGTGCTGGAAGATGCTGGAGTCTACAAGCGAACGGCAGAAGGACAAGCTGCCTTTAGGCGCTTTGTTGTGACACTTTAAGTGTGGAGAAGCGGCAGAAATTTGGTACAATAAGATAGAAGATAAGAAGCGAAAGGAAAACAAATGGCAATACTCGTACTCGGAGGAGCTGGTTACATCGGTTCCCACATGGTGGACCGTTTGGTCAATGAAGGACAGGAAAAAGTCGTCGTGGTCGATAGTCTGGTCACAGGCCACCGTGCAGCGGTGCATCCAGATGCCGTCTTTTACCAAGGAGACCTGGCGGACAAAGACTTTATGCGCACTGTGTTTAAAGAACACGCAGATATCGATGCGGTCATCCACTTTGCGGCCTATTCACTGGTCGCTGAGTCCATGGCAGATCCATTAAAATATTTTGACAACAATACAGCAGGCATGGTCAAACTCTTGGAAGTCATGCATGAATGTGGGGGGCACTACATCGTCTTTTCTTCAACTGCTGCCACTTACGGCATTCCAGAAGAAATTCCGATTCTTGAAACCACTCCACAAAAACCAATCAATCCATACGGGGAAAGCAAGCTCATGATGGAAACCATTATGCGCTGGGCTGATCAAGCCTACGGGATCAAGTATGTGCCCCTTCGTTACTTTAATGTAGCAGGTGCTAAGCCAGATGGATCCATCGGAGAAGACCATGGACCAGAGACCCATCTCCTGCCAATCGTCTTGCAAGTGGCCCAAGGCAAACGCGAGAAGATCTCTATTTTTGGAGATGACTACCAGACACCAGATGGCACCAATGTTCGGGACTACGTCCATCCATTTGACTTGGCAGATGCCCATCTTTTAGCAGTGGAATATCTCCGAAATGGCAACCCATCCACTGCCTTTAATCTGGGCTCATCGACAGGATTCTCCAATCTTCAAATCGTTGAAGCAGCCCGCAAGGTGACAGGACATCCGATCCCACTTGAGCTGGCCGATCGCAGACCAGGAGATCCAGATACCCTGATCGCATCCTCTGAGAAGGCGCGTGCCATCCTCGGTTGGCAACCTAAATTTGACAATATCGAAACCATTATCCAAACAGCCTGGGCTTGGCATTCCAGCCACCCAGATGGCTACAATGATCGATAAGGAGGGACTGCGGACATCATTTTTGAGACTTTTCTAATAACATTTAAAATGACAGTTGATCTTGCTAAATGACTCGTTTCAAACGTCAGTCATTTCCTTAACCATCATAAAAAGTGAGGTATTCAAAATGAATAAAACCACAAAAATGTTAGCCGTCTTCTTGACAGCAGGTCTTCTTTTAGCTGGTTGCGCACAAAAAGAGAGTACAAAATCTACTAGTCCATCGTCTACTAAGGCGACAAGTAAAGCAACAAGCAAATCATCCGCTAAAGAAAAGACAAAAGAGTCATCAACTGATGAAAGCAAAAAAGAAGATGCACTAGCAGGTGCACAAAAAACCGTTCTCGAAACGAGTGATGAAGCAGGTAAGTCAACTATCACCTTGTATTACAAGGGAGATACCTTGTTATTACAAGAAAAAGTTGATGATTACGACGTCTCAAAAGTGCCTGGTGAGAACCCTCTTGAAACCATGAAAGAAGCCGTGGCTAAGAGCCAAGAAAAATTCAAAGATCTGATGGGCCATGGATTTGAACTAACATCAGAATACAAAGACGGAATCTTTTATATCCGCAATACCATTGATTACACAAAAATCGATTTTAATAAATTAAAAGAAATCGTCCCAGGCTTTAATCCCCTAGATGACAAAACAGTCAGTTATTCAGTAACGAAAGACAGTCTTATCAAGGGCGGAATGGTCGAAAAATAAACAAAATGGAGAGCAGCTCAGTTTGTTGCTCTCTTTTTGTTTTCGTATGAATTCATGGGCATATTTTGTAGAATAGGATTTAAGGAAAAGAGTATTTAAATGAGTGATATCTTTTTAGAGAGTGCAAATCATGATTTGCATTTGTATGAATAAAATCTTTAGTTGAGTGATTACAGTTAAGAAGTCCACTGACGAGTAGGAAGTATTGAGAAGATCAATCCAGTTTACTTATGCACTGATCAAACGATTCATCCCTTTTGAAATTAAAGATGTAATAGAAGGGGTTGGAAGAAATACAATTAAATATAAAAAAGAGACTGGGACAAAAGTCCTAGCCTCTCAATTATTTTTAGGTTGTCGAGCAAGACGCAGTGGTTGAGTGGGCTCTACTACGCTGATTTCATCAGCTTTTACAGCCCTACTCAACTGTGCAGAGGTGGGACGACGAAATCGAATTCTAACGAATTACCGATTTCTGTCCCACTCTCTTTTTGAGGTTAAGATGACCTCAATCTATCTGTGCCTGATGATGTATTGATCATGGTAAAACAAATCTTCGTGAGAAAGCAAGTCTACTCATTTTTTTGAATGATTAGTTCTCCAGATCTAATTTCCCAGACTTGGTCAAAGTTCTTCAGTGCTTCATTCTGTCGGTGTAAAGTAATGATGACAGCACACGGTAAGTCTAGTACTTTTTTCAATTCTGCCTCGAACTGATGAGCATCCAAGGCTGAAAAAGGTTCATCCATAATAACTAATGGACTCTGGCGGTTTTTTTCTCGATTGAGGTACATACGTTGTTGTTGACCACCTGACAGGGATTGAGGAGGTGTTGCTTCAAATTCCTCATCCTTAAACTCTGCGGGGAAAGTATTGAATAGCGTAACATTATTTTCATAACTAGAGATGAAGCTATGCTCTTGTTGCAAGATCAGGCCAAATCTCCCCCAAAGCTGATTTAGGGGAAGATCGTTCAGCAAGATCTCGCCTTGGAAATCCTCATCCGTACCATTTAAAATATTGAGTAGGCTACTCTTGCCTGATCCGTTTTCTCCTATGAGGGCAATCTTATCTCCTTTGTGAATGGTGGCAAAAGAAATCTTCAATGTTGATTCCCCAAGTTGTTTAGAAAGATTCTTCAATGTGATCGTTTCAAAGGAAGGCTGTGGTGACTGAATTGAAGATGGATGCTTAACAATAGTTTGAAAGCTTTTAATTACAGGTTTTACCGACTCCAACATTTGCAGATCGTAAAGGATTTCTTGAATTGGTTCTGAGAAGGCTGTAATATAACCAAAACTTGCAACCACCTCAGGGATACCAATTTGATGATGAGATAGAGAGTAAGCTAGATAGGAAAAGAGAATAAGGCTAATGAATTCAAAAGAAATACCCGTCAAGAGAATACCTGTAATTTTAGTCAAACCATACCCAAGATACTTATCCTGCAAGTTTTTGAGAGAACTTCTTTGTTGCTCTATAAAATGAGGTAGAGTAAGTTTGTTAACTAGGTGATGTCCTCGGAATAGATCCTCCAAGGTCCGATAATAATCACCTTGCTTTTCAAGATAGGTTTGTCTACGCTTCGCAGTCAATCGACCAACGATCTTTGGAATTTGAATACTGATGGCTGTTGAAATCAGTAGGATCAGTGCCACTATAGGATTGATCGTTCTGGTAATAATGATGGTATAAATCAAAATTCGTAGAATCTGCTTAAAAAAACTCATCAGTGGAGGTAGATAATCTTTTTCCAGTGAATCAAGATCATTAGATTGATAAGAAATGTATTCTGCGACTGTTTTCTGCTTGAAATCATAGTGGGCAAGTCCTAAAAGAGATTGAAACCAATCGTTCTTTAGATTTGTCGAAAAGAGAATGGCCTGTTTCCAGTCAAGTCGCATTTGGATGTAGTTGCAAGTCAGGTAACCTATAACTGCGATGCAATAACCTGACAAAGCTATTTGATAGTGGCCACGAATTAACTCTTGTGTAAAGTATGGAAGAAGAGCCGTACAAATATTGGACAGGCCACTAAAGAGAAAATTAAAGAAAAGATACCAGCGCAAAGGCTTAAGGTATTGAAACATAGACGAAACTCCTTGATAAAGCTATAACATAAAACTGATAATGACATAACAGCCCAGTTACATTAATGAGCAAATAGGGGCATTAGTTAGAAACTTTCATTTTTGTAAAATATAACTAAATTATAGCATATGATGAAGTCAGTTTATTAATTTAGAAGAAGTTTGTCCATGTATTTCTCAAAAAAATTTGATATTAGGATGATTCTGTAGGCGTGTTAATTTAAACAAAAGAACTGCTAGCGACAGGAGATGCTGCTAGTGGAACCTACTTGCCTCCAAGTAGTGGAGTGGATCTATCTTGAAAGCAAACAGTCTCTTTAGGGTGGCAAAAACGTCAAGCAAACCTAAACAAAGTGAAGAATCCGAAGGTTGAAACATTAGAAGACAAACTCTCAAAAATGTCACGTGCAGAACTGGAGGAAGAGTATGGAGACGTGATTCAAGCCTATAAAAGATTTACGACTATGGGGCAGGGTGATGTGGTTCTCTCCAAGTGGGATATGAATGATCTCAAATTGTTATGGAAGAGATATAATGAAGTTAAGAATGATCATTTAGGATTATTACCTTCAGAATTAGCCAAGGTGGACCCAAAATTTAAGAAACGTATCGATGCAATGGATCAAGAAGCGTTAGAAGAGGCCTACCCAGAACTTAAAACATTGATCTCCATGGCTCATGTGAATCCATATGCACAACTATTTAAATCTGAAACAGAGCGAGCTAATTATCATTACCTACTAGACCGTTATTTCTTTTTAGATAGTCAAAAAATGCTCAGTTGGCGAGATCCTGCTTTTCAAACTAAATATGATTATTATATAATTGAAGAAGGTATTGATCCTTTTACAGGTAAACCTGCTACACAGGAAGAAATCAATAGTGCAAAAAATATCAAGAAGGTGAGAGGTTTTACTGATAGCCTCCAACTAGCAAGTACCTTGTATACCTCTTATGTTGGATATAATCAGTACTACAATAAACCCTACACATCTTTCTCGGATGTATATAGTAAGGTAAAAGGGAAAATTCCTGTCTTCAATAGGAAACCAGTAATTCCTGTCTTTTCAAATAGATATTCAAAAATAGATTTTACTCAAACTGACTTTGATGTTGAGTTAATAAGAGGTAGATTGAAAACTGATCCAGATACGGCTTTTTTCTGGTCAGGACGAACAGATGGCATTGGAGGAATGGATGTTGCGAAAAAAATAGCAAAAAATAAAGGAGGAGTTACATTAGAATCTACGATTGATGATACGAACATTGTAATGCCTGAATGGGATTTTAATACTCCTTCAAGTGTAACAGCTTGGGAGGAAGCTTCGAATGTTTACGCAGAGCAAGTATCTGGTGAAATAAGAGCTGTAGTTGGTAGCGAACTACGACCAGGAAATATTTGGGAAAACATCGAACTACCAAGATTGAAGGCCAATCCAAATGTTACTAAGGTTACAACAATAGATCCTAAAACAGGGGTAGAAAAAATTATATTCGAGAGGTAGAAATGAAAATTACAGGAACAAGATCAACAATTACTTTTGATTTAGAGAATGGTTTCCTCTTAAAAGCACAAGGAGAATTGCTGATCAATAAAAAATTTGTTGTTTATAAAGATAGTATGACACAATGGGAGCCTCCTCATGAGAATCTTCCGATAACTCAAAGAGAAATAGAAAATATTATTAATACAGCTAAAAAAATGGAGAGCAATCAAACTATTCAATTAGACTTTGTATAATTATATTGTATTCTAAGAGAAATAAATCTCTATACAGGTGGTCAGGTTGTCTATCATGGGACCAAACTCCTAGGTGGAAGCGAAGAAGATGTTCAAACCGCAAACTTTATCGGGAACATCGTAGGAGGTTATGTGGCCTCCTCAGCAACCAGCAAGTTTAGTTTGAATCAACCTATTTTTTCAAATCGATATTCAAAAATAGATTTTACTCAAAACAGAAGACCATTATAAAACATTTTAAAAAAATAGAATAGAGGTTTGAAATCCTGAAAAATAGAATTCATTACATTACGAAACTTGAAATGCAAGATCGATTGCCTTTCAGTGGCTTTGTAGCAAATTTTGATGGGAAGCAGATCCAAAACAAAGAAGAACTATTTCGTTTTCTTGAAAAAAATGTCGGACTTCCTGATGCCAATAATTGGTCATCTATTACAGATTGGCTGACAGACTTATCATGGATAAAAGCTGAAGAATACAACTTTATTCTTGAAAATTATGATAGCTTCTTAAAAGATGACTTATCATCTAAAGACTTATTTTTAGAAATTTTGGAAGAAGATATTCTTCCTTGGTGGGAATGCGATGTTGAAAAGCATGTTGTTGGCAGTAAGGTCAAGAGTTTTCAAGTTTACATAGTAGAAAATTAAAAATAGGACAAAGTTTTAAGGAGCTACCTTAAGGTAACCACTTATGTTGGATATAATCAGTACTACAATAAACCCTACACAACTTTCTCGGATGGATATAGTAAGGTAAAAGGGAAGATTCCTGTCTTCAATAGGAATCCAGTAATTCCTGAGGTGAACCTTAAGGTAGATATCAATGGTAAAACTATAACAGAAACCACAAAACCTTATGATCGCGAACATATTTTACGAAATATAGAAGAAAGCAGGCTTGCGAGGGAGAATTCAGGGTTTAAAGACTTTTCAACCACGAGGCTTCAGCCGGTAGTCAAGCCTCAGCCTGCACCTAAGAATTTAGATGTTGAGGGACCAGTAGTAAATAATATTCAATCTAAATATCCCGATTTGCAAACTTATGAATATAATTCATATACAAATCCTGGTCCACTAAATGATTTAAGAGGTCAGCCTAATGTTAATTTTTATGGGGGACGGTATGATGTTGAAGTTTTGAAGTCTCCTAAAATATTATATCGAGCTGGCGACCAAAGCAATCCGCTAGGGCAATGGTTTACAGAATCAGCCCCACATTCTGAGATAGAAGTTAGAATAAATACGGCAGTAAAACCAATTTGGACAGATCGTTCAGGAAACTACACTGGCAGCTCTCCTTTAAATACAGTTTACGAAATAAAAATACCAGCTGGCACAACAATATACAGAGGACCTGTTGCGAGTCAAGGAGGCATCTATCAAGGTGGTTTGGAATATGAACAAATTTTTATTGAAACTCCGTGGAAAATAGAAGGTGTAGAGGTTATTAGCTCAAAACCATTAAATTAGTGAGGAAAGAAATGAAACGAAAAGAATTATTAGATAATATCAAATTAATATTACCACTATTAAATCAATACAATGATGGGACAATTCATGTACAAATTTCATTTTTACAAGGATTAGAATGTGCATTGGAAAATGGTGACTCACTCCCTACAATAAGAGAAATTAAAGATATCCTTTATCCTCCAAGAGGAGGTCTATCAGACTTTTTTGTTTGGAAGAATGATTATTTGGAACGACTAAAAATTAATGAAGAAATTGAAGCCTACAATAATAGATTATGGGAGCTTTTAAATCAAATAGAAAACTTGGAATCATGGTAAATGCATCAAATTTTAAAATTAGAAGCATTTCATCAATCTCATACAAGAATTCCAAGCGAAAATGAAGCATCTGCTTTTGAAGATTTTTGGAAACCAGGAGGACAAACCTTCCCAGGAAATATGCCAGAAGGCATCATGAAAGATATTAGTACCCAAAGAGGAGAACATACATGAAATATAGTAAACTAGGCTGGGAAGAAGTTAGTAAGTTTGAGGAAATAAAAGGTTATGGACAACATATTTGGCGACATCATGAGAAATATTTTTTTGTTACTGATGAAGGAGGAATAGCTGAACAGAGGATAGTCTATGAATTACCATTAGAACTATTTCAATCACCCTACCAAGTTTTTCTGAGTTACTTGAAAAGTCTAACTTAATTTGACAATTTAGGCAATAAAGAAATCCTAGACAAGCTTTTGAGCTATTCAGAAGACTTGAAATACCACTATAATCTCTATCAGCAATCTCTATCAGCTCTTGCTTTTTCACCTTCAGAATAAGGAACCAGAGAAATTTTTTGGACTCATTGAAGACAATATAAAGAAGGTTCATTCTCTTTTTCAGACTGTCTTTAAAACATTTCTAAAGGACAAAGGGAAAATCATCAATGACCTTCAGTTATCCTATTCCAACGCAAAATTGGAAGCGACTAATAATCTCATCAAACTTATCAAACGCAATGCCTTTGGTTTTCGGAACTTTGAAAACTTCAAGAAGCGAATTTTCATCGCTCTGAATATCAAAAAAGAAAGGACGAAATTTGTCCTTTCTCGAGCTTAGCTTTTCTTCAACCCACTAAAGTTGACAAAAAGCCGTAGATTTTAGGTATTTACCTTGTCTACTTAAGAGGTATCATATCATCGAGATAAAGGTGATTTGTTTGTTCCTAAGAATTAGGTTTTAGGTTTGACTTGTGGCAACTTCTGGAAAAAGCTTGTCTAGAATTTTTGGAGTGATAGCTTGTCCAGGACCTTCAGCACAATAGGTGTGAATATACATAGCGGGATTGAAGTTGAGCTCGATACAAGTGAAATGAGGTTTTTCCTTGCTAGCAGGCTGAGTTTTATCTGGAATGATGAGGTCAACCCCGCAAGCCCAGGCCCCCATGCTAGTTGCCATAGCTGCTGCCAATTCTTGGTAAGAGGAATCTATTGTCTCAGTGACATCAATAGAGTCACCACCCGTAGAAATGTTGGAGTTACGGCGGAGATTGACCTTTTTCCCTTCTGGGAGAATATCATCAGGTGCATAACCTTGCTGAGTCAACATCAATTGTTCGATGTCTCCTAGCTTAATGATTTCCAGAGGTGAGCGGTGGTCACGGCCTCGCAATGGATTGGCATTTTTCTGAGCGACTAATTCACAAATGGTGTGTTTGCCATCACCGACAACATTAGCAGCGACACGAAGGAGGACAGACTCACAACGCCCGTCCAGAATGAAGAAACGGTATTCGGTTCCTGGGATAAATTCTTCAACAAGAACAGCTGTATCTTCTTCAAAGGCAATCTCGAGAGCTTTCTTATAGTTATCAAGGCTGGCAGGCTCTTGGAAAATGGAAATGCCCAGACCGAAGTTGGTTGATTTTGGTTTAACCACAATTTGCTTGCCCTTGATAAGAGGATAGTAGGCTAGACCTTGTTCTAGACTGGTAAATTCGTCGCCGGCAGGGACAGGGAAGCCAGCATCAGCCAGGATTTTTTTGGTCACGGTTTTATTAGCCATGGCAAGAGGAACTACATAGTTGTCTTTTGAGGTCATGTTACCATTTTTGACGTACTCAACATGATCTTTATGCCAGAGTTTAAGGAATTGATCCTGCTCATCTAGGATTTCAAAATGAAGCCCTTTTTGAATGGCATCAAAGAGCAGCATCTGGGTAGAAAGTTCCATCTCCTCATAACCCTTAAGGGCATAGTGGGCAGTCCAGTCGTAATCATGATAGGCAAGCGCCTTGTCAAGGGCAAAGTCAGAAAGGGACTTGTCTTTGATATGAGGAAGAAGTTGAGCAGCTAGTGTCTGACTGGAATCTGCAAAGGCATCTTTAACTTGTTTGACCAGCCCTTGATGATAGTCACCAAGCCCAAAATGTTGCACCAGTTGGTCTAGAGCTGTCGTAATGTTCTGAGTTTCAGCTTCAGAAGGTAGAGGTTCTAAAGGATGAGAGAGGGCAATTTTTTCATTCAGCGCGTGACCTTGAGCCAGAGCCTGATCAACATTTTCAGGGGCATCCAGCCAGAGGAAGGCTAGAAGGAGTAGGTGTACGGTATCCATGGTAGTTTGGCTAATACCGATACGCTCAAAGGGGTTGAGGTCGAAGTTACGGAATTCTAGGTAGGTGATTCCCTTGTCAAGGAAGGAGCGATTAACCTTTTGTCCACGGAAACGAACAGCCGAGTAAAATTCCTTTTCCGCAATCAAATCACCTTGTTCGATATAGTTTTCGATGGCAGAGACATAGTCTTCTAGGCTTGCAAAAGATACTTGTATTTCTTCCTTATTGACATAGCCGTGGTCACTGTTACGGAAGGAACGCACAGGTTCTGGAACTTCTTGGTCGAAGAATCCTTGCTCAGCAATAGGTGCAGCCCCAAAAAGATAGGTAATCACCCAACGGTAGCGCAAGTAGTTTTGAGCCAGCTTAAGATAGAGGGCGTTTTTGAAAGCAATTATATCAATCTGGTCACTTTCTTGGAATAGGGCTTCAACCAAATCTTTCCCTAGTTCCATATTATAGTGGATACCTGAGATAGCTTGTAGTTTAGTTCCGTATTTTTCGGCCAGGTAGTTACGATAATGGCGTTCAAATTCATTTTCCAGTTGGGCAACTTGGATTTCTTGGGCGTTGATACGAGGAGGCATGGACAAGGGCCAGAGAAGTTCATCTTTACTGATGGAACGTCCAGCTACATCGGTAATGGCTCCAAGAAATCGACGAGCCTCAGTGGTAGATTTAGCAACTGGTGTGATGAGTTCCATCTGAAACTCACAAAAATCTGTTTGAATATAAGGGTGGAAACTTCGAGCTCCTAGGCAGGAAGGGTGAGGCGTATGTGCTAATTTTCCCTGTCTATCGACACGAAGACTTTCGCGTTCAATTCCAAAGTTAGCTTGAAGGATAGGGCTAGTAGGCTCCAGCTTTTGAAGCAGTTGATTTATAGTCATAGAGTCACCTTTTCATCTAATGTTAGTGATAGTCTATTATAAATAGGAGAAGAAAACAACTTTCCGCTACGGTTAAGGGAAATTTCCGAATGTTTCAGATAAGAATTCTTAAAACCAGTTGTTTTTTAGCTATATTATATGGAAAAATTGTAAAATACCCACTGATTTTTATGTAAAATGTTATTTCTCTTGGAATTTAAATCAAATTAGCCTATACTAATGACGTATATATGAGAACGAAAGAATCCCTAGGGTCGGCACTGCACCCATAAAATGAGACACAAGAAAACACTCCTGTTGAAATCTGGTAAACTAGAAACAGGAGTGTTTTGTTATGGTCAAAAAAGCATATTCGGTAGAAACTAAGTTAGCCTGTATCGAAATGAAGAAGGCAGGCAAATCAAATAAAGTTATCATGGATACCCTCAGTATCAAAAATGCTAGTCAGGCCAAGAACTGGTTGCGATGGTATCAGAATGATGAATTGTACCGTTTCCACCAACCCGTGGGGAAACAATATACTTATGGTAATGGGATGAAACAGTTATCTGAAGTGGAACAGTTACGTTTGCAGGTAGAATTACTAAAAAAGTATCAGAGCTTGATAAGAGAATCGACAAAGTAAGTCTTATCAAGCTAGTAGAAGAGTATAAGAAAACGTGCGCTGTATCTATTATTTTAGAATGTTTCGGCGTCAAACGCTCCACCTTTATCGCTGGAAACAGGAGTGTAAGAATTCTCAGAAAAGAGGCGAAATAGCAGATAATGGCTGTATCGAATGGTTTCACTCTGTTCTCAAGTCTGAAACCTTCTATCTCCATAAGTGGAGAAACATAACTGAAGATAGTCTAACAGATATTGTCAAAAATTACATCATATTTTATCCTGATAATTATGTTTCACCATTGAAATAGCCTGCGTGGAACTTGTTTAGACACCGTTAGTTGTGGACAAGTTTCTTTAGGTGCACTAGATGAATCTCTCCCAAAATGTGTTGAAAATATAAATAGAACTCTGGCTTTCTCCTAATGCAAGTACGGGAAGAGTTGAAAAACGCTAACCTGTAACCTCTCCTCTAGCTATTCCACCTATTTCATGCTAGAATAAAGAAAAACACATTTGGAGGCATTATGAATCAGACAGTGACTTATTTGCAGGAATTGACAGCTATTCCTTCACCGACCGGATTTACACGTGAAATCGCGGACTATTTGGTCAAAACCATTGAAGGCTTTGGCTATGAAGTAACTCGGACTGCTAAGGGCGGCGTGAATGTGACCGTGCCTGGTGTGATCACAGACAAGCAACGCTACGTCACAGCCCATGTGGATACCTTGGGGGCTATTGTCCGAGCGGTGAAAGCAGATGGCCGTCTCAAGCTAGACCGTATCGGTGGTTTCCCTTGGAATATGATTGAAGGGGAAAACTGTACGGTCCATGTAGCCAATACAGGAAAGACCCATTCTGGGACGATTTTGGTGCATCAGACTTCTTGCCACGTCTACAAGGATGCTGGAACTGTCGAGCGGACCCAGGACAATATGGAAGTCCGTCTGGATGAAAAAGTGACCAATGAAAAAGAAACCCGTGCCCTTGGCATTGAAGTGGGTGATTTTGTCAGCTTTGATCCACGGACCATTGTGACAGATACCGGCTTTATTAAATCTCGTCACTTAGATGACAAGGTGAGTGCGGCGATTCTCTTGAATCTTCTGCGCGTCTACAAGGAAGAACAGATCCAATTGCCAGTAACGACCACCTTTGCCTTTTCAGTCTTTGAAGAAGTGGGGCATGGGGCTAATTCTAGTATTCCAGCTGAAGTGGTCGAATACTTGGCAGTGGATATGGGGGCTATGGGAGATGACCAAGCGACGGATGAATACACGGTATCCATCTGTGTCAAAGACGCTTCAGGACCATATCACTACGAATTCCGTCAGCATTTGGTAGCCTTGGCAAAAGCCCAAGAAATCCCTTATAAGTTGGATATCTATCCTTTCTATGGATCAGATGCCTCTGCAGCCATGAGCGCAGGAGCAGAAGTGAAACACGCTCTTCTCGGGGCAGGGATCGAATCTAGCCACTCATATGAGCGGACCCACTTGGATTCTGTAGTCGCAACTGAGCGCATGGTCGATGCTTACCTCAAGAGCGACTTAGTAGAGTAAAAAATGGAACTACTCTCCGGAGTAGTTCTTTTCTTAAACTAAAATTTTCTGAAAATTCCTTTTCTTCTGAAAATCTTTGTGGTATAATCTTAAAATAAACTTAAAATTTCTTAAGGAGTTTTACATGAAAAAAAGAAATGTCATTGCACTTGCGGGAGTTGCCCTCCTTTCAGCAGGTATCCTAGCAGCTTGTTCGGGTGGTTCTAAATCATCTAGCTCAAGCAACGGTCAAAAATTCTCATATGTCTATGAGACGGAACCTGAAAACTTGAACTATATCACATCTGGTAAAGCAGCAACCCACGATATCACTGGAAACTTGATTGATGGTTTGTTTGAAAATGATAAATACGGGAACTTGATTCCATCTCTTGCAAAAGACTGGACAGTTTCCCAAGATGGCTTGACTTATACTTATAAACTTCGTGACGATGCTAAATGGTATGATTCAGAAGGCGAAGAGTATGCGGATGTAACAGCTAAAGATTTCGTTACAGGGATCAAATATGCGGCTGATAACAAATCAGAAATGCTCTACATCATCCAAGATTCTATCAAAGGCTTGAATGACTACGTCAGTGGTAAAAATAAAGATTTCTCAGCTGTAGGAGTAAAAGCAGTTGATGATCATACCCTTCAAATCACTTTGAACCAACCAGAATCTTACTGGAACTCTAAATTGACACTTGGAATCACTTTCCCTGTCAACGAAAAATTCGTGAAATCAAAAGGGGATAAATTCGCCCAAGCAAGTGATACTAGCTCCCTTCTTTACAATGGTCCTTACATCTTGAAGAGCTTTACTTCTAAATCTTCTATCGAAATGACCAAGAATGAAAACTACTGGGATAAAGACAAGGTCTACATCTCAGATGTGAAATTGGAATTCTACGATGGACAAGACCAAAGTAAATTGGCCAAATCATTCGGTGAAAATGCTCTTAGCTTGGCAAAACTCTTCCCAACTGGATCTGGTTACTCAGAGCAAGCCAAAGAATTCAAAGACGAAATCACCTACACTCCTCAAGATGCCGCTTCTTATGTTATTGGTACCAACATCGACCGTCAATCTTACAAACACACTGCTAAGAAGACCGATGAGGAAAAACAATCTACTAAGAAAGCCCTCTTGAACAAGGACTTCCGTCAAGCGATCAGCTTTGCCTTCAATCGTGAAGCTTATGCTGCTCAATTCAACGGAAAAGACGGAGCAAGCAAGATCATCCGTAACCTCTACATTCCACCAACATTTGTCCAAGCTGATGGCAAGACCTTCGGTGAAATGGTGAAAACACAATTGGATACCTATGGAGATGAGTGGAAATCTACTAAACTAGATGATGGTCAAAACGGTCTCTTCGATGCGAAGAAAGCGAAGGAAGAGTTTGCAAAAGCGAAGACTGCCTTGGAAGCAGATGGTGTGAAATTCCCAATTCACATCGATATGCCTGTGGACCAAACCACTCCATCAAGAGTTCAACGGGTACAATCCTTCAAACAATCAGTTGAAGAAGCGCTTGGTAAAGAAAATGTCGTCATCGATATCCAAATGCTTTCGAAAGAAGACCTTCAAAATGTGACCCTCTTTGCGCCAAATGCGGCTGGCGAAGACTGGGATCTCTCTGATAATGTTGGATGGAGCCCTGACTACCAAGACCCATCAACTTACATGGATATCTTGAAAGCTTCATCTGGTGAAAATACTAAGACTTTCCTTGGATTTGACCCAAGTGAAAACAATGAAGCAGCTAAAAAAGTTGGTCTGTACGACTTTGAAAAGATGATCAAAGATGCTGGTGCAGAAACACAAGACGTCAACAAACGCTATGAAAAATATGCGGCTGCGCAAGCTTGGTTGACTGATAGCGCCCTTGTTATGCCAACTTCTTCATCAACTGGACGTCCATTCTTGACACGTATCGAACCATTCTCAGCTCCATTTGCATGGACTGGTGGTAAAGGAAAAGACCACGTGATCTACAAAGGAATGAAACTCCAAGATAAAGCTGTGACAACTGCTGACTACAACAAAGCCCTTGAAAAATGGCAAAAAGAACAAGCAGAGTCAAATAAAAAAGCACAAGAAGATCTTAAGAAACACGTTAAATAAGGATCGATAACCGAGGCTGATGCCTCGGTTTTTTTGTGGATCAGATGAATATCTGTTTGATATTAAAACGCTTACATAGTATAATGGGAGTGTTGATTACAAAAAGTGAGGAGACTGACATGAAAAAGAAAACAATGGTTTCCATTGTCGCATCGAGCTTACTGATCGCGCCAATGGTTTTGCATCAAGTAGCAGCAGCAGATGAACAGACAGAAGAGTTAGCTCCATCGACAGAAGTGGTCCATGCTCCATCTACTGAAGTAACACCGACAGCACGTGACACAAGCACTGTCACAAGTGAAGAAGCCGCAAGTTCAAATGAGGCATCACTGGATCGGACGGCAGTTGCAAATCAAGTAGCCCCTGCTACAGAAGAACACACAAGACAGAGTGAGCCTACGGTCCCAGTAGCAAGTCCAGCAGCAACAAACAGGGAAGCTGGGCCTCAATCTGCTCCTCCTTCAGAAGCTCCGGCAACAAGTCAGGATTTGGCAAAGGTCACAGGTAGCACCCTTGCAGCGGATCAGGCCTCTAAAGAGTTGACGGTCCAAGATGCTGTTAATGGCTTGCTTCAATGGGCAGCAACAGATCCTAGCCAATTGGGCCAAAGCCAAGCAGATCGCGAACGCTTTGCCAAGAGTTTAGGCTTGATTGAAAAATCAGAAGATCTGACTCGTAAGGTTAGTCAGCCAGAATTGGCCAAGATGTATGAAACAGCTAAGAAACTCTACGATGCCTACCGGGCTGAAAAGAAAAGTCCGCTCTTTTTAAATGGTCGTGCCCAGCCGATTTTCCCTTATACGACGGGAGAAAAATCAGACCAAGACTACAAATATGAAGACAGCCAAATTGTACGCTTCCCAGTCTATGTCGAAACGGACTACGATACCGATGCAGATGGCAAGCCTGACTTAGTCAAAGCCATTGTTCAATTACCAAAAGCCGTAGCGCAAGGTGATTTTAAGGCAGCAACTATTCTGGAAGCGCGTCCTTACGTAGCGGGGACGCTCGATGAAAACTATGTGACTCTTGAAAGTTTGGGGCTTCCAACAGACGGTAGCTACGATATGAAGAAACTGCACAGTCAACCTGGAAAGAGACAGCCAGTAAGCAGTGCAACAACAGTAGAAGCAGCGAAAAAAGCCAAGGCATCGGATTGGTATTACTACAGTCCCTACGAGTATATCTATGACTACGAAGATCTCAACTGGTACGACTATTTCTTGGTCAGAGGCTATGCCTTTATCTCCAGTGCTGGACTTGGTACCAAGGGATCAGAAGGATTTAACACGACGGGATCCGATCTCGAAATCAATGCCTTTAAGAATATCATCGAATGGGTTAATGGCAAACGCAAGGCCTACACCGATAAGACTAGCAATGTTGAAATCAAGGCAGACTGGGCAAGTGGCAATGTCGCTATGACCGGTCTCTCCTGGGCTGGAACCACGACCTTTGGTGTGGCGGCAACAGGCGTAGAAGGCCTAAAGACCATCGTTCCGGCAGCAGGAATTGCCTCATGGTATGATTATTTCAATAGCCAAGGTACCCAGTTTGGTAATGCACCTTATAGTGACCTTTCATGGCTCTCCCTCTACGTTAGCACACGGATGCTGGACCAAGACGACTGGGCAGGGATTTGGCAAAACTATTCTAACTACATCAACCAACTGAACAAGGACCAGTACGCCCACGATCGTAACTACAGTGATGTCTGGAAGGAGCGGGATTATACCCTTCATCCGGAAAATCTCAAGACCAGCGCCCTGATCGTCCATGGATTGAATGATGACAATGTCAAGACCAAACACTTTGAACTCATGTACGATGCCCTCAAGAAAGCAGGACAAAATGTCAAGCTCTATCTCCACCAAGGAGATCACGTCTATCCAGCGGCTATGTCACGGGGATACGGCATCACCGCCAATGGTCAGGACTTTTATGACCTGCTCAATACCTGGCTGACCCATTACCTCTATGGGGTGGACAATCACGTCGAAAGCTTGCCAGCGGTTCTAGCTCAAAACAACTATGATCCAAGCAAGTGGGCAAGCTATGATAACTGGAAGAGCAATCAACGTCTCTTCTTGAATGCAAGCTCGAAACGCCTAGAAGAAACTATTTCTAGTGATTATGCGACTGCAGGTATTGAGATCGCTAACCGTAATGAAACCGTCAGCAAAGCATCCTCTAAGGCCAATCTGACCTTCGTTTCTGATGTTACTGAGGACACTACGATCAAGGGTCACATCACCGTTCATTTCAAGGCAGCACTTGCCAAAGGTCAAGGAAAGAATTTCCAAATCAACGCTCTCTTGGTAGATGTGGCAGATGAGGATTTTGACGTGGTAGGAAATGGTAGCGTCAAGCAAGATAAAACAGCAGACGGTTTCTGGATGGGAAGCAATTTAAGCAACCTATCTGTTGCCGAATACGAAACCATCAAGACCAAGTACAAGGTGATCGCGAAAGGCTGGATCAACCTTGCGAACCCTGAGTCTGGCTACGATTCAGCAAGCTCACGAGCTAGCATCGAGCCAAAAGTTGGGGAATACCACGATTACACGGTTTATCTCCAACCAAATCTCTATACGGTTAAGAAAGGTCACAAGTTAGCTCTAGTCTTTAACACCTATGACCCGTCTGATTTAACGGTGGAGCATCCATATGAAGTGACCTTCAAGACAGATTCTATCCAGGCGGCGATTCCAATTGTTGAAAAGACCCGCGCCCAAAAGGCAGCCTATGTACCAAGTGCAACAGATACTGACTATGCGAAATTGCCAGAAATAGAAGGAACTGCTCTAGTCGCTCCAGAAGTACACTACAAGCAAGAGTATACACTGCCAAGCCCAGAATACTTTGTCCAACCAAGCCAAACTCTTCCTGAAAAAGATGAACAGATGCAAACAGGATCAGCAAGACAAGAGCAATCTCATCTTACACTAGCTGTATCTTATGGACCTCAATTTGTTTCACAAGGATTTGTAGAAGATCCTCAAGAAGTGACTCCTGCAGTAGGAGGAGAGCAGGTAGACCATACCCTTCCTCAAACAGGGAGCAAAGATCATGCTCTGGGTCTCTTAGGTATGATCAGTCTAACAGCTTCTAGCCTCATCTTTTGGCGCAAAAAGAGAGAAGATGCCTAAGGAGTCCCCGTAGCAAATATTTCTAAAATGACATCTTTTAGTGTAAAATAAAAGTAGAAATGCAGAATCAGTAGTCACTACTGAAAAAGGAGGAAATATGGCACACGTAATCACAGATGCAACTTTTGAACAAGAAACCAGCCAAGGCCTTGTCTTGATTGACTTTTGGGCAACTTGGTGCGGTCCATGCCGCATGCAAGCTCCAATCTTGGATCAGTTGGCAGAAGAAGTACATGAAGATGATTTGAAAATCTGTAAGATGGATGTAGATGAAAATCCAAATACAGCACGTCAATTCGGTATCATGTCGATCCCAACTCTTCTCTTTAAAAAAGATGGACAAGTTGTCAAACAAGTAGCTGGAGTTCATACGAAAGCGCAATTGAAAGAAATCATTGCAGAATTGAGCTAATCAGAAAACTCGTTTTCCATATTGGAAAACGAGTTTTTTGATGCTCTTTATTTCTTTTAAATAGACGCGACACCCATTGACAGCGCTTTCTTATAGTGCTAAAATGAAGCTGTATTTCCTATAAAATTTTTACAGGAAAAAATTCTCCTAGGAAGATGTAGATCCTAGGAGAACATTACATATAAAGGTTATTGGCCCTCTGTATCTTGGGCTACCCAGACGCTGACGGAGCGTTCTGCTACTGGGAATTCAGCAGTACCGTCTTCTTGAACTTGGACAGTTTCGCTACAATTTTCTAGGACATCATAGTAGGTGAGGCCTGCGTAGGATGAGCCGATCTCCATGACTTTTGTAGCAGCTTGGTTATTGGAAATCAAGCAGGCGATTGGTGCTGATTCTTCTGTACCTGAACGTGTCCAACCGATGCAATTAGGATCATCGAAATAGTCCGTTTGTTCCCCATAAGCCAGATCTTTACGAACCCATAAGAGGCGATCGAGGACCCCTTGGAAACTTTCTTGCGCAAATTGGCCCTCGATACCGTAGTAGTCTCCATAGAAGACACAAGGCAAACCAGCTTCACGAAGTAAGATCAAGGCATAGGCTGCAGGCTTAAACCATTCTTGGATCGTAGATTCCAAGGCTTGCCCTCGTTGGGTATCATGGTTGTCCACAAAGGTTACGGCCTGTTCAGGATGATTGAGCGCTAGTGTTCCGTCAAAAATAGTTCGCAGGTCGAAATTTTCACCTTCTTGACTAGCTCGGAAGAGATTTTGGTGGAGGGCCACATCGATCAAGTCGTATAAGTAGTCAATGCTTTCCAAGTACTCATCGTTGGTTTCTGTGTCCCCATTCCAAAATTCACCAAAGACGTAGAAATCTTCACCATATTTTTTGGTGATATTGTGGATGAAATTCTTCATAAAGAAGGAGTCAATGTGTTTGACTGCATCCAGACGGAAGCCCTCAACCCCTGTTGTTTCGATAAACCATTCAGCCCATTGGTCGAGATTTTCTATAACCTCGGGATGTTTGAAATCGATATCGGCGTACATGAGGTAATCGTAGTTTCCGTTTTCCTTGTCAACCAGATCTCCATGGGCCCAACCTTTGTTGTCCCCTTGGATTTGGTAGATCCCACTTTTATTACGTGAAGCATCGTAGTCCGTACCGGTGAAATGGTACCAATGCCAGTGGAAGTCATTATAGGCGCCATTTCGGCCATCAAAGGTGAATTTGGTCCATCCTTGAATGGTGAAAGGTTCGGTAAGGATCTTGTTTCGATCCATCGGATCGACCTCAACGACCTCGAATTCTTCTAAGCCATCGGCAGCAGCTTTATGGTTGAGAACGACATCGGCCATTGGTTGAATCCCTGCATCTTTGAGGGCTTGAATGGCTTGAAGATAATCATCTTTGAAGCCATATTTGGTGCGAACCGTTCCTTTTTGGTCAAACTCGCCCAAATCAAAGAGGTCATAGACTCCGTACCCAACGTCATTGTTAGAAGTAGCTTTAAAAGCAGGCGGCATCCAGACTTTACGAATACCCAAGTCTGCTAAGTGTTGCGCCTCTTCAGCAAGACGCGTCCAGTGGTTCCCATCAGCGGGCAAATACCACTCAAAATATTGCATTAAGGTTTGATTTTCCATCGTTATTTCTTCTTTCATGTGAATGTCCCTATTTTACCAAAAATAGTTGGATGCCACAAACGTTTGCGCTGGAAGCAAGCCCTTTCTAAAAAAGAAATCGCATACATGAAAGAAATGAAGTGAGATTATAAAAAAATAGAGTCGGGTCCCGCTAGGACTGACTTTGAAAATGGTGAAAGGAGACCATTTTATGAAAAAAACAACTCTTGTTTCTCTACTCGTTGCAGGTTTACTGATTAGTCCTGCTGTACTCGCCCAGCATGTGCAAGCAGACCAAGTAAGCAGCACAACTACTGAGGAGACGGTGACTCCTTCTACGGCAAGTTCTGAAGTTACTGAAACAGTGACCTCAACACAAGGAGACACTATAGAAACCGTACAGCCTGCAAAAGTGGAAGAGGTTTCAGAAACTAACCAATCAACCGCTCCGACAACTACTCCGACGACTGAGCTACATGAAGAACCTGCGTCAAGTCCAGCGGTAGTGAGCGCCCCAACTGTTGAGCCCACTCTAGCCAATCAGCCAAGCCCTGTGCCTGCGACGCCTTCTGTTCGTAGTCAAGAGGAGCGCGCGATTCCAAAAGTAACCCAAGGAGACTTGGCTGAAATTACTGGTGCAACTGTAACCGACCAGGATCGTGAAAAAGAAGTCACTGTGACGGAGGCAGTCAATCAACTATTGAACTGGGCTTCAACCAAGGAAAATCAAGTCGGATCTACTGATAAAGACCGATTAGCTTTTGCCAAGAGCCTTGGAATGGTTAAGGAAGGAGTGGAGGGTTCTGCTCCAGTTACTAATCTCACTTCGATGGTTGATGTAGCCAAACAGCTCAGAGCAGCTTACCGAGCTGACAAGAAGACACCTCTCTTTTTGAATGGCAAAGCACAACCTATTTTCCCATTTACGCCAGGAGACGATCCGGAGCATTACTCCTATGATAAGAGTGACATCGTCCGCTATATTGTCTATGTGGAAACCGATTATGATACGGATGGAGACGGCAAGCCTGACTTGGTCAAGACCTTCGTGCAGGTGCCAAAAGCTGCTGTCAATGGGGACTATAAGGCAGCCAGCATCTTTGAAGCCAGCCCATATGTAACAGGAACAACAGAAGAGCGTACCTTAGAGGGAATTGGTCTCAAAGAAGGTGGTAACTTCGATATGGCCAAGCTCTATGAAAAACCTGCCAAACGCCAAGCAACCAAGACTGTTACGACAGAAGAAGTAGCCAAAGCGACCGATCCAAAGGATTGGTACTATGTCAATCCGCGTGAAAGCTCTGAAGATTATACGCATTATGATTATGAAAATCTTAACTGGTACAATTATTTCTTAGTTCGTGGTTATGCAGTGGTGACCAGCAGTGGTTTGGGCTCAAAAGGATCAGACGGGATCAATACGACTGGCTCTGACCTTGAAGTCGCTGCTTATAAAAATATCGTTGAATGGCTCAATGGCAAACGCAAAGCCTACTCTGATAAGACTAGCAACCATGAAGTCAAGGCAGACTGGTCCAACGGAAACGTCGCCATGACTGGTTTGTCTTGGGCAGGTACGACAACATTTGGCGTAGCTTCTACTGGTGTTGAAGGGCTCAAGACCATTGTGCCAGCTGCAGGGATTGCTAGTTGGTATGACCATTTCAACAGCCAAGGATCTCCTCTTGATACCGGAGCTTCCAATGACCTATCTTGGCTGTCTGTCTATACCTCAGGCCGAATCCTTGATAAGGAAGATTGGGACAAGATCAAGGATTACTATGCAGCCTATATCACCAAGCTCAATGAGCTCCAACACAAGGATGGTCATAATTATAATGAAGAATATGCCAAACGCGACTACACCTTAAATGCAAGCAACTTAAAGGCGGCCCCTCTCATTATCCAAGGGCTCAATGATGACAATGTCAAACCAAAACATTTTGAACTCATGCTGGAAGCCTATAAGAAGGCGGGGATTGATCCCAAGGTCTTGCTCCACCAGGGCAATCACATCTATCCATCTACTCGTTGGTCAGGGACAGAAGTCGCAGGCCAAGCCTTTAATGACCTGATGAATCTCTGGTATAGCCATTACCTCTACGGTATTGAAAATGGGATTGAAAACCTTCCACAAGTAACAGCTCAGGACAATCTAGATCCAAGTAAATGGCGTCGTTTTGATAAATGGGATACCAATAATGCCATCTCTGCTCGAATCTACTCAAAACGGGAGGATGTGACAGTAACTGGTGATTACTATGGTACGGGAAACAACTGGACTACACGTAACCAAGATGCAGCCTTCCATTCCTCAGAAGTAGCGGCTTCCTATGCAGCACCTGTCGACCAAGATGTCACCATCAAAGGCCATATTCCTGTGCATTTTAGCGCTGCTTTTGTCAAGGGAGACAAAAATCATGCCCATGTCAGTGCGACCTTGATGGATGTCTCAGACGAAGACTTTGATGTGGTCAAAGAAGAAATCACCTATGACAAAGACGGTTATAGCACACGCACATTGGACAAAGAAACGATCGATGAGACAGGCTACTGGAATGGTAGCAACCTTGAAACCTTGCCTCTCAAACGTTACAAGACCCACAAGGTTAAGAGTGTGGTGATTGCGCGTGGTTGGATGAATCTGGCCAATCCAGCATCTCGCTATGACTCAGCAAGTTCTAGTCATTCTATTGATCTGAAAGAAAATGAATATCATGATTACACCATGTATCTGCAACCAAATCTCTATACAGTAAAAAAAGGCCACCGACTGGTTTTGAGTTTGCACACCTATGATCCAGATTACATCTATTTTGCAGATCCTTATGAAGTGTCCTTCAAGACAGATTCTATTTCTGCAACGATTCCAATCGTAGAAGACAGTCGGTCTCTCTTGTTCCGTTATCAACCAAGTGAAAAAGATACAGAGTATGCGTCATTGGCAGATCGGATCTTGCCAATTGCAACCATTCAACCAAAAGTAGATCCGGAACAAGACCCAAGTCCAGTAGATCAAGCAGAAAAACCAATTGTTCCAAGTAATCCAATGACTCCAACCAATCCAGCTACTTCTGAAATTCCTCAAAAACCAAGCCACGGTCGAGATCCGATGGATTTCCGTAAGGAACAAAAAGTAGAAACTGCACAAGAATTGGCTCAAAGAGTTGATAAAGATAAGATAGAAGTGACAAGCCAACCAAGCCTTCCAAAAACAGGTCAAGCAACAAGCCCATGGACTCTCTTTGGCTTCCTAGGACTCATGCTCACTAGCCTTTTGTCACTTGGCAAAGCTCACAAAGATGAATAGTAGAAAAGAAGGATAGAGAGAAAGTGAAAACCACCAATAGAGAGAGCATCGAAACGATTTTTACCGAAGCCTTGGCGATTCCGAGCTTCACCAATACTGAGACTGAGCAAGGGATCGAAGCCTACCTGGATCAACGGATTGCCCAGATCCCCTATTTCAAGGAACATCCGGACCACTTTGGGCGCTATCAGGTGCCACAGGATCACTTGCATCGGTCGGTCAATTGGGCCCTGGTTGATAAGGGAAAGAAAAAAACAGTTATCCTTTTCCACCACCATGATACAGTCGATCTAGAAGACTATGGAAACTTGGCAGAAATCGCGCTCGATTCTGATCAAGTAGCAGAAGCCTTGAAAGGACTGGACAGTCGACCTGATATGCAGGAAGATTTAGCTTCTGGTGATTGGAAATTTGGCAGAGGGTCTTGCGATATGAAAGCAGCCCTAGCCCTTCAATTGGGGGTTCTGGAAGCCTATGCAGCAGACCCCACAGAAGGTCAGGTCAATCTGCTCTATCTCTCTGTTGGAGACGAGGAATCCTATTCACGTGGAATGCGTGGAGCCTTGGGACTCCTCACAGATTTGCAGGAAAAGTTTGATCTGAATTATGCATTGGCAGTGGATTCAGAGCCCTTTGAATCGGAAGTAGGAAAAGAAAAGGTCCTTCACATTGGCACAGTCGGCAAACTCATGCCAGTCGTTGTGGCGCAAGGTGTCTTGTCTCATATGAAGGAGCCCCTTAAAGGGATCAATGCCTTGTCCCTCTTAGTAGCCGTTGCAAGCCAGCTGGATCTTCATCCCGATCTGGTAGATCAGGCGCTGGGAGAAACGTCTCCCCTTCCTTCTTGGTCCTATCTCAGAGATTTGAAGGAGCAGTACGATGTATCGACCGTGCTCTATGCGGCTGGTTATTTCAGTGTATTGCATTTGAAGAAAACACCCCAAGAGCTCTTGCAACGAATCTACGAGCTTAGTCAGGAGGCTTTGGACGCCTTTTACAAGAAGTACGAGCACTTGCAGGATCAAGCTGGCCAAGACCATATTATTGCAAGGCCAAGAGTCATCACTTATCAAGAACTAGAGGAACGTTGCCAAGCCTTAGATGGTTACCAAGACTTTAGAGAAGCTTCTAATAAAAAAGCGGAGCAAGATTTTCGTAATGGGACCAGCTACCAGAGCCTTGCGATTCAGCAAATCCAGCGACTCCTTGAGTTTCTCGGAGATAAGGATCCTATGGTGGTCATCGGTTTTGCGCCCCCATATTATCCTTCCATGAACTGCCGCTTTTTGGACAATACCGATCTCAATATCGTGTCCCTCATCACTGATTACCGCGAGTATCTGGACCAAAGGGGCTACCTCTTAAAAGTCGAAGAATACTTTATGGGGATTAACGACACCAGTTATTGTGCCTTGGAAAAGGATGTGGCCTCTTATCAAGTCGTCCTAGATAGCCTAGCCACACCAGCTCAGATCTATGATCTGGATCTGGAAAAAATTGCCCAAATTCAGGTTCCAGCGGTCAATCTAGGCCCTTGGGGTAAAGAATTGCATAAGCGAGGAGAGCGAGTCTACAAAGAAGACTTCTTGGAGACCATTCCAAACTATCTGCTAGATTTGCTCTACCATTTCGATGATCGCTTATCAACAGAATAAGAAAAAAAGGCCCCAATGAGGACCAATAAGGGAGTTAATATGATTACATTTCACGGAGTTACCAAAGATTACGATGGGCATATTGCCCTCAACCACTTGGATCTGACCATCGAAGACGGGCAAATTGTCGGCTTGATTGGCCACAACGGAGCTGGAAAGTCAACGACGATTAAGAGCCTGGTCAGTGTCATCACCCCAACCACTGGATCCATTGAAGTGGATGGTCAGGACCTCTATAGCCATCGACTTGCGATCAAAAAGAAGATCGGTTATGTGGCAGATTCTCCAGATCTTTTCTTGCGCCTCACAGCCAATGAATTCTGGGAGTTGGTTGCGACCTCTTATGATATGAGTCAGAAAGACTGTGACCAACGCTTGGAAGAGCTTCTTAGGATCTTTGATTTTCAGAGCCACCGTTATGAAGTGATTGAATCCTTTTCACATGGGATGCGCCAGAAGGTCTTTGTTATTGCAGCCCTCTTGTCAGATCCAGATATCTGGGTCTTGGACGAACCGATGACAGGTTTGGACCCACAGGCTTCTTACGATTTAAAACAAATGATGCGCCAGCATGCGGATCGCGGCAAGACGGTTATTTTCTCTACCCATGTCTTAGAAGTGGCCGAACAACTCTGTGATAAAATCGCCATTCTCAAAAAAGGAAATCTCATTTTCTATGGGACGATCGAGGAATTGAAAGGTCAACACCCCGAACAAAGTCTGGAAAGTATCTATCTCAGCCTAGCGGGTCGGAAGGAAGAAGGTGGCGATCATGCGTCTTAAGATCATCCAGCAGCTGGTCAATGTTAATATCATCTATGCCAGTCAGCCTGCTCAGATCGCAAAATTACGTGCCAAACAGGCCAAAAAACCGGACGTCAAACTCAATGTTGCCCGTAAATCGGTGCTCAACTATCTCTTTTTAGGCCTGGTCTATTTCCTCATATTTGGCTTGCTCTTTAGCATCTATGATTTTGTCCATCAACCAGCCTTCTTTGTCAATATGGTGGCCCTCTTTTCCTTGATGACCATTTCCCAAGGATTTATGAGCTTTTACAATGTCTTTTATGAAAGCAAGGACCTCCAATTTTACCGGCCCTATGCCTTCTCAGATGCGGAAGTCATTGCTGGAAAGAGTATCTCGGTCATCCTGACCCTTCTCATGGCTATCCTTCCCTTGGTCAGCTATTTTCTGATCCTGCCTGTCCAAGCAGGTGGCTTTAATCCGTTAGGGATCCTACTAGGACTCTTTTGTGCCTTAATTCTCTTAGGCGTTCTCTTTTTAGCGACGATCTTACTAGCTCATTTGATCACCAAGACCTTGTTTTTCAAAAAACACACGACCCTGGTCTCTAACATCATGGTCGGAATTGGTTCTCTTCTGAGTCTAGGAGCTTATCTCTATCTCAATCTAGTTCAAACCCATCGGGTAGAAGTGACGCGTGGCGCTGATATTCCCATTCTATTTCCACCTTTTACGGCCTTTCATCAGTTCATTCTCTATCCTTTTGATGGAGAAGCGATCCTAGGCCTCTTGGGCTGGATCCTGGTCTTTCTGGTCTTGATCGGCCTGGTTCGCAAAATCGTGATCCCGCAGTTCTATGATGCGGCCCTTGCAGTTGCGACCAACCAAACCGTTAAAGAGCGCGTGAGAGTGCTCCATGTTGGTCAGAAAGATTCCTTTAGACGATTTGTCATTCAGTATCATCGTAGACTCTTGAGCGATGGAACCCTTATGGTGCAAGTCCTCTTGATGATGAGCATTCTGCCTTATATTTTCCTCCTCAGTGGAGCAGCAGGAGCATCGAAAAATATAGGAGGCCTCAGTCCTTACCTGACGCCCCAGTATCTGGTGCCACTGACCCTTGTTGCCATCTTGATCGGTGTTTTCAATAGTTTTGGAGGCTTGACCAGTATCGGTATTTCGCTAGAGCGCGAAAACTTTGAGTACTTGAGATCGCTCCCTATTGATTTCAAACGCTATCTCTTCATGAAGTTTTGGTTGCTCTATCTGGTGCAATCCATCCTCCCAGTCATTCTTCTAGTTGGCGTTTGTCTCTATTTTGGCGTCCATCCCTTGGCTATCCTAGCTATGTTATTGATCTGGGTGTTAACAACCATTCCGATCTGCATTCGAGACTATGTCAAAGATTTTCAGAACTTTAGCACCAATTGGACCAATATCACGGAGTTGATGAACCGTCATCGTGGGAATGCAGTTCTTCAGTCTATTCTCTTGATTGTCTTTCTCTTTGTGATGTTTCTCTTGATCATTGTCAGCTTCATTTGGACCTATCATTCCGTCAGCACCCTGCTGGCTGTGATTCTTTATAGTGTCATACTGCTGATTGGAGCTGGAATCAGCTATACCATCTACCGCAAAAAAATCCGTACTCTCTTCCAAGAGATCGGAGAATAAAAATAGACTCCTCAAGACAAGAAGCTTGAGGAGCCTTTTTGATGGTGATTAAACTTCATAGCCCATGAGGAGGCCGCCTTCTTCGGCGTAGAAACTACAAAGTCCAGAAGTAGGAAGGACTTCAATCATTGCATGGGCGAATTTTTCGCGAACCAATGCAGAGAATTGCTCGATAAACTTTTCATTGTTGCGGTGGGCGATGGTGATATGACCGCCAGCATAACCCGCCTTGATCAGTTCATCAAAAGCAGCCTTGATCGCTTTCTTTTGACCACGAGCTTTTTGAAGCAACTCAAGGGTACCGGTCTTACTAGCTTCGCCGACCATACGGATATTGAGGAGCCCGACAACAGTCCCGATCAATTTGCTGAGACGCCCATTTTTGACCAGATTATCAACCTTGGCCAAAACAAAGAGCAACTTCGTCTTAGACTGGTAGGTCGTGATCACATCGACCACTTGATCAAAATCAAGGCCTTCAGCGACCAACTGATTGAGCTTGCGAACGATCAGGTCCACCTCACCCCCAGCTGACAAGCTATTAATGACGTGGATATTGGTATTTGGATGCTCTTCCAGATAAATCTTCTTGGCAACCTCTGCGCTGTTGTAGCTACCAGAAAGGGTACCTGTGATGGTGACAACGACGATATTATCTGCCCCTTCAAAAGACTTCATATAATCATCCGGACTCGGACAGGCAGACTTAGAAGCTGTCGTGGTCGCATACATCTCCTCCATCATCTGATCGATATTGAGTTGGGCGTCATCTGTGTAGATGGTATCACCCACTTGGATGGTCAATGGGACACTGACAAACTCCGTATCCGGTGCCAGATTGTCCAAAGAGCGGTAGTCACAGCCTGAATCCGCAATAATTTTCCATTTCATCAGTTCATACCTCATAATTGTATAAAAATGTACATTGACAAGTAGTATGTCTTCTTTTACAATTATATCATGAAGAGCAATGCTATCCAAGCAGATATCATCAGGTGAGACAGATAGAAAGTAAATGTTATGGCAGAAAGAAAAATATCCGAGAAATCCTTGGAAAATCTCAAACGATTTAACCGAGAAAACAATGCGATTACACGAGAATCCATCGAAATCTCTCTCCTGCAATTGTTGGAGAAAAAAGATCTGAAAAAGATCACCATCTCTGAGCTGGTTCAGCGTGCAGGTGTCTCTCGCGCAGCCTTTTACCGTAATTATGACTCCAAAGAAGAGATTCTAGAGTCCATCTTTCAATCTAGTATCGCAAAGATTACCAAGTCTTTAGATGGCTACAACCTCAAGACAGACCTCTACCAAGTCTGGGTCTACCTCTTTAAGGAAGTCAAGAAAGAAGCCAAAATCATTAGCTTGGCCATTGATTATAATTTTGAGCGACTCTTGACCAAGGCAGTCTATGACTTTTTAGAAAAACGCAATGGCAGCTCCTCGAATGGCGCTGGCAGCTACCTCAATTCCTTCTGGAGCTCAGCCATTGTCTCTGTCATATCCAAATGGATCAAGGATGGCATGAAGATCCCCGCTGAGAAGATCGCGACCCTAGGGCTGCCCCTCTTTCCACAAAAGAAGAAGTAAACACCACCGATAGGTGGTTTTTTTCTTGCAACTATTTCCAACTAGTGAGGAAGTTGCCCCAGTCGCAAAATTTCGGTATCATGGAAGGAGTTAACTTGTAGAATTAAATAATTAGGTTGGATTTTAAGTGACTTTTTCTAAGCCAGAGCCAACAAATGTCAATGGACAACAAAATAATAAGCAAGGAGATTTATAGTGAAAGATTATAGAGTGTTAAGAAGACGCTACAATATTCCAGTGATCGTCTTATTGGTCATTTTAGCTCTACCGTTTTTGTATATTGTGCACGTGACCCAAAGTAAAAATATTGCAACTATTTGTTTTTTGATTTACCTAATGATTGAGCTGGTTCTAGCTATCATTAAAGATACGCTTTTAATCAAAAAGTTGAATAGTCTCATCTATGAGGATCTCAATCTTGACCTGATGGCAAGCTATATTCTGATCCAAAAAAGAAAAAGTATCAAAACGATTAAGGTGAGAGTACAGATTGCCACACTTTTCTATTATTATCGGATTGGTGACTTTGGATCTATTGAAGCAGTTGTAAAGGAACTTAAGGAGAATCAGAAGTTTACAGATGCTGAACAAGTAAAATTAAACGAAACTCTATTGAATGCGAACCTATTTTTTAGGCCGGATTTGAAGGAGGATGATTTTGAGGAGTTACTAGCTAACTATTTAGCAGATGATGAACCACTCAAGAAGGCTTACAGAGCCCGCTACGATATTCTGGTCAAAAAAGAAGCTAATGATGCCATCTTAAAGGAAGTAACAACTAGCAAGTTCTCTCAATTGGAATCCATGTACCTAAGGGCAGTGAATGAGTCCCTCAAAGGAAATAAAAATGAGGCAATGGAGCTATTTGCTACCATTGCGAAAGAAGATGAGAGACTGTATCTGGTCAGAATGGCTCAGGCCTATCAAGATAGTAACAGCTCAGGAGAAAAGAGTGTTTCACTTGATGCAAGTCAAGAAGAAGTCACTGTGAAACTATTGCGAATGAAGCTGGTAGAAGAAGAGCCGGTCAAACAAGACCATTCAGCCACATCTAATAAAGGGCTTGCTTTTTTCAGAGGCTGGAAAATCGCTCTTCTTTTAATTCCGCCATTTCTAATGTATGCGATAATTTTAATCATCCTAGCAGTCCTCAAAAAAATAGGGTCGTTCCTTCCCCAAAAATTTAAAATGGAGTTGCTTTTATTAATTCCTGTAGCAATGATCATATTCTATATCAAACAAGAACAAGAATTGAATGCTATTAAAGATGGCCGGTATTATCTAGTGGTTAAGAGTAAATCTTCTAATAAAGCTTCTATAGATAAGTCGACCTGGGTAGAGTTTTCTGGGGATTATATTATTCTCAAAGAAGGAAATACAACGACTACTATTCTGTATAATAGTGAGGATAGAAGTTTTGAAAAAGATGGAATAATTTATAGGTTTATTGATGACCATGGAGACTTATCCATCAGTGATATGGTTTCACACGAGTCCGTGTCATACGTCAGTACAGAGAGTTCAATGTTCTCTAAATATGAAAAAGGAAAGTAATAGTTTCTGATTGAGAGTTAGAACATGCTCAGAAATTATAGCTTTGGTTCTACTATACTTCAAGAAAGGATCTGTTTAAATGATGAAAAAAAGAAAGAGAAAAGTCATGCTTTCGGTTCTCCTTGCTCTCACACTCATAGTAGTTGCTTGGGTTTGTTATGACTCCTATGATAGAAACTATTATAGTCAATTTGGTTGGTACAGTGGGAAAACCAAAATTGATGACTATGAGATGATTGCGGATGGTGCTGGTCTGATTGCTCACTGGAAATCAACGACACCTGAGGAAGATCAGAAAATAAAGAAGTATAGAAGTTATAGAAATTACAACCAGGTTCGTGCGGGAGAATATCACATTCTGCGTTCCAATATGAAATTAAAAGATTATCCCTATTATTATATGGAACGACCATCTAAGGATGAATATTGGACGTTGAACCTTTATAAGATCGAAGGAAAGAAATTAAAAGAAGAGAAAGAAATTGATTTATATAAGTTCGTGGAGAACTTTGATTCTAACTATATTCCATCAGACTTAGGTCCCATATATAGATCCAATGGAAGCGAACTAGTTGAATTATCTATCAGAAGTTTGAAGGATCCTTCTGTTCGAAAGAAGATGTTTCTTAATTTGGATACCCATAAATTGGAACAACATGATCAACTTGCGATAAATAACAAGAGGAAACCTTCAGTACAGTTCAAGAGTCTTCAAGATCCAGATAGCAGTTTTTTGAAAGATATATTTTTAGACGATGTAAGTTTCTTTTTTGATCCTAAAAACTTATCAAAAACGCAATTCAAAAAATCTTCGAAAGCTTATCAGTTGCTTGAACAAAAGGATACAAAAGTAATGATTTTAAATCCCAGGAACAGTGCCGATCGATATTCAAGGCCCATATCTGTATATGAACTCTTTATGAAGAAGGGTGTAAATCTCTATAGAGATGCCACAATTCCGGCGGAGTTGTCAATAGATGGACAAGAACATACCATTCAGATAAAAGAAGAATTTGATCGATATTACGATTTGGAAAAGGCAGATAAAGTCTATCATGAGAGCGAATGAAGTAAGAAACTACAGAGGACAAGAACGATGATCGAAGAACGAATCCAAGCTGCTAAGCAGTATGTTAAAACCTTATTTGCTGATCGAGCGGATGGCCATGATGTGGAGCATACCCTCCGCGTCTATACCAATGCTATGAGAATCGCACAAGCAGAAGGTCCATGTGATCTGGAGATAGTGGGCTTGTCAGCTCTTCTTCACGATGCTGATGATGATAAATTGTTTCAAACAGAGAATAATGCGAATGCTCGCATGTTTCTAGAAGAGATCGGTATTCCTCAAGACCAAATCGACCAGATTTGTCGGGTTATCAATGCTGTTTCTTTCAGCAAAAATCGCGATAAACATCCAGAAACCTTAGAAGGCAAGATTGTCCAGGATGCAGACCGCCTCGATGCGATAGGAGCTGTAGGAATTGCGCGAACTTTTTCCTATGGTGGCCACAAAGGTAGGTCCCTCACTAATACCGTCCAACATTTCCATGACAAGTTGCTCCTCTTAAAAGATGAAATGAACACGGAGACTGCTAAGCAAATAGCAGAAAGTCGCCATCAATTTTTAATCACCTTTCTAAAAGAACTAGAGAAGGAACTGGACTGAGTAAAATATTGAAATTAATTTTTATAAAAGACTCATTTGAAAGGAAGATATGCTAAATAGACTATTGAAAAGCCCTATTTTAAGTTGTTCAATTATATTTGTTATCTGTTCAGTAGCAAGGCTATTCGAATACTTCTATATGAGGACAGATGAAACTTTTTTATCGGAGAATTTTCTACATAAGCTTTTTGGAATACTTTTATTGTGGGGAATTCTTTCAATTAGCAAATTAAGATGGATAGATATTGGTTTTACACCTAATGGAATTATAAGAGGTATAGGAAATGGCCTGCTTTTTGGCTTAGTATGCTCCATCTTTGCATATTCAGTTGAGTGTATTGTTCTCTTGTTTCTTCATGGCAATGTTCACTTATCATTTTATGCGAGTGGTTTCTCTTTAACTGATGAAAAAGGAACACAAGCAGGCATCTTATTTATCTTGTTAAGTGTCTTATTTAACCTGATAAACGTGTGGATGGAAGAAGGAGTTTTTCGTGGCCTTTTCACAAAAATTCTTGAAGGGATTTCTTACCGCAAGAGTCTATTCTTTATAGCCTTCCTATTTGGAATATGGCATTTGGCAATGCCCTTAAGAGATTATCTTCAAGAAGAATCGTCACTCTTAAATCTTATTGTTATGGGGATTGGCTATGTTATCCTAGCGGGAATGATGAGTATCAAATGGTCTTTACTTTACAAAATGACAGGTTCCTTGTGGCTAGGACTAGGAGATCATCTTTTCAACAATCTTGCTTCAAATCTGGTTCATGTTGTCTCAAATTCTGAATCAGATAGCTTGCAGATAGTGAGAATTATTCTTTGGCAGTTGTTGTCATTTGCAATTGTTTTGAGCATTTATAAAAGAAAGTCGAAGGCTATAGCGAATCAATAATGAAGCTCTTTTAAGAATTTTTGAATCCTATTACATTTTATGAATCAACGATTAAAAAATTTTTTATAAGGAACTCTAACAAAAAGCCCCTGTCTGAAAACGATGATTTCAGACAGGGGGCTTTCTTTATTCTTGGATCATGGCTAGGAGGTCCTCTCCTGTAGTGGTTGGAAGGATCCGGACTCGTTTGAGGGAATAGAGTCCATCAGCGGAGCTGGCTAGTCCATTTTTAGTGGTGAGGCCAAGTTTGTAGTCAGCTTTCTTGGCTTGGTCGATCGTGACCTGGCTGTAGCGACCAGATGGGTAGACGATAACGCTAGTATTTTGATCCAGCACCTTATCCAGCAGGCGTTTAGAAGCGACCAGCTCATTCTTTTGGGTCTCAAGACTGGAATTGGCTAGGTCTGGATGATTGACCGTATGGCTTTCAAAGGTCAAGCCAGCACTTTTCATCTCTTTGATTTGGTCAAAGGTCAGGACATTTTCTTTTTCCTTTTGGGTAAAGTCCGTGATGATATTGTTAGTGGCGGTCATCTTGTACTTCTTAAGAAGCGGATAGACGATGGTATAGAAATCCTCGACGCCATCATCAAAGGTCAACCAGACATATTTCTTTCCTTTTGGCACTTCATTTTTTGCGAGGATCCGATAAGCTTCCTCAGGTGTCAGGGTGTAATAACCCGCTTTTTTCAGGGCCTTTAGTTGGCTTTCAAAGGTTTCTGGATCGACAATCAGATTGGCATTAGCAGCTTCGGACTCAGCCATATTGTGCACGGAGTGGTACATGAGGATGGGCAGTTTGACCGGCTTTTTCACTCGGGTCCACTCGATAGAGGAGCTACCTTCCTCGAGAGAACGCGTTACGGCAGTGCCACTGGTATTCCCGTCACTCGGCTGAGTGATCCGTTTGATCAGAAGAAAGCTACAAATAAAGATACAGACTAGGAGGAGGGCATTGATTCCAAGTAGGGCTTTGATTTTTTTAGGTACTCTTCGTTTACTCATAGTGTCACCGTTTTCATTATTTTCTTTATTGTACCACAAATTCTATGTTCTTTTCCAGAACTTGCTACAGGAAGATCCTGTCATGAAAATTCAGAATTTTTAAGGCAATTGGCTGTCAAACGCTCAAGTTTTTGTTATAATGGAGCTACTATAGAAAATTCAAGGAGTCAATAGGATGTCTGTTAAGATTGCCTTACTAGGATTTGGTACTGTTGCTAGTGGCGTACCATTTTTATTAAAAGAAAACCATGAAAAAATCACCCAGGCAGCTCAAGATGAAATCGAGATCGCTAAGGTCTTGGTTCGAGATGATGAGGAAAAGGAAAAATTACAAGCTGCTGGTCACGACTACAACTTTGTGACCAATGTCGATGAAATCATTGAAGACAAAGACATTGCCATCGTTGTGGAATTGATGGGCCGTATCGAGCCAGCTAAGACCTTTATCACCCGTGCGCTTGAAGCGGGTAAGCATGTGGTCTCTGCTAACAAAGACCTTCTTGCCGTCCATGGAAGCGAGTTGCTAGAGATTGCTCAAAAACACCAAGTGGCCCTTTATTATGAAGCTGCCGTAGCTGGTGGGATCCCAATCCTTCGGACCTTGGTGAATTCCCTTGCTTCCGACAAGGTGACTAAGGTTCTTGGTGTGGTCAATGGAACATCTAACTTCATGATGACCAAAATGGTCGAAGAAGGCTGGACTTATGAAGATGCTTTAGCAGAAGCGCAACGCTTAGGTTACGCTGAAAGTGATCCAACCAATGACGTCGAAGGGATCGATGCTGCCTACAAGATGGTGATCTTGAGCCAATTTGCCTTTGGGATGAACATCCAATTTGATCAAGTGGGTCACAAAGGGATCAGCCAGATCACTCCTCAAGATGTCTCAGTCGCTCAAAGCCTTGGATATGTCATCAAGCTTGTCGGATCCATTGTTGAAACAGAGTCAGGGATTGCAGCAGAAGTGACACCAACCTTCCTTCCAAAACAACACCCACTTGCTGGCGTGAACGACGTTATGAATGCGGTCTATGTGGAATCCATCGGTATTGGTGAGTCTATGTACTACGGACCAGGTGCTGGCCAAAAACCAACAGCGACAAGTGTCGTAGCTGATATTGTGCGCATTGTCCGTCGTCTAAAAGAAGGAACGATCGGTAAAGCCTTCAATGAATACAGCCGCCCTCTTCAATTGGCTAAGCCAGAAGACGTGAAAAATAACTATTATTTCTCAATCAAGGCACCAGATGCGACTGGTCAAATCTTGCGTCTTGCGGAAATCTTTAATGCAGAAGGAGCTTCCTTCAAGCAAATCCTCCAAGAAGACTCAGATGGTCAATTTGCAAGTGTCGTCATCATTACCCACCAAGTCAACCAAACACAATTCAAGAACTTGGTTGAAAAATTGGATTCAGAGGCGAATTTCGAACTCTTGAATACCTTTAAAGTCTTGGGAGAATAAGCATGAAAATTATTGTTCCAGCAACCAGTGCCAATGTAGGGCCAGGGTTTGATTCTGTTGGGATTGCCGTGACTCGCTATTTGACTATTGAAGTCCTTGAATCAGCTGATGCTTGGTTTATTGAGCATGATCTAGGAGCAGGGATTCCGACAGATGAGAAAAACCTCTTGCTCTCAACAGCTCTTTCTATCTCAACTGATATGCAGCCCCATCGAATCAAGATGACCAGTCAAGTGCCTTTGGCGCGTGGTCTTGGATCTTCTAGCTCGGTCATTGTCGCAGGGATTGAATTGGCCAACCAATTAGCCAACCTCCAGCTATCAGACGCTGAGAAATTACGCATCGCGACCGAGATCGAAGGTCATCCGGATAATGTAGCTCCGGCTATTTTTGGAAATATGGTCATCGCTAGCTACATCGGTGAAGATGTCCAATATGTCACGGCTGACTTCCCAAGCTGTGACCTTGTGGCCTTTGTGCCGAGCTACCAATTGAAGACCAGTGATAGTCGGAATGTCCTACCGAAAGAATGGTCTTATAAGGAAGCTGTTGCAGCTAGTAGCGTAGCCAATGTCGCTATTGCAGCTCTCCTCAAGGGAGATTTGCTGACGGCTGGTCGCTCCATCGAGTCAGATCATTTCCACGAACGCTACCGTCAATCTCTTGTCAAAGAGTTCCCTCAGGTCAAAGAAGTCGCACATGCGCATGGGGCCTACGCTACCTATCTGTCAGGAGCAGGCCCAACAATCATGAACCTCTTAGCGCCAGAACATACAGCAGCCTTTGTCGCAGCTCTCGAAGAACTCGGGCTAGAAGGTCAGATTTTTCAACTTAAAATCGACACATTTGGTGTTCGTGTTGAGAAATAAACCTCAATGTAACACAAATGAAAGAAGGATGTATACGAATATATATGTCCTTTTTGCTTCTCCTATGGTAGAATGGGAATTGTATGGGGAAAAGCTCAAGCTTTCCCGAAAGTTTAGGGGGAAACATGAAACCAGAATATTTATATAGTATTGCTACCGATCTTGGTCTACAATTTGATGGCGAAGCCCGTGTGATGTATGGAGAGCGTGAAGGCTTCTTGTTAGTCATTGAAGGCGCTCAAACCAAGAATGTATTTACCATTTCACTCAGCGTGAAACAAGGTTCCGAAGGAGACTTGATCGAAGATAGCGAGATTCTTTGGAATGAACTAAAAGAACAATCAAAAGCCATTAATGCGATTTCTTTTAATGGTTACTTGACCTCGATCGTTGTCAAAGGCGGAATGACCAAAGGGAAGGCTGTCGAAACCTTATGGACAGCTATCCAAGATATTGTTGATTTCTTACTCAATCACCAATTTGTGCAAGTGAATGCGGAAACGGGTGAGGAAGGACCAATCGGTCTGTATCAAATTGGAGATGCGATCTTTTTAATCGACGATGAAACTTTTAGAGCTTACCAAGCCGAAGTGCAAGATACAGTTGAGGCTTATGAAGCGCGGGAAGAAAACTTCCTTTTAGGGATTGTAGGTGCTGTGATTGGTGTGATCATCGGTGGAGCAGTTGCCCTCTTAGTAGCGCGTCTTGGCTATGTGTCTGTTTTAGCAGGTGCTGCCCTTGGTTTTTGTACCATCAAAGGTTATGAGATCCTTGGTAAAAAACTGACTAAAAAAGGTGTGGTAGTTTCATCTATCTTGATGGTTTTGACGGTCTTTTTGGTCAACCAATTAGATTATACTTTGGCGCTCATGAGTGAACTGGATTTACCATTTGGTATGTCCTGGACGCTTCTCAATGAGGCGACATTCTCAGGGGACGTCCCTGATAAATTTTACTTGAATCTAGGCTTGCTAGCTGTCTTTACTCTTGGTGGTGCTTGGATTTCGGTCAAATCGGCTCTGGATGGACAAAAGAATCGTGCTATCGCACGTAAAATTGCATAATAAATGATAAAAGGAAGGCCTGAATATTATAGGTCTTCTTTTGCTTTTTAGGGTCGAAAAATAGTCAAAAATTTGGTATAATAGTTTGTATTTTATATAGAGAGAGAACAGACAGAAAGATGATTGAAGAAATGAATCAAATTCTTGAAGGGGTTGATATCCGTTTTCAAGAACCATTAAAACATTATACTTATACAAAGGTTGGGGGAAATGCTGAATTTCTGGCCTTTCCTCGCAACCAATACGAATTAAAACGCATCGTCCAATTTGCAAACCAAGAACAAATTCCATGGATGGTCCTGGGGAATTCTTCTAATATTATTGTCCGAGATGGGGGCATTCCTGGTTTTGTTATTATGTTTGATCGCTTGCGAGATATCAGTGTAGATGGTTATGTGGTCGAAGCAGAAGCAGGGGCAAAACTCATCGAAACGACTCATGTAGCCTTGTATCATAGTTTGAAAGGTCTTGAGTTTGCTAGTGGCATTCCAGGCAGTGTTGGTGGTGCTGTCTTTATGAATGCGGGAGCCTATGGGGGAGAGATCGCTCATGTTCTCGTATCCTGTAAGGTCTTGACCAAAGATGGGGAGATCGAAACTCTGTCAGCGAGTGAACTAGCTTTTGGCTACCGCCATTCTAAGATTCAAGAGACAGGTTCTATCGTCATCTCTGCCAAATTTGCTTTGTCACCTGGCAATCACGAGCAAATCAAACAGGAGATGGATCGGTTGACCCATCTTCGTCAGTTGAAACAACCCCTTGAATACCCTTCTTGTGGATCCGTCTTTAAGCGTCCTGTTGGCCATTTTGCAGGTCAATTGATCAGCGAAGCAGGTCTAAAAGGCTATCGAATCGGTGGTGTGGAAGTTTCTGAAAAGCATGCCGGCTTTATGGTCAATGTCGATAATGGAACAGCTAAGGACTACGAAGATTTGATCGCCCATGTCATTGAGGCAGTAGAAGCTCATTCAGGCGTCCGTTTAGAACCAGAAGTTCGTATTATCGGCCAAGCCTAAGAGCTTAAGTATTGAAGAACAATTAATATTGAACCATCGATAGCATCAGTCGGAGAGGGGGTGAGTGCCTATCGATACCGTAAATAGGTGGGGCAGTCTAGTAAGTCCCCGAGAGGTATTGGTGGTTTGACAGGTTTTCCTGTCAGCCGCTGCATTTTCGTTTGAAATGCAGTTTGCTAATCGCAGTAAAGAAGGAATTTATGTGAATTGAAAAAACCAATTATTGAGTTTAAAAATGTTTCAAAGGTCTTTGAAGATAGCGGTACCGTTGTCCTAAAGGATATCAATTTTGAATTGGAAGAAGGGAAGTTCTATACCCTACTCGGTGCATCTGGATCAGGAAAATCGACCATTCTTAATATCATTGCCGGTCTTTTGGATGCGACGACTGGAGATGTCTATCTTGATGGGGAACGGATCAATGATGTCCCTACCAACAAACGGGATGTCCACACCGTCTTTCAATCCTATGCCCTGTTTCCACATATGACGGTCTTTGAAAATGTGGCTTTTCCCCTTCGTTTGAAAAAGGTGGACAAGGCTGAGATCGAACGTCGGGTTTCAGAAGTATTGAAAATGGTCCAGTTAGCGGGATTTGAAAAACGCTCGATCCAAAAATTATCCGGTGGTCAACGCCAGCGGGTAGCGATTGCCCGGGCTATTATCAATGAACCACGAGTGGTCCTTTTAGATGAGCCCTTGTCTGCACTTGACTTGAAGCTGCGGACAGACATGCAGTATGAGTTGCGGGAATTGCAACAACGCTTGGGGATTACCTTTGTCTTTGTTACCCACGACCAAGAAGAAGCCCTTGCCATGAGTGACTGGATCTTTGTCATGAATGAAGGGGAGATCGTCCAATCTGGTACACCAGTAGATATCTATGATGAACCGATCAACCACTTTGTAGCTACCTTTATCGGGGAGTCCAACATTCTAGATGGTCGCATGATCGAGGACTACTTGGTTGAGTTCAATGGCAAACGCTTTGAAGCCGTCGATGGGGGAATGCGTCCAAACGAACCAGTTGAAGTCGTCATTCGTCCTGAAGACTTGCAAATCACCCTTCCTGAAGAAGGCAAGCTCCAAGTGAAGGTGGACACCCAGCTCTTCCGTGGTGTGCATTATGAGATCATCGCCTATGATGATTTGGGAAATGAGTGGATGATCCATTCCACTCGTAAGGCCATCGTGGGAGAAGTCATCGGGCTAGACTTTGAACCAGAAGATATCCACGTTATGCGTCTCAACGAAACCGAAGAAGAATTCGATGCGCGGATCGAAGAGTACGTTGAAGTGGAAGAGCAAGAAGCTGGTTTGATTAATGCCATTGAGGAGGAAAGAGATGAAGAAAACAACCTCTAATCTATTTATCCTCCCCTACTTCTTGTGGATTTTTCTCTTTGTCTTGGCTCCTGTAGTCATGATCATCTTTCAATCGTTTTTCAACGTTGAAGGGCAGTTTTCACTTGAAAACTACAAAGAGTTCTTCACTTCGCAAAATCTGACCTACTTAAAGATGAGCTTTAATTCGGTCCTTTATGCCGGAATTGTCACCCTGGTGACGCTCTTGATCTCCTACCCGACTGCTTACTTTTTGACGCTGCTCAAACACCGGCAGTTGTGGTTGATGTTGATCGTCTTGCCAACTTGGGTTAATCTCTTGCTCAAGGCCTATGCCTTTATCGGTATCTTTGGTCAAAACGGCTCCATCAATAGCTTTTTAAGCTTTCTCGGAGTCGCTCCCCAGCAGATCCTCTTTACCGATTTCTCCTTTATCTTTGTAGCCAGCTACATCGAGTTGCCTTTTATGATTTTGCCGATCTTTAATGTCTTAGATGACTTAGATCCAAACTTGATCAATGCCAGCTATGATTTGGGAGCCAATCGTTGGGATACCTTCCGTCATGTGGTCTTCCCTTTGTCTATGAATGGAGTCCGCTCAGGTGTGCAGTCTGTCTTTATTCCTAGTCTGAGTCTCTTCATGTTGACACGGATGATCGGTGGAAACCGCGTCATTACCCTAGGGACTGCGATTGAACAGCACTTCCTAACAACACAAAACTGGGGAATGGGTTCTACCATCGGAGTTGTTCTGATCCTTGCTATGCTCTTCACCATGTGGGCAACGAGAGAAAGGAGAGAACGATGAAAAAAGTATCTCATTTCTATCTAGGTTTCGTCTTCCTGATCCTCTATCTTCCCATCTTTTATTTGATCTTTTATGCCTTCAATAAAGGGGGAGATATGAATGCCTTCACAGGCTTTACGCTTGAGCATTTCAACGAGTTGTTCGCAGATAGTCGCCTGATGCTGATCTTATCAGAGACCTTCCTCTTGGCCTTCTTGTCAGCCTTGATTGCGACGTTGATTGGAACCTTTGGAGCCATTTATATCTACCAATCCAAGAAAAAGTTAGAAGGGCCTTTGCTCTCCATTAACAACATTCTCATGGTAGCGCCAGACGTTATGATCGGGGCCAGCTTCTTGATTCTCTTTACGACGGTGAAGTACCAGCTAGGTTTCCTATCTGTTCTGGCTAGCCACGTGGCCTTCTCGATTCCCATTGTGGTCTTGATGGTCTTGCCACGACTCAAGGAAATGAACCGGGATATGGTCAATGCGGCCTATGACTTGGGAGCTACCCAAGTGCAAATGCTCAAAGAGATCATGTTGCCATATCTGACACCAGCCATTATTGCTGGCTACTTTATGGCCTTTACCTATTCTCTTGATGACTTTGCCGTGACCTTCTTTGTAACCGGAAATGGTTTTACAACCTTGTCTGTAGAGATCTACTCACGTGCGCGTCAAGGGATTTCCCTCAGTATCAATGCCTTGTCCGCCCTTGTCTTTCTCTTTAGTGTGCTCTTGGTCATCGGTTATTACTTTATTACCCGTGAAAAGGAGGAAGCAGCATGAAAAAACTTTATTCATTCCTAACTGGGATTGTCCTTGTCATTCTGGTCCTCTGGGGAATTAGCCACCAGATCGAAGCGAGCATGAACACAAAGAATAGTGACAAGCTGGTCATCTACAACTGGGGAGATTATATCGATCCGGAATTGCTCAAGGAATTTACCAAAGAAACAGGGATTCAGGTGCAATATGATACCTTTGATTCCAACGAAGCCATGTACACTAAGATCAAGCAAGGTGGAACCACTTACGATATTGCGATTCCTAGTGAATACATGATTGCTAAGATGATGGATGAGCATCTGGTTGAAAAGTTGGACCAATCCAAGATCAAAGGGATGGAAAATATCGATCCAAAACTCTTGAACCAATCGTTTGATCCGGGCAACCAATATTCAGTCCCTTACTTCTGGGGGACCTTGGGGATTATCTACAATACCAAGATGGTCAAAAATGCTCCTGAACATTGGTCAGATCTCTGGCGTGAAGAGTACAGAAATGACATCATGATGTACGATGGTGCGCGTGAGGTCATGGGAATTGGTCTCAATACCTTGGGCTATAGCCTCAATGAAAAGGATCCAAAGAAATTGCAAGAGGCAGTAGATAAACTCTACACCTTGACGCCAAACATCAAAGCTTTGGTTGCTGATGAGATGAAAGGCTATATGATCCAAAACAATGCGGCTATTGGGGTTACCTTCTCAGGAGAAGCCAGCCAAATGCTCGAAGCCAATAAGGATCTTCGCTATGTCGTCCCAACTGAAGCCAGCAACCTTTGGTTTGATAACATTGTCATTCCAAAAACCGTGAAAAATAAAGAAGCAGCATATGCCTTTATTAACTTCATGCTTCGTCCTAAAAATGCTTTGAAAAATGCTCTTTATGTCGGCTACTCAACGCCAAATAAAAAAGCCAAAGCCATGTTGCCAAAAGAAATCCAAGATGACCAATCCTTCTATCCAAGCGATGAAACACTGGACCATTTGGAAGTCTATCAACAATTAGGCAAGAAGTTGCTTGGAGTCTATAACGATCTTTACCTTCAGGTCAAGATGTATCGAAAATAACAAAAAGGAACCTTCGGGTTCCTTTTTGATTGAAGATAAACTCCTCTTAGAAACTTTCCTTAAGTGAGTACGGACGTTAGGTGAAATTATCCTGTGGATGATTTCAGCAATCCAGGAAGTTCCATGACTTATCAAAGATACAAAGGGTGTTCGCGGATAAAGTCAAAATAGAAAGTTTGACGCAGAATCTGTTGATTCTAGGAAAACTTATCTTTTTGACACAATCCGCTGCCCGTGTTCAATTAGTTTTGGACCTAAGGTTCCAAAACTCCCGAGTGCTAGAAACAATGGTGTTTCTAGCACTTTTCTCACAGCGGAAAGTTTCATTATATATTTAGATACTCTACAAAAATGCAACATTTGAATTTTTAGCATCACTTAGGTTGTTATTTGTAAAAAAGGATTATCTATATTCTAGCAGAACACCGCAAGTTCTTTTATGATTGCCTTATAAAAGTCTCTAACTAGTGAGTTAGATTGAGATTCAAATGAAAGATGCTATAATAGTAAGGAAAGTGACTGGCCCATCCAGTCATGAAAGGAAGGATTGGAGAAGAAGAGATGAAGAGACAACTGGAATTATTTTTGATTATTCTGTTACCGATACTAGGACTGGTTTTTCTTGGAGGAAAGATCATGAATCTGACCAAAAGACCCGAACAGAAGATAACGGCCTCATCTTCAAAGAAAGTCGTACAGAAATCAAAAGAAGAAATAAAAAAAGAACAAGTAGCATATCTCAAAGAGCACGAGCAAGAAATCGTCGATT
>NZ_KV811502.1:122672-144440 GCF_001813105.1 Streptococcus sp. HMSC072C09 | reverse complement strand
TGAGTCAGTTCAGATTGATTGGGATGAAACTCAGTGGGGAGTAGCAGGAAATGGGACGCCACAAGGTGGTGACGAGATGATTCTCATTTTTGGCGGATTTAATCAAAATACTGAATCTGGTTGGCGAGTTGATTTGGTTGTGGAAGATGGAAAGATTAATTTAAAGACGATGTCACTTGGGCAAAACTTAAGCATAGGTCAAGAAATTTTCGAGTGATTAAATTGATAGATTGATTCGAAGTGTGGTTATTTTTGGTAGACTATCATAGTTTGGAGAAGAAGAGATGAAGAGACGACTGGAACTATTTTTGATTATTCTGTTACCGATCCTAGGAATTGTTTTTCTAGGAGGAAAAATCATGACACTGACCAAAAGACCGGAGCAGAAGATAACAACCACTTCTTCAAAGAAAGTCATTCAAAAATCAGAAGAAGAGATAAAAAAAGAACAAGTAGCCTATTTGAAAAAAATGAAAAAGAAATCGGCGATTTTGTGAAAGCTCAAAATCCGAAAGTTGAATCCGTACAGATCGATTGGGATCAGACACAATGGAGTGATGGTGGGCTTACAACTCCCGAATATTATATAAATGTTTTTGGTCGGATTAATCATATTGAGAACTCAGGATGGGGAGTGGATATTCCCATGAATGAAGATGGGACTGTAAATCTTAAAAATATGACGATGGGCGATTACATCAGTATTGATGGTGAGCCTATTGACTAATGGAACTGAAAAACGGTTTGAAAATGAACTGTTGTAGAGAAAGTTACCCAATGGAAAAACGAACGATATTTAAATTAATCACTACGATAGCTATTTTTATGAGTATGGGAGGTTGCGTAAAACAAGAGGAACAAACAAAACAAGCGCAAACTGTCACCTCTTCATCAACCAAAGAAGACAAAGAAGCCATAAAACAAAAGCAGCTCGCTTATCTCAAAGAGCACGAGCAAGAAATCGTCGATTTTGTGAAGTCTCAAAATCCTAAAATTGAGTCAGTTCAGATTGATTGGGATGAAACTCAGAAGAGTGATGGTGGACTTACAACTCCCGAATATTATATGAATGTTTTTGGGCGCATTAATCATATCGAGAACTCAGGATGGGGAGTGGATATTCCAATTAATGATGATCAATCAATTAACATGCGAGAAATGTTTATGCTTCATGAACCTACGATTGACGGAAAGCCTATTTCCTAAGTAAGTACAATGCATTTTGAAAAAGAACTGTTTTAGAAAAAGATAGCACATGATAAAACAAACGGCGTTTAAATTAATCACTACATTAGCTCTCCTTGCAAGTATAGGAGGATGTACAATAAAATCAAAAGAGCAAACGAAACCAGCACCCATTGCAACCCCTTCGACAACCAAGGAAGATAAAGAAGCGACGAAGCAAAAACAAATTGCCTATTTGAAAGAACATGAAAAAGAAATTGTTGATTTTGTGAAAGGTCAAAGTCCGAAAATCAAATCCGTTCAGATTGATTGGAACAGTATGCAAATTGAAGAGTCTGGGAATGGAACGCCTCAGGGTGGTGGATACAATTTATCTATTTCTGGTAAGATTAATCAATTAGAAAATACAAAATTCTCCGTTGATTTTTACCTAGAAGATCAAAATAGCATACCAACTATCAAAAAAATGGGCATGCTTAATGATATCTATATCGAAGAAAATGGTGGCTGGAAAATTTTTTCCTAAGTAAATAGAAGTATTAGTGTTAGGAGGAAAATGAAAAGTAAAATGAAATGTACACTTAAGTTATTAGCTTTAATGCTTATTTTCACAAGTATTGGAGGTTGTACTGTAAAGCAAAAAGCTCATAAGAAACAAGCACAAACTGTCACCACTTCCTCCACCAAAGAAGATATATAAGTGATCAAACAAAAACGGCTCGCTTATCTCAAAGAGCACGAGCAAGAAATCGTCGATTTTGTGAAATCGAAGAGTTCAAAGATTGAATCTGTTCAAATTTATTGGGACGAAACGCAATGGATTGAGGGTGGAAATGGGACACCACAAGGTGGAGATGAGGTCATAGAAATTTTTGGTACCGTCAATCAGCTAGAAGATTCAGGATGGAGGGTGGATGTTGTATTTGATTCTGATCAAAAGATGACTTTCAGTATGGGCTATAATATTAGTATTAAGGGTGATTATATTGAGTAAGAACTGGAAGATTCAAAGCCTGTAAGGAGGATTTATGAAGAGACAACTGGAACTATTTTTGATTATTTTGTTACCGATCCTAGGACTGGTTTTTCTTGGAGGAAAAATCATGACCCTGACCAAAAGACCCGAACAGAAGATAACGGCCTCGTCTTCGAAGAAAGTCGTACAAAAACCAGATGAAGAAATAAAAAAAGAACAACTTGACTACCTAAAAGAACACGAACAGAAGGTTATTGATTTAGTCAAAGCACAAAATTCAAAAGTTGAATCCGTTCAGATTGATTGGGATCATACACAATGGAGTGATGGTGGACTGACAACTCCTGAATATTATATGAATGTTTATGGAGGTATAAATCATATTGAAGAATCGAGTTGGGGAGTAGATATCCCAATTAATGAGGACAATACATTAAATTTAGATGAGATGTATCTAGGATCCGACATTAACATAGGGGGAAGATTATTTGAGTAATTGGCATTTAAAAAGTTTTGATAATCTATATGCTTCATTAGCTGAATCAACTTATCGTGATAGGCCCAAGAACTTTTCATATGAATGATTGGATCAAATCCAGGAAGAGCGTTCAAAGCTCAAATGGGAGTATGACAACAAGATAGATGCTTTCTATAAAAATCAGAAAAAGCTGGAATCGAAAGCCAAAAAAAATCAGTAAGGTTGTCCTTACTGATTTTTTAGTTGGTTCCAGATGATGCTGTATCTGCGCCACTGTCTGTTGCTGTGGAGCCTTGGTCTTGTGCGGCAGACGAACTGGTTTCTGTAGCAGATGAGCTATCGGTTTCTTTTTGTGAACTAGCATCTGTATTGCTTGAATCGGTTTGCGTATTGGTGTTAGCATCTGTATTGGTAGCGCTTGAGTCAGATCCCTTATCGTGAACCACGACAACGCTGGTGCTACTAGATGGTTTGTCTTCTGTTTTTTGATTATCTTTATTGAGCAGGCTCATGATGGTAAAGGAAGTGACGATAATCCCTAGGAGACTGGCAATCGTAGCTACAACCGTTTGAAATACGGACAAACCTTGTTTGACTTTCTCACCGCGAGATGGTCTTGTATCAACTTTTTCCTCAGGTTTTTGGTTTTTGTTACTTCTTGAATATTGTGACATGTTCATTCTCTTTCTATCAAAAATTGTTTTTTAACACTTTCCTATTATAAGTCATTTTCTGAAAAATGTCTAAAAAGAACTGATTTTTATAGAGTGATTTTGCTGCGTCTCTCTTTATCAAATCCTTGTCCCAAGCGGTTAGAAATGATAAAATAGAAGTTACGTAAAAAGAAAGTGATGGATGCGTAGGACATGATCTATTTTGACAATTCAGCAACGACTAAACCCTATCCAGAAGCCCTTGCGACTTATACAGAAGTAGCGACTCGGATCTGGGGCAACCCTTCTAGTTTGCACAATCTAGGTAGTCAAGCTACTCGTATTTTGGAAGCTTCTCGGAAACAAATTGCGGAGCTAATTGGCAAGAAAACTGAGGAAATTTACTTCACGTCTGGTGGGACAGAAGGGGACAATTGGATCCTCAAAGGTGTCGCCTTTGAGAAAGCTCCTTATGGCAAGCATATCATTGTCTCTGACATCGAGCATCCTGCCATCAAGGAATCGGCTGCTTGGTTAAAGACACAGGGATTCGAAGTGGATTACGCTCCTGTGGATGCGCGTGGCTTTGTCAAGGTGGATGCCTTGGCTAACCTTGTCCGTCCAGATACGACTTTGGTTTCTGTCATGGCCGTCAACAATGAGATTGGCTCCATCCAGCCCATCCATGACATCGCGGCTCTTCTGGAAGATCGTCCAACGGTTAGTTTCCATGTCGATGCGGTTCAAGCTTTAGCAAAGGTAGCTACAGAAGTTTATCTACCAGAGCGCGTGGACTTTGCGACCTTCTCTAGTCACAAATTCCATGGACTTCGCGGAGTTGGATTTGTCTACATCAAAGAAGGCAAAAAGATCACCCCTCTCTTAACAGGTGGGGGTCAAGAAAAAGAAATGCGCTCGACAACTGAGAATGTGGCAGGTATCGCAGCAACAGCAAAAGCCCTACGCTTAGCCATGGAAAACCAAGAAGCTTTTGCCAGCAAGACCCAGCAGATGAAAGAAGTCATCCGCAAAGAATTGGCCAACTATCCAGATGTCACTATCTTTTCTGGTGAGGATCACTTTGCGCCTCACATCTTGACTTTCGGGATCAAAGGAGTTCGTGGAGAAGTAGTGGTCCATGCCTTTGAAGAGTTTGATATTTACATCTCGACAACCAGTGCCTGCTCGTCCAAAGCTGGTAAGCCAGCTGGAACCTTGATTGCTATGGGAGTGGACAAGAGTATTGCCCAGACAGCTGTTCGCTTAAGTCTCGATCTTGAAAATGACATGAGCCAAGTCGAGCAATTCTTGACCAAGTTCAAACTGATTTATGAGCAAACACGAAAAGTACGTTAATTTTAGAAGGAAATCAACATGACCTTAACCTATTCAGAAATTATGATTCGCTATGGAGAGCTTTCTACTAAAGGAAAGAACCGTATGCGTTTCATCAATAAACTTCGCAATAATATCCAAGATGTTTTATCTATCTATCCAGCTGTCAAAGTGACAGCCGACCGCGATCGGGCGCATGCTTATCTGCATGGGACGGATTATGAGCCAGTAGCAGAATCCCTCAAGCAGGTTTTTGGAATCCAAAATTTTTCACCTGTTTACAAGATTGAAAAATCAGTACCAGCCTTAAAAGCGGCAGTGCAAGAGATTATGAAGGAGATTTACAAGGAAGGCTTGACCTTTAAAATCTCAAGTAAACGCAGTGACCATACCTTTGAACTCGATAGTCGTGAGCTCAATCAAACCTTGGGAGGTGCTGTCTTTGAAGCGATCCCAACTATCCAAGCTCAGATGAAAAAACCAGATATCAACTTGCAAGTTGAAATTCGAGAAGAAGCAGCCTACATATCTTATGAAACCATTAAAGGAGCAGGTGGCCTTCCTGTTGGTACGTCTGGCAAGGGCATGCTCATGCTTTCTGGTGGGATCGACTCTCCAGTAGCTGGTTACCTAGCTTTGAAGCGTGGAGTGGATATCGAGGCCGTTCACTTTGCTAGCCCACCTTATACCAGCCCTGGAGCTCTTAAAAAAGCCCATGATTTAACACGGAAGTTGACCAAGTTTGGGGGCAATATCCAATTTATCGAGGTGCCCTTCACAGAGATCCAAGAGGAAATCAAGGCAAAAGCGCCAGAAGCTTACCTCATGACCCTGACTCGTCGCTTTATGATGCGCATTACAGACCGCATTCGCGAGGTTCGCGGTGGTTTGGTCATTATCAATGGTGAAAGCTTGGGACAAGTGGCTAGCCAAACCTTAGAGAGTATGCAGGCCATCAATGCAGTGACTAATACGCCGGTTATTCGTCCGGTAGTGACCATGGACAAATTGGAAATCATCGATATTGCCCAAGCCATTGATACCTTTGAAATTTCTATCCAGCCATTCGAAGACTGTTGTACCATCTTTGCGCCAGACCGTCCAAAGACGAATCCGAAACTCAAAAATGCGGAGCAGTATGAGCAACGGATGGATGTGGAAGCTTTGGTTGAGCGTGCGGTAGCAGGCATTATCGTAACAGAGATCACACCAAAAGCAGAAAAAGATGAGGTCGATGACCTGATCGAGGATTTGCTATAGGAGAGACTGGGAGTATCCAGCCTCTTTTTCTAACCAACTTAAAGGAGACAAGATGAAAAAAATTATCGTTTTAATGACAAGTTTGTTACTGTTGACAGGCTGTGTCAAAGTATCATTTACTGGCCCAAAAAAAGAAGAAAAGACCAGCCAGTCAACCAGCAGTAAAAAAGAACCCCTCACATTTGTCAGAGCCGACCAGTACAAAGACCAGGACAACGAAGTCTTGGAAGCATCTGAGAAATTTATCAAGGAACATCCAACGCTTGGAGAACCTGGAAAATTATTTGTCTTTTTCCCAGGCTATACCTTTGGAAATGAGGAAAACCGCTTCGCCTTGTTCTTTATCGTGAATCGCACCACCACAACCATCGATCGTGATGGATCCTTTGTCCTGAATTTGGAATATGATGGAGAGCCACTTTTCAAAGATGTCACAGTTGACTATGAAATCAACGAATCGGGTGTGTTAAAACCCAATACGGCTGCAGCCATTCCTATCAAAATCACCAAGGAACAAGAAGAAAAGATGAAGAGCATGAACGATTCTTCAAAAGCAAAAATGAGCTTCAATGACTTTAAATTTAAGGATAAGTAGATGAAGAAGTCGGACTGACAAGCGATCTTAAAATAAAAGATATAAAATAATCAATTTTATAAAAGAAATTCGTTTTCAAAGCGCAAAAATACTTGTCTTTGTCTGATAGAAGTGATATACTAAGAGAGTTGACTATGCACATGCCTGTGCAACCGCTCGAACATCGTCGCTCATTTCCATGAGAGTAAGTGGTTCGTCCCACGATGCTAGGCGAGTCTTCACAAAAATACGGGGAAACCCAAAAATACATAGGAGGTGCATAATGAGCACATACGCAATCATTAAAACTGGCGGAAAACAAGTTAAAGTTGAAGTTGGTCAAGCTATCTACGTTGAAAAATTGAACGTTGAAGCTGGTCAAGAAGTTACATTTAACGAAGTTGTTCTTGTTGGTGGTGAAAACACTGTTGTCGGAACTCCACTTGTTTCAGGAGCTACTGTTGTTGGAACTGTTGAAAAACAAGGAAAACAAAAGAAAGTTGTTACTTACAAGTACAAACCTAAAAAAGGTAGCCACCGTAAACAAGGTCACCGTCAACCTTACACTAAAGTTGTCATCAACGCTATCAACGCTTAATTTTAGGAGAACACATGATACAAGCAGTCTTTGAACGAGCCGAAGATGGCGAGCTGAGGAGTGCAGAAATTACTGGGCACGCTGGAAGCGGTGAATACGGCTTTGATGTCGTGTGTGCATCGGTTTCGACTCTAGCCATTAACTTTGTCAACTCTGTTGAGAAATTTGCAGGCTACGAACCGGATCTAGAATTAAACGAAGAAGAAGGTGGCTTCCTGCGGGTGACGATCCCGACAGATATTCCACCTCATCAAAGAGAAATGACCCAACTATTCTTTGAATCATTTTTCTTAGGGATGGCAAACTTATCGGAGAACTCATCAGAGTTCGTCCAAACAAGAGTTATCACAGAAAACTAACATGGAGGAAAACAATTATGTTGAAATTGAATCTTGCTAACTTGCAACTTTTCGCCCACAAAAAAGGTGGAGGTTCTACATCAAACGGACGTGATTCACAAGCAAAACGTCTTGGAGCTAAAGCAGCTGATGGACAAACTGTAACAGGTGGATCTATCCTTTACCGTCAACGCGGTACTCACATCTACCCAGGTGTGAACGTTGGACGTGGTGGAGACGATACTTTGTTCGCAAAAGTTGAAGGCGTAGTACGCTTCGAACGTAAAGGTCGCGATAAAAAACAAGTTTCTGTTTACCCAATCGCAAAATAAAAAGGTTCAGTGAACCTTTTTATCCCGAGCCTTGAAATATTAAGGTGAGGAAGCTAGAAATAGCATAAATCAAAGCTTTCCGGATTAACGGAAGGCTTTTTTTCTTTTATTTATTTAAAAATATCATGTTTACTCTTGTTAATATAATGTTTGAATTTGTGTTTTTTGAAAAATGTAGTATAATAGAGACAAATATAGTAGGAATGGAAGTAGTACCATGAAAGATAGCAGACATGTTGAAATTCTTCAGGAACTGGATCGAAAAAGTGTGGTATCGGTCAAAGAGCTCAAGGAACTCTTTGGCGTGACAGACATGACCATTCGTCGCGATCTGATCGATCTTGAAAAACAAGGTCTTTTAGTTCGTGTACATGGTGGGGCCCACAAAAAAGTCAAAGATAGCTTATTAGAAGCTTCTCACAGTGAGAAAAATCTCATCAATATTGATGAGAAACGATCCATTGCCAAAAAATGTGCAGACTTGATCGAAAATGGGGATACCGTCTTTATTGGCTCTGGTACAACAACAGACTTTATCGGAGATTATTTGGAAGGGAAAGAAATTAGCATCGTCACCAACTCCCTGCCTATTTTTGAGAAGCTCAAGGATTTCCCGAATTATGACTTGATCTTAGTTGGTGGTCGCTACCGGGTAAAGACACAAACTTTTGTCGGTCAATTTGCCAATAAACTCTTGAAAGAAATCAAGGTTTCTAAAGCCTTCATCGGGGTGAATGGAATCGATGGCCATAGTGTCTCTACAGCTAATGAAGAAGAAGGAAATGGCAATGCTATTATTCTGAACAATGCAATAGAGAAATATGTGGTAGCCGATAACAGCAAGTTTGATAGTTATTCCTTCTACAGTTTCTATCGTGTGGAAGATCTAAATGCCATTATTACCGATGATAGTATTCCTAAAAAGATCAAAGACAAATATGGCTTTTATACGAAAATCATTTAAGATCAAGAGAGTGGGACAGAAATCGGTAATTCGTTAGAATTCGATTTCGTCGTCCCACCTCCGCACAGTTGAGTAGGGCTGTAAAAGCTGATGAAATCAGCGTAGTAGAGCCCACTCAACCACTGCGTCTTGCTCGACAATCCAAAAATAATTGAGAGGCTAGGATTTTTGTCACAGCCTCTTTTTACTTTTTTAATAATGTTAGAAAATGACGGTTAGGAAGCGTTTTAAAGAGGAATATAAACAAAAATAAACAAAATACGACAAAAAATGATTGACAATCAATCAATATAGTGATATACTCTAACCATAAAATAAATAGTTAGATAAGGAGGTGGCAACAATGGGATTAAATCAACTCTTTAACAAAGATCTTGTATTTTGCCTACATGCCAAGGATCAAACAGATCTCTTTGAGCAGGTAGCAAGCTTATTGGAAGAGCGACAGATTGTGACACCAACCTATCGTTCCGCTTTGATTGAGCGTGAAAAGTCTTTCCCGACTGGATTAGACATGGAATTTCTTGGTAAGGACTTACCAAATGTGGCGATCCCGCACACAGACATTGTCCATAATCTCACTGAGAATGTGGTCGTGGTTCGTTTGGATCAACCCGTAACCTTCCATAATATGATTGCTCCAGATAAGGAAGTTCAAGTTTCACTTTTATTCTTCATTATCAACAATTCAAGCTCTAGCCAAACCAATATTTTGGCTCAGCTGATGGATTTCTTTACATCCAATGGAAATCTCGAAGCTCTATCAAAATTAGATAGTGAAGATAAGCTTTATCAATACATAACGGAAACTATTTCCTAAAACATTCGTAAATATTTATAATGGAGGACATCCAAATGATTAAAATTTTAGCTGCCTGTGGTGCAGGTGTTAACTCTAGCCACCAAATTAAGAGTGCGTTGGAAGAAGAACTGTCAAACCGTGGTTATGATGTGCGTTGTGACGCTGTCATGGTCAAAGATGTCAATGAAGATTTGATTTCAGGTTATGATATCTTTACTCCAATTGCTGCAACTGATTTGGGATTCGATCCTGGTATTCCAGTGGTAGAAGCTGGTCCAATTTTATTCCGTATTCCAGCGATGAGTGCGCCAGTCTTTGATAACATCGAAGCTGCCATTAAAGAACATGGATTAAGTTAATATTTTTTTAAAACAGTTTGTAAGCGTTATCCAATGATAAAATTGGGAACGATTAACGCCCAATATAACAAATTATAAATCGGGAGGATTTATTATGAATGGCATTATTGATTTTGCCAATAAGTTTTTCAAACCCATCCTAGACATGGGTGCTCCGATCATCATGTTGATCGTCTTGACTTTATTGGCTCTCTTGTTTGGAGTGAAATTCTCTAAAGCCCTTGAAGGTGGTATTAAACTTGCCATCGCCCTTACTGGTATCGGTGCTATCATCGGTATGTTGAATGGAGCTTTCTCAGCATCTCTTGCAAAATTCGTTGAGAATACTGGTATTCAATTGAATATCACAGACGTTGGTTGGGCGCCTCTTGCGACCATTACTTGGGGGTCTGCCTGGACACTTTACTTCTTATTAATTATGTTGATCGTCAACGTTGTCATGCTGGCTATTAAGAAAACTGATACACTTGACGTCGATATCTTCGATATCTGGCACTTGTCTATCACTGGTCTTTTGATCAAATGGTATGCTGATAAGAATGGTGTTAGTGCAGGGGTATCCCTCTTCGTTGCAACTCTTGCCGTTGTCCTTGTAGGGGTTATGAAAATCATCAACTCAGACTTGATGAAACCAACATTTGATGATTTGTTGAATGCACCAAGTTCATCACCTATGACATCTACTCACATGAACTACATGATGAACCCAATCATCATGGTCTTGGATAAAATCTTTGACAAATTCTTCCCAGGTCTTGATAAATACGACTTCGACGCTGCTAAATTGAACAAGAAGATCGGTTTCTGGGGATCTAAATTCTTTATCGGTTTCCTTCTTGGTATCGTCATCGGTATCATGGGTACTCCACATCCAGTTGCTGGTGTACAAGATGCTGACAAATGGGAATTGGTTATTAAAGGTTGGTTGAGCCTTGGTTTGACTGCCGGTGTCTGCTTGGAATTGTTCTCATTGATCGGTTCTTGGTTCATCGCAGCAGTAGAACCATTGTCACAAGGTATTACAAACGTTGCTACTAAACGTCTTCAAGGACGTAAATTCAACATCGGTTTGGACTGGCCATTTATCGCTGGTCGTGCTGAAATCTGGGCTTGTGCCAACGTACTTGCGCCAATCATGTTGATCGAAGCAGTGCTTCTTTCTAAAGTCGGAAATGGTATCTTGCCACTTGCAGGTATCATCGCTATGGGTGTAACTCCAGCCTTGTTGGTTGTAACACGCGGTAAATTGATCCGTATGATCATCTTCGGAAGCCTTCTCTTGCCACTCTTCCTTCTTTCAGGAACATTGATTGCACCATTTGCAACTCAATTGGCTAAGAGTGTTGATGCCTTCCCTAAAGGGGTAGCTTCTACTCAATTGATCACTCACTCAACTCTTGAAGGACCAGTTGAAAAATTGCTCGGTTGGACAATCGGTAACGCAACAACTGGTGATATCAAAGCTATCCTTGGTGTAGTTGTCTTCTTGGCATTCTATATCGGAATCTTCGCTTGGTACAGAAAACAAATGATCAAACGTAACGAAGAATATGCTGCAATTGCAAAATAATCGTCATATGTAGTTTGAAAACTGACACCATATCTTTTGTGGATATGGTGTTTTTATTTTAAAAAAATGTTCGAAAATAAACAATTTAATGTTGACTTTCGTTCAAAATAGGTGTAATATAATATCAAAAGTAAGAAAATGTTTCTTTGTGAAAATTTAACAACAGGGATATTTGCTGAAACAAACAAAAGGAGGACAGGACATGTCTATTGTAATTGGTGCAGATGCTGCAGGATTAAGATTAAAAGATCTCGTGAAAGAGTTTCTTGTAAAAGAAAACTTCGACGTTGTGGATGTAACTGCTGAAGGTCAAGATTTTGTAGATGTGACACTTGCAGTTGCGAGCGAAGTGAACAAAAACGATCAAAATCTTGGAATCGTGATTGATGCTTACGGTGCTGGTCCATTTATGGTTGCAACTAAAATCAAAGGAATGGTCGCAGCAGAAGTTTCAGATGAACGTTCTGCTTATATGACACGTGGACACAACAATTCTCGTATGATTACCATGGGTGCTGAAATTGTTGGGGATGAATTGGCCAAGAACATTGCCAAAGGCTTCGTCAATGGTAAATACGACGGTGGTCGTCACCAAATCCGTGTCGATATGTTGAATAAGATGTGCTAATGAGAGGAGAATTCAAATGAGAATTGCAATTGGTTGTGATCACATTGTGACAAATGAAAAAATGGCTGTTTCTGATTTTTTGAAATCAAAAGGATACGAAGTGCTCGACTTTGGGACTTATGACCATACACGTACCCACTATCCAATCTTTGGTAAGAAAGTCGGTGAAGCCGTAGCAAGTGGCCAAGCAGATCTTGGTGTTTGTATCTGTGGTACTGGTGTTGGGATCAACAATGCTGTTAACAAAGTACCTGGTATCCGTTCTGCCTTGGTACGCGATATGACAACTGCTCTTTATGCAAAAGAAGAATTGAACGCGAATGTCATCGGGTTTGGGGGTAAAATTACTGGTGAATTGCTCATGTGCGATATCATTGAAGCATTCATCCACGCTGAATACAAACCAACTGAAGAAAATAAAAAATTGATCGCTAAGATCCAACATGTGGAAACCCATAATGCCCATCAAGCGGATGCTGATTTCTTTACAGAATTCCTTGAAAAATGGGACCGTGGTGAATACCACGACTAAGAGGTGACGTATGATATTAACGGTCACGATGAACCCTTCGATTGATATCTCTTATCCTTTGGATGTACTCCAGTTGGATACAGTCAATCGAGTGGCTGAGGTGAGTAAGACAGCTGGTGGGAAAGGTCTCAATGTCACCCGTGTACTTTCTGAGATCAAGGATCCAGTGGCAGCGACCGGCCTACTTGGTGGTCGAACGGGCCAATTCATTCTCGATCATTTAGGAGAAGGGATAGAGGAACGTTTCTTTGAGATTGCTGGGGATACACGAAATTGTATCGCCATCCTTCACGAAGGCAAGCAAACAGAAATCTTAGAAAAAGGTCCAACCATTTCTGAGAAAGAAGGGCAAGGTTTCCTTCAACATTACCGTCACTTGATCGATCAAGTGGAAGTGGTTGCTATCTCAGGTAGTCTTCCTGCTGGTTTACCAGTGGATTATTATGCCAGCCTTGTCAAGATTGCAAGGGAAGCTGGAAAACCAGTCGTGCTCGACTGCTCGGGAGTTTCTTTAGAAGCTGCCATTCAAGCAGATGTCAAGCCTACAGTCATTAAGCCTAACAATGAAGAGTTGTCTCAATTGTTAGGAAAAGAAGTGAGTAAGAATGTGGAAGACTTAAAAGAAGTTCTTCAGGATGCTCTCTTTGATGGCATCGAATGGGTGATAGTCTCTCTTGGAGCAAATGGCGCTTTTGCGAAGCACGGGGATGTCTTCTATAAGGTAGATATTCCTAAGATTGATGTCGTCAATCCAGTCGGATCTGGTGATTCGACTGTTGCAGGGATTGCATCTGGTCTCTATCATCATGAGAGTGACGCAGACTTGCTCAAGAAAGCAAATGTTCTTGGAATGTTAAATTCGCAAGAAGCACAAACAGGACATGTCAACATGGGGCACTATGATGCCTTGTATCAACAATTAATCGTAAAAGAGGTATAAAATGGTATTAACAGAACAAAAACGCAACTATTTGGAACGTCTTAGTACAAAAGACGGTGTTATTTCAGCTTTGGCCTTCGACCAACGTGGGGCTTTGAAACGCTTGATGGCCAAATACCAAGACACTGAGCCAACTGTAGCACAAATGGAAGAATTGAAAGTTCTTGTAGCAGATGAATTGACAAAATATGCTTCCTCTATGTTGTTGGACCCAGAATATGGGTTGCCTGCTACGAAAGCCTTGGACAAAGATGCTGGTCTCTTGCTTGCATACGAAAAGACAGGTTACGATACATCCAGCACCAAACGCTTGCCTGACTGCTTGAACCTTTGGTCAGCAAAACGCATTAAAGAACAAGGTGCTGATGCTGTGAAATTCTTGCTCTACTATGATGTAGATAGTGCAGAAGAACTTAACCAAGAAAAACAAGCTTACATCGAACGCATTGGTTCAGAATGTGTGGCAGAAGACATTCCATTCTTCCTTGAAATCTTGGCTTATGATGAAGGAATTGCAGATGCAACCTCTGCTGAATATGCAAAAGTGAAACCTCGTAAGGTTATTGAAGCGATGAAAGTCTTCTCAGATCCTCGTTTCAATATCGATGTATTGAAAGTAGAAGTTCCCGTCAATGTCAACTACGTGGAAGGATTTGGAGAAGGTGAAGTTGTCTATAGTCGTGAAGAAGCGGCTGCTTTCTTCAAAGAACAAGAAGAAGCAACAAATCTTCCATACATCTACCTCAGTGCTGGTGTATCCGCAAAACTTTTCCAAGAAACTTTGGAATTTGCTCATGCATCAGGTGCTAACTTCAACGGTGTTCTTTGTGGACGTGCGACATGGGCAGGTTCAGTAGAAGCTTACATCAAAGATGGAGAAGCAGCTGCTCGTGAATGGCTTCGTACAGAAGGTCGTCAAAATATTGAAGAATTGAATGCGGTCTTGGCTAAAGTGGCAACACCTTGGACAGAACGCGTGTAAGAAACAAATCGTTATTGCCTCCTAAAGCAACATTTAGAACATTGGAAGGAAGAAATTCCTTCCAATGTTCTTCATTATTTTTAGGCTTTGTTTATTTTTTATAAAAAATGTTTAAAAATTTTCGCTGTAAGGGTTTACAAAATAAAAAACATATGATAGAATAAGTTCATAAGTTAAATAGCAGTGAGCGTTACTAAGTTAGATTAGGCGTGACCACAAGTAGATTGAATGATTAGCATAGGCTAGTTTTTTCAGTTGCTTCGTGGTCATTTTTATTTGCTTTTAACAAATTTTACAAAGGAGAGCCTCATGTATCGTATTATCCATCCAATGAACAATAATGTTGCTTTGGTTCAAAATGAGCTTCAACAAGAGTTAATTGTTGTTGGGAGTGGGATTGCTTTTGGGAAAAAGAAAAATGATCTGGTAGCTGATGATAAGGTCGAAAAAGTATTTCGTTTAAACACGGATGAATCAAGAGAAAACTTTATGGCCCTTCTAAAGGATGTTCCTCTTGATTTCATCACAACCACTTATGAAGTGATTGATACCTTGTCTAAGAAATATGCCTATCCTGTTCAAGAATATATCTATGTGACACTAACAGATCACATCTTTTGTTCTTACCAGGCGGTTCAACAGGGAAGATACAAACACAGTGATCTACCTGATGCGTCTGCTATGCATCCGATCCCCTATAAAATCGCAAAGGAAGCGATTGAAATCTTTCGAGAGCGGCTCTTGGATCAATTTCCTGATGACGAAGTGAATCGTATCGCCTATCACTTCATCAATGCACAAGGGGAAGTCATTCATGAGCAGGATCCTGATGTCCAAGATCGCCAAGCGATTTTGAAAGCTGTAGAAGAAAAACTAGCTCAAAATGGATTGAAACGAAAAGAAGAGAACAGTCATTTCTATGATCGCTTTATGATCCATCTTAATTATTTCCTTGACTCCCTAGATAAGGGAAGAGAGGATCCTGAAGGATTGAGCGAGATGGAACAACTGATCCAGCTAAGTTATCCAAAGGCTTATGAGATTAGTCATCAGATCTACCAAACCATCGCTGAACAGACTGGAGCTAAGATATCTCCTAATGAAAAAGTCTATTTGGCCTTGCATATTCAACGTCTATTATAAAATTTTTAAAAAGGTTATCATAAGGAGGAACCAACATGAATAAAGAAGAAGTCCAATTACTTGGGTTTGAAATTGTCGCTTATGCCGGTGACGCTCGATCAAAATTGATAGAAGCATTAAAAGCTGCTGAAAACGGTGATTTTACGAAAGCAGAATCCTTGGTAGAAGAAGCAGGGGCCTGTATCGCTGAGGCTCACAAATCTCAAACGACCATGCTAGCGCAAGAAGCTGCAGGAGAAGAAATCCCTTATAGCATCACTATGATGCATGGTCAAGACCATCTCATGACAACTATCTTATTAAAAGACGTGATTCACCATCTGATAGAACTATATAAAAGAGGAGCAAAATAATGAATAAACTGATTGAACTGATTGAAAAAGGGAAACCTTTCTTTGAAAAGATTTCTCGTAATAAATATTTGCGAGCGATTCGGGATGGTTTCATTGCAGGGATGCCTGTAATCTTATTCTCATCTATCTTCATCCTAATTGCGTATGTACCAAACGCTTGGGGATTCCACTGGTCTAAAGATATTGAAACATTCTTGATGACTCCATATAACTACTCAATGGGGATCTTAGCCTTCTTTGTTGGTGGTACAACGGCTAAAGCATTGACCGATTCTATGAACCGGGATCTGCCAGCAACCAATCAAATTAACTACCTTTCTACCATGCTCGCTTCTATGGTTGGTTTCCTACTCATGGCAGCAGAACCTGGTAAAGATGGTGGCATTCTTACAGCCTTCATGGGTACAAAAGGTCTGTTGACAGCCTTCATTGCAGCCTTTGTTACAGTTAATGTTTATAAGGTCTGTGTGAAAAATAATGTGACGATTCGCATGCCAGACGAGGTTCCACCGAATATTTCACAAGTTTTCAAAGACTTGATTCCATTCACAGTTTCAATTGTTCTCTTGTATGCATTTGAATTGATTGTTAAAGGTGCTATCGGTGTAACCGTTGCGGAATCAATCGGAACACTTCTAGCTCCATTGTTCTCTGCGGCAGATGGTTATCTTGGAATTACCCTTATCTTTGGTGCTTATGCCTTCTTCTGGTTTGTTGGTATCCACGGTCCTTCTATCGTAGAACCAGCGATTGCGGCGATCACTTATGCAAATATTGATAACAACTTACACTTGCTTCAAGCAGGCCAACATGCAGATAAAGTCATCACTTCTGGGACTCAAATGTTTATCGTTACCATGGGTGGTACTGGTGCAACCTTGATTGTTCCATTCCTCTTCATGTGGTTGTGTAAGTCTGAACGAAACCGTGCGATTGGACGTGCATCTGTTGTTCCTACATTCTTCGGTGTAAACGAACCAATTCTCTTCGGGGCTCCAATCGTATTGAATCCAACCTTCTTCATTCCATTTATCTTTGCGCCAATCGCAAACGTCTGGATCTTCAAATTCTTTGTTGATACCTTGGGAATGAACTCATTCTCTGCTAACCTTCCATGGGTAACTCCTGGACCTCTTGGTATTGTTCTTGGTACGAACTTCCAAGTTCTTTCCTTCATCCTTGCTGCACTTCTTGTTGTAGTAGACGTGATCATTTACTACCCATTCGTTAAAGTTTACGATGAACAAATTCTTGAAGAAGAACGTTCAGGTAAATCAAACGATAGCTTGAAAGAAAAAGTTGCTGCAAACTTCAATACAGCGAAAGCTGATGCTGTTCTTGAAAAAGCTGGTGTTGAAAATGAACCAGCTCAAAACAATATCACAAAAGAAACAAACGTATTGGTTCTTTGTGCAGGTGGTGGTACAAGTGGTCTTCTTGCAAATGCCTTAAACAAGGCGGCAGCAGAATATAATGTTCCTGTCAAAGCAGCAGCAGGTGGCTATGGTGCTCACCGTGAAATGTTGCCAGAATTTGACCTGGTTATCCTAGCCCCTCAAGTAGCTTCTAACTATGAAGACATGAAGGCAGAAACAGATAAACTAGGTATCAAATTGGCTAAGACAGAAGGTGCTCAATACATTAAATTGACCCGCGATGGACAAGGTGCCCTTGCATTTGTTCAAGCGCAGTTTGAAGAATAAGAACGAATAAGTGAGATGGAGATGGATGGCTCACTAACTCCTCTCCACTCACTTTTCCTTTGATCCAATCAAGAAAAAGGTGAAAAAATGACAAAAACACTTCCTAAAGATTTTATTTTTGGTGGGGCAACGGCTGCCTATCAAGCAGAAGGAGCTACCCATACTGACGGAAAAGGACCAGTTGCTTGGGACAAATACTTGGCTGACAACTATTGGTACACCGCTGAACCTGCTAGTGATTTCTACCACAAATATCCAGTAGATCTTCAATTAGCTGAAGAATATGGGGTCAATGGTATACGGATTTCCATTGCTTGGTCACGTATTTTCCCAACTGGTTATGGTGAGGTGAATCCTAAAGGGGTGGAGTTCTACCATAACTTATTTGCTGAATGTCATAAACGTCATGTAGAACCATTCGTAACTCTCCATCACTTTGATACCCCTGAGGCTCTTCACTCAAATGGAGACTTCTTGAACCGTGAAAACATCGAACACTTTGTAGATTATGCCGCCTTCTGTTTTGAAGAATTCCCAGAAGTCAACTACTGGACAACCTTCAATGAAATCGGCCCAATCGGTGATGGTCAGTACTTAGTAGGGAAATTCCCTCCAGGGATTCAGTATGATCTTGCCAAAGTCTTCCAATCACACCATAATATGATGGTTTCACATGCGCGCGCTGTGAAATTGTACAAAGACAAAGGCTATAAAGGTGAAATCGGGGTTGTTCACGCCCTTCCAACTAAGTATCCATTGGATCCTAAAAATCCTGCAGACGTTCGTGCTGCTGAGTTGGAAGATATCATCCACAACAAATTTATTTTAGATGCAACCTACCTTGGTCATTATTCCGATGAAACCATGGAAGGGGTTAATCACATTCTTTCAGTTAATGGTGGTAGCTTGGATCTTCGTGACGAAGACTTTGCAGCACTTGAAGCAGCTAAAGATTTGAACGACTTCCTTGGAATTAACTACTACATGAGTGACTGGATGGAAGCCTTTGATGGTGAAACTGAAATCATCCACAACGGTAAAGGGGAAAAAGGAAGCTCTAAGTACCAAATTAAAGGTGTTGGTCGTCGTGTAGCTCCTGACTATGTACCTCGTACTGACTGGGACTGGATCATCTACCCTCAAGGTTTGTATGATCAAATCATGCGTGTCAAGAAAGATTATCCAAACTATAAGAAAATCTACATCACTGAAAACGGACTGGGCTACAAAGATGAGTTTGTGGATAATACGGTTTATGACGATGGACGGATTGATTATGTGAAACAACACTTAGAGGTCTTGTCTGATGCGATTGCAGATGGTGCTAATGTCAAAGGTTACTTCATCTGGTCTCTCATGGACGTCTTCTCTTGGTCTAATGGTTATGAAAAACGCTATGGTCTCTTTTATGTGGACTTTGAAACCCAGGAGCGCTATCCAAAGAAATCGGCTCATTGGTACAAGAAAGTAGCCGAAAGCCAAGTGATTGAATAAGTATAAGAGACTGGGACAAAAGTCCTAGCCTCTCAATTATTTTTAGGTTGTCGAGCAAGACGCAGTGGTTGAGTGGGCTCTACTACGCTGATTTCATCAGCTTTTACAGCCCTACTCAACTGTGCAGAGGTGGGACGACGAAATCGAATTCTAACGAATTACCGATTTCTGTCCCACTCTCTTTTTTATTTTTACTAGAAGAGGGTCTCTTAAACGCCTCTCTTCTTTCAGCCCCTAATTTATGGTATAATAGATCGATACTGTAATAAGGAAAATAGAATGAATATACAACAATTACGATATGTAGTGGCGATTGCCAATAGTGGTACTTTTCGTGAGGCTGCTGAAAAAATGTATGTGAGTCAGCCTAGCTTGTCCATCTCCGTCAGAGATCTGGAAAAAGAACTGGGCTTCAAGATTTTTCGTCGGACTAGTTCTGGGACTTTTTTGACCCGTCGGGGAATGGAATTTTATGAAAAAGCGCAGGACGTGGTCAAAGGGTTTGATATTTTTCAAAATCAATATGCCAGTCCCGAAGAAGAGAAGAAAGAATTCTCCATTTCTAGTCAGCACTATGACTTCTTGCCACCTTTGATGACAGAATTCTCAATCCGCTATCCGGAAAATAAAAACTTCCGCATCTTTGAATCAACGACGGTTCAAATTTTGGACGAAGTAGCTCAAGGGCATAGTGAGTTGGGGATTATTTATCTCAACCGTCAAAATACCAAGGGAATTATGCAACGGGTCGATAAATTAGGGCTTGAAGTGGTAGATTTGATTCCTTTTCAGACTCATATTTACCTTCGCAAAGGACACCCTTTGGCTAAGAAGAAAAAACTGGTCATGGAAGATCTAGCTCAGTTGCCAACTGTTCGTTTTACCCAAGAAAAAGATGAGTACCTCTATTATTCAGAGAACTTTGTCGATACCAGCTCGAGCTCACAAATGTTCAATGTGACCGACCGGGCAACCTTGAATGGAATCTTGGAGCGGACGGATGCTTATGCGACGGGATCAGGATTTTTGGATAGCCAGTCCGTGAATGGCATCACCGTGATTCCTTTGGAAGATAACCTGGACAATAAAATGGTCTATGTCAAACGCGAAGAGATGGATCTCTCTCCTGTAGCTGAGAAGTTTGTCGAGGTCATGGTAGAATATTTTGATCAAAAGAGGTAAGAAATGAAGAGAAAAACAATGGTCCCGGTAGCGATTGTCCTTTTGGTCCTACTGGATCAGCTGGTCAAATGGTATGTGGTGAAGAACATTCCACTGGGTGTCGTCAAGTCTTTTATTCCCCATGTGGTCAGCCTGACCTATCTTCAAAACACAGGTGCAGCTTTTTCGCTTCTTGAAAATCAGCAATGGTTCTTTACCCTCATCACTCTAGTCGTGATGGTAGGGGCCTTTTACTATCTCTATAAGCACCTCAAGGGGTCGCTTTGGATGGTGACAGGTTTGACCTTGGTTATCTCAGGTGGGTTGGGGAATTTTATAGATCGCCTGCGTCAGGGCTTTGTGGTCGATATGTTCCACCTGGACTTTATGAATTTTGCCATTTTTAATGTAGCAGATAGTTATTTGACAGTTGGAGTTTTCTTGCTCCTGATCCTGATGTTGAAAGAGGAAACGCATGGAAATTAAAATCGAAGTAGCCGGTGCGCGACTGGATAAGACTTTGGCGGATTTGACTCCCTTGTCACGGGCTGTGGCCAATGAGCAGATCAAAGAAGGAAAAGTTCTGGTCAATGGGGCTGTAAAAAAAGCCAAGTACACGGTCAAAGAAGGGGACATCATCCAGTATGAAGTCCCAGAAGTGGAAGAGGTCAGCTATGAAGCAGAAGATCTGCCCTTAGACATCGTCTATGAGGACCAAGATGTTGTGGTGGTCAATAAACCTCAAGGCATGGTTGTTCACCCAAGTGCGGGTCATACCAGTGGGACCTTGGTCAATGCGTTGTTATACCATGTCAAGGACCTTTCAGGGATCAATGGGGAATTGCGTCCAGGGATCGTTCATCGGATCGACAAAGACACCTCAGGCCTCCTGATGGTCGCAAAAAATGACCAAGCTCACGTCGCCTTAGCAGAGGAACTAAAAGACAAAAAATCACTACGGAAGTATTGGGCCATTGTTCATGGCAACCTTCCGAACGATCGGGGAATGATTGAAGCACCAATTGGTCGCAGTGAAAAGGACCGGAAAAAACAAGCGGTGACGGCTAAAGGAAAACCTGCAGTGACCCGTTTTCAAGTTTTGGAACGCTTTGGGAATTACACCTTGGTAGAGTTGCAACTGGAGACTGGTCGGACCCACCAAATTCGGGTGCACATGGCCTATATTGGCCATCCCGTGGCTGGAGATCCTGCTTATGGTCCTAAGAAGACACTTAAAGGACAAGGACAGTTTCTGCATGCACGGACACTTGGTTTTACTCACCCTCGCACAGGCGAGACCTTGGAATTTACAGCAGAAGTGCCAGCGATCTTTGAAAAAACGCTGGAAGACCTTCGAAAAGGATAATGAAGAATGGGAGTGGGAAAGAACTCTGACTAGTTAAAAAGA
>NZ_KV811502.1:72412-122572 GCF_001813105.1 Streptococcus sp. HMSC072C09 | reverse complement strand
GTTCGTTTTCCCACCCCCGCACAGTTGATTAGGTTATCTTTGGAGCCTAAAAAGCGAACAAAGATGCCAATCAACCACTGCGTCATGCAGTTATTACTATCAAACATAGAGAGCTGGACAGTTTTTGTCCAGCCTCACTTTCATTAGATACGAAATAAATAGTATTAGAAAGAAACACAGCGATGAAAGCAAAACGAATCGTCTTTAAAGTAGGGACCTCGTCTTTGACCAATCCAGACGGGAGTCTCTCCAGACAAAAGGTCAAGATCATTACCCAGCAGTTGGCTCTCTTACATGAATCAGATCATGAGTTGATCTTGGTCTCATCAGGGGCTGTCGCTGCTGGATTTGGTGCCCTTGGTTTTAAGAAACGGCCGACCAAGGTGGCAGACAAGCAAGCTTCTGCGGCAGTTGGGCAAGGCTTACTGATGGAAGAATATACAGCCAACCTGGTCTTACGCAACATTGTTTCTGCGCAGATTTTGTTGACCCAGGATGACTTTGCGGATCAGCGCCGTTATAAGAATGCCCACCATGCCCTATCTGTCTTGCTTAATCGTGGGGCCATTCCGATTATCAATGAAAACGATACAGTCTCGATTGCTGAGTTAAAAGTTGGTGACAATGATACCTTGAGTGCGCAGGTTGCAGCCATGGTTCAAGCTGATCTTTTGGTGCTTTTAACAGATGTAGATGGCCTCTATACAGCCAATCCTTCTCAGGATCCAACAGCTAAGCGCTTGGATCGAATCGACCACATTTCTCGCGAGATGATCGAGATGGCAGGTGGTGCTGGCAGTAGCAATGGGACTGGCGGTATGATGACCAAACTCAAGGCAGCCACCCTTGCGACCGAGTCAGGGGTTCCTGTCTATATTTGCTCGTCTCTCAAGTCTGATGCCTTGATCGAAGCAGCAGAAGAGCAAGCAGATGGAAGTTACTTCCTTGCAGAGGATAAGGGTTTAAAAACCCAGAAGCAATGGCTAGCCTTTTATGCAGAAAGCAAAGGTGCCGTTTGGGTGGATGCTGGAGCAGCGCAAGCCCTGTTGGATCATGGAAAGAGTCTATTGATTTCTGGTGTGACCAAGGCAGAAGGAGATTTTTCTTATCACGAAATTGTCAGCGTCTATCATCAAGAGACTGGTCAATTACTAGGAAAAGGCAAGGTCCGTCTCGGCCAATCAGCTGTGCGCGATCTGCTCCAATCTAAAAAAGCTAAGGGAATCCTCATCCACCGGGATGATTGGATCTCGGTAACTCCTGAGATTGACCTACTCTTTACAGAATTCTAGAGGAACACGTATGGGAACAACACAAGAACAATTAGCCTTAGCGAAATCAGCTAAGAAAAGCATCAATACATCCAGTACAGCTCTTAAAAATCAGGCCTTGGAGGCCATGGCTAGCCAGCTTTTAAAAGCAACTGAAGCCATTTTAGCAGCCAATCAAATCGATATGGAAGCGGCACGCGGGAAGATTTCTGAAGTCATGCTGGATCGCCTCTTTCTTGATCAAGAGCGGATTGCCGGTATGGCACAAGGAATTCGTGCTTTAATAGACCTGCCAGATCCAATTGGGGAAGTGCTGGATACGGAAGTCTTGGAAAATGGTCTTGAAATCCAGAAAGTTCGAGTCGCTATGGGCGTCATCGGGATCATTTATGAAAGCCGTCCAAATGTAACGTCAGATGCTGCAGCGCTTGCCATCAAGAGTGGAAATGCAGTAGTCCTTCGTACTGGAAAGGATGCCTTTCATTCTGCACAAGCAATCGTGACAGCTCTCAAGGCTGGATTGGAAGAAGCAGGACTGAATCCAGATCTTCTCCAACTGATCCAAGATACGAGTCGAGCTTCTAGCCTTGCTATGATGAAGGCTAAGGGCTATCTAGATTTGCTTATTCCACGTGGTGGTGCTGGCTTAATCCAAGCGGTGGTTGAAAATGCCATTGTCCCTGTGATCGAGACAGGAACTGGGATAGTCCATGTCTATGTGGACAAGGAGGCTGATTTCCAGAAAGCCCTCGCCATTATTGAAAATGCTAAGACCAGCCGCCCATCCGTCTGCAATGCCATGGAGGTCTTGTTGGTGGATCGAGCGATCGCGTCTGATTTCTTGCCTTTGGTCAAAGAGCGTTTAGTGGATGATCGGGAAAGATCCGTTGAGTTGCGCCTAGATGAGCAAGCTCAGGCAATCATTTCTGGGACAGCAGCACAGGAACAGGATTTTGATACCGAATTTTTAGATTATATTTTAGCAGTCAAGGTTGTTGACGGAGTGGAGGAAGCGGTGGACCACATTGAAGCTCATAGCACCCATCATTCGGATGCCATTGTGACTGAAAATCCTGAGACAGCCGCTTGTTTCACCAAGCAAGTAGATTCAGCAGAGGTTTATGTCAATGCTTCTACACGCTTTACAGATGGGGGTCAATTTGGCCTAGGTTGTGAAATGGGGATCTCGACCCAAAAACTCCATGCGCGTGGACCAATGGGACTACGGGAAATGACCAGTTACAAATATATCGTCAGTGGAAATGGTCAAGTGAGGTAAGAAATGAAAGTTGCATTTATCGGTCTTGGAAACATGGGGGCTAGTTTAGCCAAAGCAGTCGCAAAAGAAGTGGACGCGCAAGACCTGCTCTTGTTCAATCGTTCTCCTCAAAAGGTGCAAGAGTTTATCAGCCAGTATGGGGGAACGGCGTCTGATCTTGGACAAGTCTTTCAAGAAGCTGAAGTAATCTTTTTAGGGGTCAAACCCTATCAGATCTGCCCTCTTTTAGAAGAGTACCAGGGCATCTTGGCCCAACGCTCTAATCTCTTACTGGTTTCCATGGCTGCAGGTTTGGAACTAGAAAAGATGGCTGACGTGATCCAGAACGACCAGGTGGGTCTCGTTCGCATCATGCCCAATACGCCTGTGGCCATTGGTCAAGGTGTTATCAGTCTGGCCCGCTCCCAAGCAGTGACAGACCAGCAGGTAGCTAAAGTGATCCAGCTCTTAGCAGGAGCAGGGGTTCTTTATGAAATTGAAGAAAAATTGATGGATCCTGCAACTGCTGTCGCAGGCTGTGGGCCAGCCTTTGTCTATCAGATGATTGAAGCTATGGCAGATGCAGGAGTAGGATTAGGACTTTCACGAGAGCAAGCCTTGCAGATGGCTGCACAGACCTTCCAAGGAGCCAGTCAAATGGTCCTAGAGACAGGCGAGCATCCAGCCCGCTTGCGAGATGCAGTTTGTAGCCCAGGTGGCTCTACTATTGCAGGAGTCAATCGCCTGGAACAAGTCGGCATACGGGGCGACATCATTGCTGGAGTGGAAGCAGCCTATAAACGTACCCAAGAAATGGGACAAGAGGCAGCGAAGGAATAGAAAAAGATTGGTTTTTACCAATCTTTCAAGTTGAAGATATAGTCCTCTTAGAAACTTTCCTTAGGTGAGAACGGACGTCAGCGAACTTCATAGAAGTTCCATGACTTAGTTTTGAATCTAAGGCTTCAAAACTCCCGAGTGCTTGAAACAATCCTGTTTCAAGCACTTTTCTCACGGCGGAAAGTTCCAATAGAGGATTGGATAACACTGACTAATATATTTTTATAGGATTTGTATAATAGAACATTTTTTCTACGTTCTCCAAGATTGGTTTTTTTGCCAATCTTTTTTACGTTAGAGCGACTCTATTTCTACCAAACCATTTTCGGTCAGACGATAGATTTTTTGGCAGACTTCTTTGAGGAAGGTCCGGTCGTGAGAGACCGTGACTAGTCCGCCTGCGTAGTCTGCGAAAAGGCGTCGAATTTCTGGTTGGGAAGTGGGGGAAAAATTGCGAGTAGGCTCGTCCAAGAGCAGAAACTGGGGACTTGTGAGCACTAGTTGAAGGAGATAGAGTTTTCCTTGCTGGCCACCAGAAAGTTCATAGATCGGATGGTGCATTTCAGAATAGGTAAAGTTGAGGGAGGCTAAATGCAATTGAATGGTGTTGATTTCTTCACGATCGCCTGAATGCTGTAAGAATTGAACGGGTGTCTGAGTCAGAGGGAGGCGTTCAGTGTAATCTTGAGGCATATAGGCAGTGCGGATACTTTCATTCTTCTGTAGACTTTTCCATATCATTTTTAGGAAAGTGGATTTCCCCACACCGTTGGAACCGATAATTCCTATCTTGTCCTGCCCTTGAAGAGTAAGGGAGAGGTCCTTGACCAGGACCCGATCACCAATTGTGAGCTCTTCCTGATCTAAGAGAAGGAATCGTTTTTTAGGAGACAAGGGAGTGAGGGGAGGGAAATGCAGATTGATGACTTCCTCATCATAGGGTTGGGAAGTCATGGATTGGAATTCCCGCTCGTAGCGCTTTTCTTGTGAGAGGAGGGACTTCATTTTCTTTGCTAGGAGACGTCCGGCAGTGCTATCCTTGGTGTTTCGTAAGGAAGTTTCGACTTGCTGACGGACGCGACGATGCTTCTCCATTGTTTTTCGGTAGGTTCGTTGATCATTGGCAGCTTGCTGAGTCTGTTGCTTGAATTGTTGCTCCCTCTGGCTACTGTAGTCTTGATAACCTAAGTGCTCTACAATGGTTTCAGCCTCCTTGCGGTGTTTGATCTGTCTTAGGTGGATGATCGTATCCGCCGTCTGCGTCAAAAAATCTTCATGATGGGAAATAAATAGGATGGTTTGGGGGCTTGTTTGAATCATCTGCTGGAGCCAGTCCAGGGTTTTCAAATCCAGATCATTTGAAGGTTCATCTAAAAATAGTAATTCATGAGGACGACAAAGTTCGTGAAGTAGTTGAACTTTGAGGGCTTCTCCTCCAGATAGACTTCCAATAGCTTGGTCGCTTGCAAAGCGGTCGCTATCAAAATGCAATTGATCAGCCAGTCTGTAGAGGGTGGCATAGTCTAGCTCGTCTTCTCCAAAAAAATATTCTTCCAATGTTTTTCCCTTCAATGCTTCTGGCAAAGACTGGGGAATATAGGCATAGGAGTGAAAGGAAGTGGTGATTTCGCCTTCTATTGTCAGATAATCTGGTAGGGATTTTGGGGACATGAGGACATGAAGCAAAGAAGATTTTCCATTTCCTTCTTCGCCAATAATGGCAACTTTTTCTCCTTCATGAATGGTTAAGGACAGATCGCGAACCAGATCGCGTAAATCTTTTGTATGGCGGATGGTGAGGTGGGATAGTTTTAGCATAAGATTCCTTTCTACTGGGACAAAAAACAGCTCTACCTATTTAGTAGAGCTGTATTCAAGTGGAACCCAAACAGAAAAAGATCTAATATAGCCAACAAGAAGTTGGAGAATAGGCAAGAGGGTACACAAAAAGAGATAGAACAAGCAGTCCACTAAATAAAGTATTTTATTTAACGAAACTTAGTTGTTCATATCTCCTTACCTCCGAATATGATTAAATTCATTCTATTCCTTTTATTCCTTCTTGTCAAGGAATTCCTAGCTTCTTATTCCCTTTTCTTTTCGGACTTAGGGGGATTTTATGGTATAATTAAAGGTATGCATACAAAACCAACGTCCGCTTATGTCCACATCCCATTTTGTACCCAGATTTGTTTTTATTGTGATTTTTCGAAGGTTTTTATCAAGAACCAACCGGTCGATGCTTATTTGGATCATTTGATCCAAGAATTTCGTCGGGAAGAAATCACAAATTTACGGACTCTCTATATTGGGGGTGGGACACCGACAGCCTTAACTGCGGATCAGCTAGCCTATCTGCTCAAGGAGCTGACTAAGTCGCTTGATCTGTCTCAGATGGAAGAGCTGACTATCGAGGCCAATCCTGGTGATTTGGATCCGGATAAGATTGCTGTCTTGAAGGATTCGCCGGTTAATCGGGTTTCATTGGGCGTACAGACCTTTGATAATCGCTTGCTCAAAAAGATTGGTCGGAGCCATCAGGAGCAGGATATCTATGACAATATCGATCGTCTGAAGCTGGCTGGTTTTGACAATATTTCGATCGACCTCATCTATGCGCTTCCGACGCAAACCATGGAGCAGGTCCAGGAAAATGTCGCTAAGGCTCTTGCCCTTGATATTCCCCATATGAGTCTCTATAGCTTGATTCTGGAGAATCACACGGTCTTTATGAATCGCATGAGACGGGGCAAGCTTCCTCTACCTAAAGAGGAGATGGAAGCGGAGATGTTTGAATACATTATTCAGGAGATGGAGCGTGCGGGCTTTGAGCATTACGAAATTTCTAATTTCTCCAAGCCTGGTTTTGAAAGTCGGCACAATCTCATGTATTGGGACAATGCCGAGTATTATGGTTTGGGAGCTGGAGCATCCGGCTATGTCGATGGGATTCGCTACAAGAATCATGGCCCCATTCGTCACTATATGCAGGCTGTCGAAGAGGGAAATGCGCGTGTCCAAGAAGAGCATCTGACTCAGACAGAAATGATGGAGGAAGAGATGTTTCTAGGACTACGTAAGAAAACAGGCGTTTCCAAGAAGCGTTTTGAAGAAAAGTTTGGTGTGAATTTTGACCAACAATATGGATCAGTGGTTGAGAAATTGATCCAGCAGGGCCTTTTGGTACCTGACAAGGACATTGTACGAATGACCAAGAAAGGTCTCTTTTTAGGAGACACTGTAGCAGAGAAGTTTATTTTGGAGTAGAAAATGGCAAAAACATTTGAATACAGCATGAAAATTCCGTTTGATATGAGCGATGTCAATGGATTTATAAAAATTCCGCAATTGATCTTGCTGTCTTTGCAGGTATCAGGCATGCAATCGATTGAGCTGGGCATGAGTGATATGTACATTCTAGAGAATTACAATCTAGTCTGGATTATCACGGATTACAATATGAAGATCGAGCGTCTCCCTGTTTTTGATGAGAAAATCACTATTGAAACCTATGCCAAGAGTCACAATCGACTTTTCTGCTACCGGGCCTTTAATATCAAGGATGAAGCAGGAAATACTATCATTGAGATGGTCGCGACCTTTGTCTTGATGGATCGTGATACACGCAAGGTTCATCCTGTTATGAGTGAAATCACGGATGCCTTTGACTCTGAATTTTCAAAAACCATGCTCCGCGGTCCCCGTTTCAAAGAATTAGAAGGTGGCGTGGAACAAGAATACCGGGTTCGGTTTTACGACTTGGATATGAACGGACATGTCAACAATAGCAAGTACTTGGACTGGGTTTTTGAGGTGATGGGAGCAGACTTCTTGACCCATCATATCCCGAAAAAAGTTCATCTAAAATATGTCAAAGAAGTGCTAGCAGGAGGTCTCATCACCTCTCAATATGAACAAGAGGGCTTGAAAACTCAGCACCAAATTACTTCAGATAGTCAGATCAATGCCCAAGCTGAAATTGAGTGGGAAGAAGTAGAAGAAAAGGGTTGGAATTATGGAAAGTAGAAGATTAAAAAATAAAAAACAGGAACTTGAAAGCTATCAAAAACGGGTTGTGGCCTATGCCAAGCGTCAAAAGAACCCTTTGTACATGTTGGGAGATTGGCTCTTGACTCTTTGTGCTTTGGGCATCATCCTGGTAGAGGAAATTTATAAATTTTTCCGCTATCGCTTGAATTTAGAGAGTTTTAATCGCTTTTTAAGAGAAGATATACGCTGGTATCGGGTCTGGATCCATTTCACCTTGGCCTTTCTTTTACCGGTCATGATCTTCTCGATTGGGATTACTAGCCAATCAGGATCCTTCTGGTCCAATTTCTATCACCGCTTGTCTCAAGGCGTGCTCTTTAGCACAACAGTCAGCCTCGCTGCGACCTTAGTGACGGATTTTGTCGAGAATTTGCAACCAGAAACTAAGTCTGACGGGAAAAATCGGAGCACTAAACGCACGGTTTATCAAATCAGTGTGGATCAGGCAACCGTGATAGGCTTGTTATTGACCATTGTCATCCTCATGGTAGCATCCTTCTTGTTCACCCAATCGGGAAGTCAAGGGATTAATTTTACAGGTTTGGTGTTACAATTTGTCCTCTATGCTGGAGCATTGCTCTTATATGGTTCTGGTGGACGAGTCGATGCAGAGAAGTTTCATGAAGAAGCTGACACAGAAAGGGAAGAATAAATGCACTATAAGGGCTATTTGATTGATTTGGATGGCACTATTTACAAAGGAAAATCACGAATTCCTGCAGGAGAAGCTTTTGTTCATGAACTGCAGGCGCGTGAGATTCCCTATCTCTTTGTGACCAACAATACAACCCGCACACCAGAGACTGTTCGGGATATGCTGGCCACTCATTTCAATATTGAAACCCCAGTTTCGACTATCTATACAGCTACCCTTGCGACCATTGACTACATGAATGACCAAAATTTGGGCAAAAAGGTCTATGTGATCGGAGAAGCGGGGCTCAAAGATGCTATTGAAGAAGCTGGCTATATCATGGATGAAGAAGCACCTGATTATGTGGTGATTGGCCTCGATTGGCAAGTGGATTATGAGAAGTTTGCTCTTGCGACCTTGGCGATTCAAAAGGGAGCGCACTTTATTGGGACCAATCCGGACCTGAACATTCCAACAGAGCGTGGCTTGCTGCCAGGTGCAGGATCCTTGATTGCGCTTGTAGAGGCTGCGACACGGGTCGAGCCTGTGATCATTGGCAAACCAAAGGCCATCATTATGGATAAGGCCATTGAACACCTGGGTCTTGCAAGAGAAGAAGTGGTTATGGTTGGCGACAACTACCTAACAGATATTCGTGCAGGTATTGACAATGGGATTCCAACCCTTTTGGTAACGACAGGTTTTACCAAACCAGAAGAAGTGCCAACCTTACCAATTTCACCGACACATGTTGTTGCCAGTCTAGCGGAGTGGGATTTTGATGCTTAAAAGTCTGAAATCAATTAACCTATTTTTCTTTATCTTGTCAGCTACCATCCTTCTCACCATTGCTCTCGCTTGGGCCCTCTATCCCATGGAGATTCATTGGTTGGGGATTCAAAGCCGGACTGGTTTTTCGGCTACTGTCATCATGAAGAATTTTAATGTCTTGATGAACTACTTGACTAATCCGTTTCAATGGGTGTTGAAGATGCCTCAATTCCCCTCTTCAAAAAATGGACTGCACCATTTTGAGGCTGTCAAGTACCTATTTCACTTAGTGACGGTCGTTTTCATAGTCACTCTCCCTGGTTTTATCCAGTTTATGCGGACAGTCGTCAAAAAAGGCTACCTTACCTTGTACCGTAGTCTCTTCTTTTGTATGATGGTTTTACCAGTGGTGATTGCAGTGGTGGCTGTTATGATTGGCTTTGATCAATTCTTTACGCTCTTTCATCAGGTCTTATTTGCTGGGGACAATACTTGGCTCTTTGATCCGCGCGTGGATTCGATTATTCTTGCATTACCAGAAGACTACTTTATGCATGCCTTTTTGATTTTCTTTATCTTATACGAAGGAATGTGTGCGAGTTTTTATCTCTTTTCTAGGAGGAAGAAATGAACCAATACAACCGATTATTAGACCCTAAAAAAGATATAGGAAGGTATTCCGGGACACTTGCCATTTATCTCTTGGTAATGACCTTGGTAACCGTCCTGTGGGAAGTCCTCCTTGGATTGACCATAGCAGGCTCTCTCAGAAAAGATCCAAGTCAAGTAACGGAGAAACTAAACGCCCTGAATGTTTGGGCTGGTATTCCCTACCTCATCTCTATTTCCATTGGACTCTTTCTTTTTAATGCCTATCGCAAGAAGGCCCTTTATAAATATGATCTTAAGCATAAGGGACGTAAGATGACACTTTCAGTCTTCTTTATTCTTCTCGCCTTTCTTGGCTTTTCTCAAGTCTTTTCATCTGTGATGACACAAGTGATTGAGCGCATGTTTGAGACCATTGGCCTTCATTCTCCAACACCAGATCTAGGAGATACGATTGAGCGATCATGGACCATGCTCTTGTATGCTGGATTTTTTGGTCCTATCACAGAGGAATTCTTCTTCCGTGGGGCCGGCTTGCGAGGCTTGGAACGGTATGGGAAGATTTTTGCTATTGTCATGACGGCTATCTTGTTTGGTCTCTTCCATGCCAATTTTGACCAGCTCTTTTTCGCAAGTATCATTGGTCTAGGTTTCGGCTACATTGCCTTTGAATACAATATCTGGTGGGCTATTTTCTATCACATTTTCAATAACTTTGTGATTTCCCAAGGCTTGCATTATGTGGCCTATCATGTGGACGAGGGACTAGCGAATTGGCTCCAAATTGGTGTTTTAGCTATTGGTTCCATTGTCATGATAGTGGTTCTTGCGACTAAATGGCCAGCTATCAAGGCTTATATTCAAGCCAATAAACCTCAACCGGGAGTTTTCCAGCGTGCCCTCGCTTCCTTCTGGTTCTGGTTCTTCGTGCTATTCACTATCCTGATGTCTATTGTTCCTTATGTGATTCCGATCTTCCAGATGGCTAATCTCAAAGGCTGAGGATGTAAAGTTGGATACATACAATTGAGAGGTAAGCGCCTCTCTTTTTTGATATAATAGAGAGTATGAATAACTTGATTAAATCCAAGCTCGAGCTCTTGCCGACGAGTCCGGGCTGTTACATTCACAAAGACAAGAATGGTACCATCATCTATGTGGGGAAGGCCAAAAATCTCCGCAATCGGGTGCGGTCCTATTTCAGAGGGAGCCATGATACCAAGACAGAAGCGCTGGTATCTGAGATTGTAGATTTTGAGTTTATCGTCACTGAGTCCAATATTGAGGCCTTGCTTCTTGAGATCAACCTCATCAAGGAAAACAAGCCCAAGTACAATATCATGCTCAAGGACGACAAGTCCTATCCCTTCATCAAGATTACCAATGAGCGCTATCCGCGTCTCATCATCACGCGCCAGGTCAAAAAGGACGGTGGTCTCTATTTCGGTCCCTATCCGGATGTGGGAGCGGCCAATGAGATCAAGAGGCTTTTGGACCGAATTTTCCCTTTCCGCAAGTGTACCAATCCGCCTTCCAAGGTCTGCTTTTACTACCATTTAGGGCAATGTATGGCCCACACAGTCTGCCACAAGGACGAGGCCTATTTCAAGGGTATGGCGCAGGAGGTTTCTGATTTCCTAAAGGGGCAGGATGACAAGATTATCGATGAGCTCAAGCTCAAGATGAATACTGCTGCGCAAAACATGGAATTCGAACGGGCGGCTGAGTATCGTGATCTGATCCAGGCCATCGGGACCCTGCGGACCAAACAGCGGGTCATGGCCAAGGATTTGCAGAACCGGGATGTCTTTGGCTACTACGTGGACAAGGGCTGGATGTGTGTGCAGGTCTTCTTTGTCCGTCAGGGCAAGCTGATCGAGCGCGACGTCAATCTTTTCCCATACTACAATGATCCGGACGAGGATTTCTTGACCTATGTGGGGCAGTTTTATCAGGAGAAATCCCACCTGATCCCCAATGAAATCCTGATCCCTCAAGATATCGATGAGGAAGCGGTCAAGGCCCTAGTAGATACCAAGATCCTCAAGCCCCAGCGAGGGGAGAAGAAGCAGTTGGTCAATCTGGCCATCAAGAATGCGCGTGTCAGTCTGGAGCAGAAGTTCAATCTCCTTGAAAAATCCATGGAAAAGACTCAAGGTGCTATTGAAAACCTTGGAAAACTCCTGCAAATTCCAACCCCTGTGCGCATTGAGTCCTTTGATAACTCCAACATCATGGGGACCAGTCCGGTCTCAGCCATGGTGGTCTTTGTCAATGGGAAGCCAAGCAAAAAGGACTATCGCAAGTACAAGATCAAGACCGTCGTCGGACCAGATGACTATGCTAGCATGCGGGAGGTCATCCGCAGACGCTACAGCCGGGTCATGCGGGATGGCCTGACGCCACCAGATCTGATCGTCATCGATGGGGGTCAGGGCCAGGTCAATATTGCTAAGCTAGTGATCCAAGACGAGTTGGGGCTAGATATTCCCATTGCAGGGCTACAAAAGAATGACAAGCACCAGACCCATGAATTGCTCTTCGGTGATCCCCTTCAAGTCATCGAACTCTCTCGGACTTCGCAGGAATTTTTCCTCCTCCAACGGATCCAGGATGAAGTCCACCGTTTCGCCATCACCTTCCACCGACAGCTTCGTTCTAAAAATTCCTTCTCTTCTCAGCTAGATGGCATTGAAGGCTTGGGACCAAAACGCAAGCAGTTGCTGATGAAGCACTTTAAGTCACTGACCAAGATCAAAGAGGCCACTGTAGATGAGATTGTCACAGTCGGCATCCCACGAGCAGTAGCGGAGGCAGTGCAAGCCAAGCTCCATCAAGGAAAGCAAGAAGAAGCAAGTCTCTTGATGGAAGTGGCGGAGGATTCTGAATCATACCAATCATAAGGAGTTTAAAATGAACCATCGAATCGCTATTTTATCTGATATCCACGGAGATACGACAGCCCTGGAGGCAGTGATTGCGGATGCGCGTGCTCTAGGCGCGACGGAATACTGGCTTTTAGGGGATATTTTGCTTCCGGGGCCTGGAAGAGATGACCTTTTTGAGTTACTGGATGCGATTCCGATTACAGCGGCTGTTCGTGGAAATTGGGACGATTGTGTCCTAGAGGCCTTGGATGGCGAGTACGGACTTGAGGATCCACAGGAGATCCAGCTTCTCCGTCTTACTCAGTACCTCATGGAAGGACTAGATCCTAAGCGGATCGATTGGCTTCGCGCCCTTCCATTGGTAGAGAAGAAGGAGGTCAATGGTATTCGCTTTTCACTGACCCACAATTTGCCAGAAAAGAATTATGGTGGAGATTTACGTCCAGCAAATGCGACGGAGAACTTTGACCAATTGCTGGATGACCAGACGGATATGGCGATCTACGGTCATGTCCACAAGCAGTTGCTTCGCTATGGCAGCCAGGGTCAGCAGATCCTCAATCCGGGGACTATTGGCATGCCTTATTTTGACTGGGAACCAATTCAAAACCACAGAGCTCAGTATGCTCTAATCGATGTCGAAGAAGACGGAGTGACCAACCTGCAATTTCGTAAGGTGGCCTATGACTATGAAGCAGAGCTCCAAGATGCTAAGGACAAAGGTCTTCCTTTTATTGAGATGTACGAAGAATTGAGACGCGAGGATAACTATCGGGGCCATAACATCGAGCTCCTAACTAGCTTAATTGAGAAATACGGTTATGGCAAAGAAGTAGCTGCCTATTTCAATCTTTCCAATGAATCATAGGTAGATCTCTTGTGTATTCAATCTATAAAAAAGAAGCGGATCTTCAAAATGTCCGCTTCTTTTTTCACAATCTTAGGCTGTAAAACCCTGCAAGCTCTTTCATTTTGTGTTAAAATAGAGGTAACAGAAATAGAAAAGGAAGAAGCTTATGAAATTTCTAGAGCTCAATAAAAAACGCCATGCGATCAAGCATTTCACTGACCAACCGGTCGATCCAAAGGATGTACGGACTGCCATTGAGATCGCAACCTTGGCCCCTAGTGCCCACAATAGCCAGCCTTGGAAATTTGTGGTCGTTCGTCAAAAAAATGCGGAATTGGCAAAATTAGCCTATGGTGCAAACTACGATCAAGTCATGGAAGCTCCTGTGACCATCGCCCTCTTTACAGATACTGATTTGCAAAAACGGGCTCGCAAGATTGCACGTGTCGGTGGGGTGAAAAACTTCACAGATGAGCAGTTGCAATACTTTATGCAAAATCTTCCTGCTGAATTTGCGCGCTATGATGCCCAACAAACAAGTGATTACTTGGCTTTGAATGCCGGTCTTGTGGCTATGAACTTGGTACTTGCTTTGACAGACCAAGGCATTGGAACCAATATTATTTTGGGATTTGATAAATCGAAAATCAATGAAGTATTGGACATCGAAGAGCGTTTCCGTCCGGAAGTCTTGATTACGGTTGGCTATGCGGCTGAAAAAGTAGAGCCAAGCTATCGCTTACCAGTGGACGAAATCATTGACAAACGCTAAGCCAATTAGCAAATAGAAGATCGAGGAGGAATTCATGACAACAGTTGACTTTAAAGCAGAAGTAGAAAAACGTCGCGATGAGATGATGGCTGACCTATACAGCCTCTTGGAAATCAATTCTGAACGCGATGACAGCAAGGCAGATGCAGAGCATCCTTTTGGACCTGGTCCTGTAAAAGCTCTTGAAAAATTCTTGGAAATTGCTAAACGTGATGGCTATGAAACCAAGAATGTCGACAATTATGCCGGTCACTTTACCTTTGGTGAAGGAGAAGAAGAACTTGGGATCTTTGCCCATATGGATGTCGTGCCTGCAGGTAGTGGCTGGAAGACGGATCCATACAAACCAGAAATTATCGATGGCAAGCTCTATGCGCGTGGTTCGTCTGATGATAAAGGGCCTACAATGGCCTGCTACTATGGTTTGAAGATCATTAAAGACCTAGGACTCCCTGTTTCTAAGCGCGTGCGCTTTGTTGTCGGTACGGATGAAGAATCAGGCTGGGGCGACATGGATTACTATTTCAAAAACGTCGGACTTCCTGAGCCAGATTTTGGCTTCTCACCAGATGCGGAATTCCCAATCATCAATGGAGAAAAAGGAAACATCACTGAGTACCTTCATTTTGGAAATGATAACACAGGAAGTGCTCATCTCCATAGCTTTACAGGTGGACTTCGTGAAAACATGGTACCAGAGTCAGCGACTGCAGTAGTTTCTGGACAACTACCAGATCTTGCTGGCCTCTTAGATGCCTTTGCCAAGGAACACCAACTCAAGTATGAAATTTCAACTGTCGATGAAGAAACCTATACCGTTACGATTGTTGGGAAATCTGCTCACGGATCAACTCCTGAAGATGGAATTAATGGTGCGACCTACTTGGCTCTCTTGTTGAACCAATTTGATTTTGGTGGTGCTGCTAAGGCTTACCTTCATGTGACAGCTTCACTTCTTCACGAAGATTTTGCTGGTGAAAAATTAGGAATTGCCCATACAGATGCCAAAATGGGACCATTGAGTATGAATGCAGGTGTCTTCCATTTTGATGACAGCCAAGCAGACAACACTATTGCCCTCAATATCCGTTACCCTCAAGGTACAGATCCTGAAACCATCAAGTCCACCCTTGAAAAGATTGAAGGAGTAGCTACAGTAAGCTTGTCCGCTCATGGTCACACACCTCACTATGTTCCGATGGATGACGAATTGGTATCCACTCTCTTGCGTGTTTACGAAAAACAAACTGGCCTCAAAGGACACGAACAAGTGATCGGTGGTGGTACCTTTGGTCGTCTCTTGAAACGTGGGGTTGCCTTTGGTGCTATGTTCCCAGACTATGTCAATACCATGCACCAAGCTAATGAGTTCGCAGATGTCGAAGATCTCTATCGTGCAGCTGCAATTTACGCAGAAGCTATCTATGAACTAATCAAATAATCCACTACTCGGCCAGTTTTTCTGGCTGAGTTTTTCCATCGAAGGAGGACTTATGTCAACGATTGAAAGCATTAAACAAGCCATTATGGCAGATCCTCAAAATAAAGCATATACGGATAAAGGAATTGAGCCACTCTTTGCAGCTCCAAAAACTGCTCGTATCAATATTATTGGACAGGCTCCAGGAATGAAGACGGAGGAAGCTGGGATTTACTGGAAGGATAAGAGTGGTGACCGCCTGCGCGAATGGTTAGGAGTTGACGAAGACACCTTTTATAATTCTGGTTTGTTTGCGGTCATTCCTATGGACTTTTATTTCCCAGGGCATGGAAAATCTGGTGACCTTCCACCTCGCAAAGGCTTTGCGGAAAAGTGGCACCCTCAACTTCTCAAGGAGTGTCCGGATATTGAGTTAACCCTCTTAATTGGACAATATGCCCAAGCATACTACCTTCATGAAAAGGTTAGTGGCAAGGTAACCGAACGGGTTCACCATTTTAAAGATTATTTGCCAACCTATTTTCCACTTGTTCACCCTTCCCCTCGCAATCAAATCTGGATGGCTAAAAATCCTTGGTTTGAGGCAGAAGTGGTCCCAGAATTGCAAGCATTGGTTCAAAAGATCATTCAAAAATAAAGGAGAAAGGTTATGGATCCTTATCAACAAGTTAAAGAAAAATTAGACGAGTTAGGAATTTCATTTGACGTGGTGGAACACCCACCTGCATTCACGACGGAGCAAGCGGATTCTTATATTGAAGGCCTAGAAGGTGTCCGGACCAAGACCATGTTTTTGACCAACAAGAAGAAAACTCAATACTATTTGCTGATCATGGATGACCAGAAGCCATTGGATATGGATGATTTCAAAGAGCAAGTGGAAGCCAACCGGATCCGCATGGCTTCAGCAGATTCTTTAGCTGAAAAAATGCAATTACCAGCAGGAACGGTTTCTCCATTTGGTTTATTGAACAATGAAGAAAGAGATATTCGGGTCTATTTCGATAAAGATATTGTGTCAGAGGAGATCATGACCTTCCATCCCAATACCAATGAAAAGACGATCTTTATTAAAACCCAAGACTTGTTCCGATTTTTAGAGTCTATTGGCTTTAACTATGAAATCCTAACCCTTCCATAACAAAGGAGAAATCATGAAAGAAATTCCATTTTCAAGCTTTTACCAAGCTTATCAAAAAGGGAACATACACGTTCTTGATGTACGCGAGCAGGAGGAATATGATGCCCTTCACTTAGATGGGGTTCGCCTTCTTCCCTTATCTGAGTTAGCAGATTGCTACCAGGAATTAGAGAAGGATCATCCCTATTATGTCATCTGCAAGTCAGGTCGTCGATCAGCACGTGCTTGCCAATTTTTGGAAGAGCAAGGCTATGATGTGACCAACGTCCAAGGTGGCATGGATGCATTTGAATCCTAAAAAACGACCTCTGAAAAGAGGTCGTTTTCTTTACTAATTTCTAAAAATGAGTAGAATTTGTATGTTTTTCAAAAGATATTACAGGGATTTTCCAGTCTTTCATTGAAAATGGTTCAGAAATTTTGTATAATACCCTAGTATAAACAATAGTTAAGGAGATTCATTATGTCAAAACAAGATTGGCTGGATTATTTCGAAGCCGTAAATGGTCGTTCTGCTAGTGCAGAAGAAATTGCTCAAGCACTGGCTGCAGGAGAATTTCAAGAAGAAGTAGTGGTTCCAGAAACCCCACAAGCCCCAGAATTTGTCGCAGCACCAACTGCACCTGTGGAAGAACCAGTTGCTGCTCCACAAGCCCCAGAGTTTGTTGCAGCGCCAGCAGCTCCTCAAGCTCCAGAGTTTGTTGCAGCACCAGCAGCTCCTGCAGAAGAACCAGTAGCAGCTCCTCAAGCTCCAGAGTTTGTCGCAGCACCAACTGCACCTATTGAAGAACCAGTAGCAGCTCCTCAAGCTTCAGAATTTGTCGCAGCACCAACTGCACCTACAGAAGAACCAGTAGCAGCTCCTCAAGCTCCAGAGTTTGTCGCAGCACCAACTGCACCTGTTGAAGAACCAGTAGCAGCTCCAGTTCAAGAACCGGCCCCTCAAGCTGCTCCAGCGAATGGACCTGCTTTCCAACAAGCTCCACAACAAGCCTACCAACAACCTACTCAAGCAGCTTATCAACAAGCTCCTTACCAAGGTCAACCAGGGCAACCTTATCCTGTCCAACCAAGTCAATTTGGTGTAGCCGTTGGTGGTTACTGGAATTGGTTCCTTTCAGCTTTGAAACGTCCAACGGCTGTAGAAAATCCAAAAGCTCTTAACGGAATTTTACAGTATGTCTTGACTGCTTTTGTCTTGACCCTATCAACTTTCTTCACAGCTAGTGGAGCTACAGGTGGTTATGGAATGGATTTCCGTGCCTTTATGTTGACATTGATTTCCCTATTCTTTAGCGTTTACGCCTTCCAAGTAGCTGGATTCTTTGTTCGTCGTGTGGTTCTTCAAGATAAGGAATACAGTTACGGTCGTTCATTTGAAGAGTTTGGACGTTTGTCTGTTTACACTTTGCCACTTGCCCTTCTTGCTTTCTTAGTAGGTCTTGTAAAAGTTTATGAATTTTATGGCTTTGTAAACTTCCTTATTTTCTTCTTGTTCTTTGTTGGAACATGCTATGTCGTTCATCAAGGATTGAATAAGACAAGCTTTAAAGCAGATAAATTCTTGCTTCTAGTAGCATCATCTGTTGTCTTGCTTCTCATTGCCATCTTTGTCATTTATGTGAATGCTCGTATTTTAGAACAAGTAGCCGTAGGATTTATTCCAAGTGCTCCAAATTTCTCTAACTTTGGATTCTAACAATATCACAAAACGGAAGGTGGGGGAACCCACTTTCCCTATTTTATAATGAGGGAGAAGAGATCCATGCAAAAGAAATGGGTTGAATTATTTGAAAAAGTGATCGGTCGCAAACCGTCACCAGAAGAGTTTATGGCTGGGAAAGCTTGTGGATTTGATTTGAAACAAATTCAGTCTATCGCAGGAAATGCACAATCTGAGGAAGTCGCTCCTGTCGAGGAACCAGTGGTTGAACCAGTTGAAGAAGTGAAGAATGTCGATCCACTTCTAGCAGCTCGTCAGGCTTGGTTGCAACATTTTGAAGAAACCTATGGCCGCAAGCCAAGTGCAGAAGAATTTACCGCGGCTAAAAGTCAAAACTTCGAGTTTTTTGTAGGACCTGTGCCTGAAGCAGAATTTGCGACCCCAGATGCAACAGAAGAAACACAGGAATATGTCCCTCAACAGCCGACTCAAGAGTTTACGACTCCACTTGCTGCTGAGCAAACGCAGGTCTTTGCTGGTCCAAATGTCACAGAAGCAGGTCCAGCTCAGAAAAAACAAAAGGCCCCTAAAACGAAGGGTGGAAAGAAACTTTCCAAGAAGAAAATTGGGATTATTTCTGCTATTGCAGTCCTTGTGATCGCTTTGGTGGCATCCTTCTTTTACTTCCAGTCTACAACACGTGTCGAAGTGACTGCAGATAAATTTATTAAGGCAGTGGACACCAAGGATTATCGCGAAGCAGCAGATCTGCTTTCAACCGATAACGATAAATGGACAAAGGATGAAGCCGAAAGCTTTATCACCAGCATGGAAGATCAAGGGATCGATATCGGTACAGAGTTGAACAAGATCATCGATAATGGTGGAGAAGGCAGCTATACGGATAAATCTGGAAACAAGATTTTTGGTTTGGAAAAGGCGGACAAGAAATTTGGAATCTTCCAAGAATACCGTGTGGCCAGCTATCCAGTGCAAGTGAAGGTCAAGACCAATTTGGACCAAGCCAAACTCAAAGTGGCTGCCAATAAAACCGTGACCTTGAAGAAAGATGCAGTGACAGACCTTGGTTCTTTCCATTACAATACAAAAGAAATGGAATTGACTGCTAAAACTGAAGTCGGAAATGTTACTTCTAAGATCCATCTCAATCCTAAAAAAGCAACAAAGAATAACTTAGAATTGCAGTTGAATTCTGAGAAACGCAATTTAGAAGTTGAGTTCCCAGATGAAGTTGAAAACCCAACGGATGTGAAGGTTGTGGTCAACGGCAAAGAAGTCGGAACCAGCACAACCTTTGAAGTGGATAGCATCCCTTATCAAGAAATTGAAGTACATGCTGTCTTCAACATGAATGGGGAAACCTATACAACTGAAAAGGCTAAGGTGACGATTGAAGAGGGTGAGAACGATCCGATCGAACTCAAACTAGCCAAAGATACCTTAAAACGCATCAAGAGTGCTCAAGATGCTAAGAAAGCGCAAGCAGCCAAAGAAGAACAAAATCGAACCTTGGCAGAAGAGTTCTTGAAAGAGTACCGCGACGCTGTCTTTAGCTCAGTTTCAAATCGAAATAACACTTACTCTAAATACTATGACACACAAAGTCAAGCCTACAAAGACATGGTTGAATTCACAACGGGTGATGGTGTTCGAAAGGCTAAAATTGACTACTATACTCCAGGAGCTTTGGATATTCAAAGTGTCACTGAAGAAAATGGTGTGGTGACGATCAAGACTTATGAAGACTTTACTGTGCATTATACAGATAGTCATCCAGATTCACAAAACCGCAAGTACAAAACTTATACTTTGAAAAAAGTAGGTGCAAGTTATGTGATCACGGATATTGTCGTAACAAAAGAATCATAGGAGATTTCCATGAAAGCAAGATTTTCCAAATTAACGTTGGTGACAGTTGCCTTGTTAACCCTGACAGCTTGCTCCCAATCTCAATCCACTAGTTCTAAATCTTCTGCAAAAGAAGAAACCAAACAAACGCAAACCAAGTCTTCCAAAGAAATGTCTTCAGCAAAGGATACGTCAAAAGAGACTGGCAAAGAAGAGTCGTCAAAAGCTGGTAAGTCAGATGTGAAAGTGGACTCTGGTGTCAGCTACAATGGTTCTTACTATAGTGTCAAAGGGAAATATGGTGAGGTCATGATCGCCAACAAACATTATCCCTTGTCGCCTGACTTTAATCCAGGTGAAGATCCTGAAGCTGTTTCAGCTCTTCATGAATTAATCGCAGCTATGCAGGCAGAAGGTTATCCGATCAGTGACCAATATAGTGGTTTTCGTAGTTACGATACCCAAGTTGGCCTCTATCAAAACTATGTCAATCAAGATGGTCAGGAAGCCGCCGATCGTTATTCTGCAAGACCGGGTTATAGTGAACACCAAACTGGTTTGACCTTTGACTTGATCGATACCAGTGGGAATCTGGTGACAGAACCTGGACCAAGTAAGTGGTTGCTCAAGAACGCCGCTAAATATGGCTTTGTGGTTCGTTACCAAGAAGGAAAAGAAAAAGTGACAGGCTACATGCCAGAAAGCTGGCATCTCCGCTATATCGGAAAAGAAGCACAAGATATCGCAGATTCAGGCTTGAGTCTGGAAGAATACTATGGCTTTACCGGTGGCGATTACGTTGATAAATAAGAAAAGGTTGGGATAGATATCCCAACCTTTTTATTGTATGTTTTTTAGAAACTCATCCAGCTCTTTTTGGTTCTTGAGAGAGATAAATTTTTCGGGGTAGGTGGAGTGGATGTTTTGATACCTTTCTCTGGCACTTTTTGTTCGTCCGTCCCAAAGGATCCAACGGATGAATTCCCAGTCAAAGCGTTCGGGGCAACCTGCCGCCATACTCTCACGGACCTGGCCTTTATAACGGCGGTATCGTTTCCAGGCTCTAAAGAGGCAGTTCCAACGAGAGAAGTTGAGAAAGATAATCTGGTCGGCTTGCTCCATTCTTTCCTCATAGCAGCACCAAGAGTAATTACCATCAATGACCCAGTCTTTATGATCGCTGAGAAACTGTCTCATCTCACCTTCCATCCAATCCCGGTCACTGTCTATCCAACCGGGTTGAAATTGAAGGGTGTCCATATGTAGCTTGGGAATGCAGTAGTGGCGGGCTAAGTTTTCAGCCAAAGTAGACTTTCCAGATCCAGAATAGCCGATAATAACAATTTTCATAAGCACCTCTCAAAAAATAGGCACAAAAAAAGCTCCGGAGAGCTTGATTTTTATGCTGTTCTTGATTAACCAAGTTTCGCTGCAAGACGTGCTTTATCACGGCTAGCTTTGTTCTTGTGGATCAAACCTTTAGTTTCTGCTTTATCGATAGCTGAGCTAGCAGCGCGGTAAAGTTCTTCAGATGGGTTTGCTTCAAAAGCTTTGATTGCAGTACGCATAGCTGATTTTTGAGCTGAGTTTTTTTCGTTTTGTTTAACGTTCAATTCAGCGCGTTTGATAGCTGATTTAATGTTTGCCAAGTTATTCACCTCCATTGATAATCTAACTATCTCATTATATATGAAAAGTTAAGATTTGACAAGCCTAAAATAGCTTTTCCTTAAAAAAGTACCGTTAACAGGCCATTTTATCTAACGTTTGAGATAAATTTCGTCGATTTCATGGTTGGTTGCTTTATGGAGAATCAGATCAGCCCGGTTTCTGGTTGGTTGGATGTAATGTTGCAAGTTGACTAAATTAATGGATTCCCAGACCTGATGGGCTATGCTTAAAACTTCTTCTAGGGGTTGCTCTGTATATCGATAGTAGTAGTTATTGGGATCATTCTGAGCTAATGTAAGGAGTTTTTGGAAGCGATCGAGATACCAAGATTCGATATCATCCACTGCAGCATCCACATAGATCGAAAAATCAAAGAAATCGGTCATATAGAGACTGTCATTTTGTGGATTTTGAAAGACATTGATCCCTTCGACAATGACAAAATCAGCTGGTAAAATGGTTTGCTTCTCATCTGGAACAATATCGTATATTTCGTGGGAATAGACAGGGATTTCTACGCTCTTGTTGTTTTTAATTTGATTGAGAAAATCAAGGAGCAATTCCATATCATAGCTTTCCGGAAATCCTTTTCGATTGAGGATCTCTTGTTCTTTTAAGATAGCATTTGGATAGAGGAAGCCATCCGTTGTCACCAATTCTACTGTCGAGCCTTCAAAGGTTCGTGACAGCAGGATTTGAAGGAGACGGCTAGTGGTGGATTTTCCAACCGCAACGCTCCCTGAAACCCCAATGATAAAGGGTTGGCGTTCACTCGTTTTTTGAAGAAAAATACCTTTTGAGAAGGCCAAATCTTCTTTGGAACGCTTGTAGATTCCAATCAGGTTTGTCAAAGGCAGGTAGACGTCACGTACATCCTGGAGGTTGATGCGGTCGTTAAAGCTTTTAATAGAATTGAGCTCTGTTTGAGAGAGAGGTGGGGTGGTTTTGCGGTGCAAATTTTGCCACGTTTCCCGATTAATTTTTTCAAAATGTAGAAATTCTTTGTCCATATGTCACTCCTATTGTAGTCTTTAGTATACCAATTTTTAGAGGTCATGTAAACGATTTAAAAAAGGAGTGAATTATGATAAAATAACCTTATGAGTAAAATGTATTTCGATGTAAACCCAGATGCAGCCCATGATATTCATGATCTGGCTGTTGTTTTATTGGGACAAAAGATGAATTTCTATACAGATGCGGGCGTCTTTAGTAAAAAAATGATTGATTATGGAAGCCAGGTGCTCTTATCAGCCCTGGATTTCCAAGAAGGGGAAAGCGTTCTTGATGTCGGTTGTGGCTATGGTCCAATTGGCCTCTCTCTAGCTAAAGCACAGGGAGTCGCCGTGACCATGGTGGATGTCAATGAGCGGGCGCTAGACTTGGCTAAGAAAAATGCCAGCCGAAATGGCGTGGAAGCTCAGATCTTTTCTTCGGATGTCTATGAAGCGGTTGAAGGGGTCTTTGACCATGTGATCAGTAATCCGCCGATCCGAGCCGGTAAGAAAGTGGTGCATCAGGTGATTACGGGTAGTTTTGATCATTTGAAGCCAGGTGGAGACTTGACCATTGTCATTCAGAAAAAGCAAGGTGCTCCAAGTGCTAAGGCCAAGATGGAAGAGACGTTTGGCAATTGTGAGATCGTAAAAAAAGACAAAGGCTATTATATTTTAAGAAGTGAGAAAGAATCATGAGAGCTGTAGATATCATTCAGAAAAAAAGAGATGGTCTTGCCTTAAACAAAGAAGAAATTGAATGGCTGATTGAGGGATATGTGGCTGGAACAGTTCCAGATTACCAAATGTCCGCTTTTGCTATGGCCGTTTATTTTAAAGGGATGACGACAGAAGAAATCTCCCATATGACCATGAAGATGGTCCAAACAGGGCAACAGTTTGACCTGTCAGCTATTCCAGGAATCAAGGTAGACAAACATTCAACTGGTGGTGTGGGAGACAAGGTAACCTTAGTCTTGGTACCTCTGGTTGCAAGCTTCGGAGTGCCAGTTGCTAAAATGAGCGGTCGTGGATTAGGCCACACGGGTGGAACCATCGATAAATTGGAATCGATTAAAGGCTTCCAAATTGAGCGGACTCAAGAAGAATTCATCCAGCAGGTGCAGGAGATCGGCTTATCGGTTATTGGTCAATCTGATCAACTTGTGAAAGCAGATAAACTCTTGTATGCTCTTCGGGACGTGACGGCGACAGTGGATACCATTCCGTTGATTGCTAGCTCCGTCATGAGTAAGAAAATTGCAGCTGGTGCAGACGCTATTCTCTTAGACGTGACGGTTGGCGAAGGGGCCTTTATGAAGACCATTGAAGAGGCGCGTGAACTAGCTCGTACCATGGTAGATCTCGGTAATGCCGTAGGGCGCAAGACAATCGCTGTCATTACAGATATGAGCCAACCTTTGGGAACCAGTATTGGCAATCGTTTAGAGATTTTGGAAGCCCTGGATATTCTAAAAGGACAGGGGCGTGCTGATGTCACAGAGTTTATTTGTGAATTAGCACAAATCATGTTGAAATTGGCCAATGTAGATCAATCGATTGAAGCCATTCATGAACACTTGAGCAATGGACAAGCCTTAGCCAAGTTTGAAGAAATGGTCGTGGCACAAGGTGGAGACTTAGAGGATTTGCATCGTCCCGTCAAAGTAGATCAGGTCCTTGAAGTAACAGCAGATCAAGATGGCGTCATTGCGGCTTTACCTGCCATGGAATTTGGCCTGTTAGCCATGCGACTTGGTGCTGGTCGTGCTGTCAAATCGGATCCGCTTGATTATGAAACTGGGATTGTATTTGACAAAAAAGTGGGAGAGCAGGTTAAAAAAGGGGAACGCATTGCTCGTATTTTCGTGAATGAAAAAAATTCACAAGAAAGCGTTACAGAATTCAAAAAAAATGTTAAAATACTAGAAGGGGCTGAAAGCGTTAAAGAAATTATTGAAATAATATCTTAAGTAGCTCAGGAGATTGTATGAAGTTAAATAAATATATCGATCACACTCTTTTAAAACCAGATGCGCAACAAGAACAGATCGAAAAATTGATCGAAGAAGCTAAGGCATATGATTTTGCGAGTGTCTGTGTGAACCCGACATGGGTGAATTTTGCGGCTGAGGGCTTGCGCGATTCAGACGTTAAAGTTTGTACCGTCATTGGTTTTCCTTTGGGAGCAAATACCCCTTTTGTCAAAGCGTGTGAAACAAAAAATGCTATTCAAAATGGTGCCGATGAAATTGACATGGTCATTAATATCGGTGCTTTGAAGTCTAAGAATTTAGCACTAGTTGAAGAAGATATCCAAGCTGTTGTCGAAGCAAGCGGTGATAAGCTGGTCAAAGTCATCATTGAGACGTGTCTCTTAACAGACGATGAAAAGATCGTTGCTTGTCAGATTGCTAAGTCAGCTGGAGCTGACTTTGTGAAGACTTCAACTGGTTTCTCAACTGGAGGAGCGACGGTAGAAGATGTAGCCTTAATGCGTCAAACGGTTGGACCAGACATGGGTGTTAAAGCTTCTGGTGGAGCTCGCTCTTATGAAGATGCTCTTGCATTTATCGAAGCTGGTGCGACCCGTATCGGAACTTCCTCTGGTGTAGCTATCATGGAAGGAAAAGTGGCTCATGGCGACTACTGAGTTGATCAATTTGGTAGTAGAAGTGAGCCAGCATGCTTATGTGCCCTATTCTCATTTCCCAGTTAGTGCAGTCCTTGTGACCAAGGATGACCAGATCTATACAGGTGTCAATATCGAAAATGCCAGTTTTGGATTAACCAACTGTGGGGAACGGACAGCTATTTTTAAAGCAGTTTCTGAGGGAGCTCGCGAGTTCAAAGAGCTGATTATCTATGGGCAAACAGAAAAGCCCATCTCTCCGTGTGGTGCTTGTCGCCAGGTCATGGCTGAATTTTTTGAGCCTGATCTGCCTGTAACTTTGGTATCTAAAGATAAATCGACGGTCGTGATGACGGTCAAGGAATTACTTCCATATTCCTTTACAGATTTGACTTAGTTGGTCTGTGAGGCGGTCTTTTGACCCTTTCAATACTTCGCAACAATGTTGCACAATAATTTAGGAGGTTCAGTAATGAACAAGAAACAATGGCTAGGCCTTGGTCTAGTAACTGTCGCTGCTATCGGACTTGCAGCATGTGGAAATCGTGCGTCTAAAAAAGATAGCGCAAACTCAGAATCAAAAACTGATTTGAAAGCTGCTATTATTACCGATACTGGTGGTGTGGATGACAAATCATTCAACCAATCTGCTTGGGAAGGTTTGCAAGCTTGGGGGAAAGAAAACGGTCTTTCTAAAGGGAACGGATTCGACTACTTCCAATCAACAGATGAATCTCAATATGCGACAAACCTTGATGAAGCTGTTTCTAACGACTACAAATTGATCTTTGGTGTTGGTTTTGCCTTGAGCGACTCAGTTAAAAAAGCTGCAAAAGACAACGAAGATGTTAACTATGTCATCATTGATGATCGTATTGAAGGACAAAAGAACGTAGCATCTGCTGTTTATGCCGATAACGAAGCTGGTTACCTTGCTGGTATCGCTGCTGCGAAAACTACAAAAACTAAACAAGTTGGTTTTGTAGGTGGTATGGAAAGTGAAGTTATCACTCGTTTCCGCGCTGGATTTGAAGCTGGTGTTAAATCTGTTGACCCATCTATCAAAGTTCAAGTAGACTACGCTGGTTCATTCGGTGACTCTGCTAAAGGTAAAACAATTGCTGCTGCACAATACGCTGCAGGTGCAGATGTTATCTACCAAGTAGCTGGTGGTACTGGAGCAGGTGTCTTCTCTGAAGCAAAAGACTTGAACGAGAAGAAAAATGAAGACGAAAAAGTTTGGGTTCTTGGTGTTGACCGTGACCAAAAAGCTGAAGGTGAATACACTTCTAAAGATGGTAAAAAATCTAACTTTGTCTTGGCTTCAAGCTTGAAGAAAGTCGGAGAATCAGTAAAAGACTTGGCTAAAAAAGCTGCTGACGGTAAATTCCCTGGCGGTGAAGTGATTACTTATAGCTTGAAAGATGGTGGAGTTGATTTGACAACTGACAACCTTTCTGCAGATGCTAAAAAAGCTGTCGAAGATGCCAAAGCTAAAATCCTTGATGGATCTCTTAAAGTTCCTGAAAAATAATATTTGATTGGGCGGCCCTCCCTTTAAGGGCCGTTTCTTTTAAAGTGAGACATTTTTGTCTCAATAAAATCTGTTAGTTGTCTAACAGATTTTATTGAAATAAAAAATTTTTGAAAGGAAACACCTACATGACACATGAATATGTCATCGAAATGCGTGAGATTACCAAAAAATTTGGTGACTTTGTAGCAAATGACAAGATTAATCTTCAGTTGCGCAAAGGTGAAATCCATGCACTTCTTGGAGAAAATGGTGCGGGAAAATCTACCCTGATGAATATGCTGGCTGGTTTGTTGGAACCAACTAGCGGAGACATCGTGGTAAATGGAAATACTGTTAACCTAGACTCACCTTCAAAAGCAGCTTCTTTAGGAATTGGAATGGTGCACCAACACTTTATGTTGGTTGAAGCCTTCACTGTTGCTGAAAATATCATCCTTGGTTCTGAAACCACGAAGCATGGTATTTTGGACCTTAAAAAAGCCAGTCAAGATATCCTTGAATTGTCTAAAAAATATGGCTTGGCAGTAGATCCAAATGCTAAAGTTGAGGATATTTCCGTTGGTGCGCAGCAACGTGTGGAAATCTTAAAGACGCTTTATCGTGGAGCCGACATCCTAATCTTCGATGAACCAACTGCAGTATTGACACCAGCTGAAATCGAAGAATTGATGACAATCATGAAGAACTTGGCGAATGAAGGAAAATCAATCATCTTGATTACGCACAAGTTGGATGAAATCCGTGCTGTTTCAGACCGCGTAACGGTTATCCGTCGTGGGAAATCTATTGAAACAGTCGAGATTGGTGGAGCAACCAACCAAGATTTGGCCGAGATGATGGTCGGTCGTTCTGTTTCCTTTAAGACTGAAAAAGGTCCTTCTGAACCAAAAGAAGTGGTCTTGTCGATCGAAAACTTGGTCGTGAATGAAAATCGGGGAGTCCCAGCTGTTAAGAATCTTTCCTTAGAACTTCGTGCTGGTGAAATCGTTGGGATCGCAGGGATTGATGGAAATGGTCAATCTGAGTTGATCCAAGCCATTACAGGTCTGCGGAAGGTAAAATCCGGTTCAATCAAGATTAAAGGCAAGGATGTTGTAGGACTTCGCCCACGTCAAATCACAGAAATGAAGGTAGGACACGTCCCTGAAGACCGTCACCGGGATGGTTTGGTCCTTGATATGATGATCTCTGAAAACTTTGCTCTTCAAACTTACTATAAAGAACCTCTTAGCAAGAATGGTATTTTGAATTATCCAAATATTACCTCTTATGCCAAGAAGCTCATGGAAGAGTTTGACGTTCGTGCAGCTAGTGAAGTGGTACCAGCTAAGGCTCTTTCTGGAGGAAACCAGCAAAAAGCCATTATCGCTCGGGAAATCGATCGCGATCCAGATCTCTTGATCGTCAGCCAGCCAACTCGTGGTTTGGACGTCGGAGCGATTGAATATATCCACAAACGTTTGATTCAAGAACGGGATAATGGAAAAGCCGTTCTGGTTGTCAGCTTTGAATTGGATGAAATTTTGAATGTTTCTGACCGTATTGCGGTTATTCATGATGGGAAGATCCAAGGGATCGTAACCCCTGAAACAACGAATAAGCAAGAACTTGGAATCCTCATGGCAGGTGGACAAGTAAAGGAGGGAGCATCAAATGAATAAGAATTTAAAACAAATTGCCGTTCCATTGGTGTCTGTCCTTTTAGGATTGGTCTTGGGTGCCATTATTATGTGGGCCTTCAGCTATGATGCCCTTTGGGGATATGAATTGCTGTTTAAGAAAGCCTTTGGTTCGATTAAGAGTTGGGGTAATATTTCCCGTGCTATGGGGCCATTGATTTTAGTTGCTCTTGGATTTTCAGTAGCTAGCCGGGCCGGTTTCTTTAACGTTGGACTTCCTGGTCAGGCTTTTGCAGGATGGATCATGGCGACTTGGTTTGCCCTTTCCTTCCCAAATATGCCTCGCTTACTGATGATTCCGATGACCGTTTTGATTGCGGCTATTGCCGGTGGATTTATTGGAGCGATTCCAGGTTTCCTTCGTGCCTATCTCGGAACCAGTGAGGTCATTATCACCATTATGATGAACTACATTGTTCTCTATGGTGGGAATGCCCTGATCCATAGCTTCCCAGCTTCCTTGATGAAAAACAAGGACTCAACTATTGATGTGGGAGCCAATGCTGTCTACCAGACGGAGTGGTTGCGTAATTTGACGGATAAATCTCAAATGAACATCGGGATTTTCTTTGCCATCATCGCAGTGGTAGTCATCTGGTTCTTGATGAAGAAAACAACACTTGGTTTTGAAATCCGTGCCGTTGGTCTCAATGCGAATGCGGCAGAATACGCAGGGATGTCTGCAAAACGGACCATTATCCTTTCTATGATCATTTCTGGTGCTCTTGCTGGTATCGGTGGGGTAGCAGAAGGTCTGGGTATTTACTCAAATGTCTATGTTCAAACTAGCTCAATGAGTGTTGGATTTAACGGAATGGCCGTTGCCCTTCTTGCGATGAATTCACCAATTGGTATTCCATTTGCTGCCTTCTTGTTTGGAGCGCTTCAAATCGGTGGAGTTGGTATGAAGCCAGCTGCCATCCCTGAAGAAGTTGTTCAAATTGTGACAGCATCGATTATCTTCTTCGTATGTGCCCACTACATCATCGAAAAGATGATCTCGATGCGATCAGCTAAAAAAGGAGGAGCAAACTAATGAGTATTGTAACGATTTTAAGTATTCTTGTTTCCTCTATGATTGTGTATGCGGCGCCGCTGATCTTCACAAGTATCGGAGGAGCATACTCAGAACACGCTGGGGTTGTTAACGTTGGTTTGGAAGGAATCATGGTTATGGGAGCCTTCTCAGGTATTGTCTTTAACTTGACTTTTGAGCCTAGCTTAGGGAATTTGACACCATGGTTGTCCTTGATTGTTGCTGCTGGGATTGGAGTATTCTTTTCCTTGATCCACGCGGTAGCAACTATTCATTTCCGCGCTGACCATATCGTCTCAGGTACGGTATTGAACTTGATGGCACCACCATTAGCCGTCTTTCTAGTTAAAGCTATGTACAACAAGGGGCAAACTGATAATATCAAAGTTGCCTTCGGGAAAACATCCATTCCGGTCTTATCTAAAATTCCGGTGATTGGGGATATTTTCTTCAACAATGCCAGCATCATCGGCTGGGTTGCAATTCTCTTCTCATTCTTTGCTTGGTTCGTCATGTTCAAGACAAAATTTGGTTTGCGTCTTCGTTCAGTTGGTGAACACCCACAAGCAGCAGATACATTGGGAATCAATGTTTATAAAATGCGCTACTTAGGAGTCATGATCTCAGGTGCCCTAGCAGGTATCGGAGGAGCCATATACGCTCAGTCAGTTTCTGTTAACTTTGCGGTAACTACTATTGTAGGTCCTGGATTTATCGCCCTTGCGGCCATGATTTTCGGGAAATGGAACCCAATCGGTGCCATGTTGGCTAGTCTCTTCTTTGGAGCTTCACAAAGTTTGGCAGTTATCGGGAATCAATTGCCTTTGCTTAAAGGTATCCCATCCATCTACTTGCAAATTGCGCCTTACGTCTTGACCATGGTTGTCTTGGCAGCCTTCTTCGGACAAGCAGTTGCACCAAAAGCAGATGGTGTTAACTACATTAAATCGAAATAATGCACAGAGAGAGGTTGGGACAAAAGTCCTAGCCTCTCAATTATTTTTAGGTTGTCGAGCAAGACGCAGTGGTTGAGTGGGCTCTACTACGCTGATTTTATCAGCTTTTACAGCCCTACTCAACTGTGCAGAGGTGGGACGACGAAATCGAATTCTAACGAATTACCGATTTCTGTCCCACGCTCTCTTTTGCTTTGTAAAGGCCCCTCTTAGTCGCAATTTCTTTGGATTTAAGGTACAATAAGAATACAACTTTTCACGTATTGGAGGAGCAGATGTTTAAGTGGATGAGACGCCTGATTGGCATGGTGATCGTTTTATTTATTTTATTAGTAATCTTGTTGGTTCCTGGATCCATCCCTGAAGGGGAGCAGCTGAGAAATGTGCAGGCAGGGAGCTCTTTGATTGTACTGGCTCAAAATGCAGTTTCAAATGCTTCTGTAAGCACTGAAGGGCTCTCAACTGAGTTGAGTCTCAATTCTGTGCAATTGAGTCAGGTCATAAAAACAAGTGCTGGATCTGCTCTTGACAATTCTGACTTTCAAAAGATGGCATTAGGAATGGATGGCAATGACCTTCACGTCAAAGTTCCGGTTTCCTTAGGGCCAGTCGAAAGCTATCTAGATTTAACCATGACCGGTCAAGTCGAAAACAATGTCATGAATTTGACTGTGACCGGTGCTAAATTAGGGAAAATGCCCATTCCAAAATTCTTGGTTCTCAACTATTTGAAGGATCAATCCAATCAAAATGGAAGTGGCTTCACGGTTAATGGTGATCAAATCACCCTTGAGATCCCTCAAGCAGGCTATAGTATCTCAAAAGCGAGAGTGGAAAATGGCAATGCTAAGGTAACCGTTAGTATATCCTTGTTTTAAGTCTTTGTAATTGGAGTTGTCATGCTTGTCTTTGAATTTTGTGCAGAGAATTTAACTTTTATTGATAAGGCGATTGCTGCTGGGGCAGGTCGCATTGAACTGTGTGACAACCTGGCAGTAGGCGGGACCACACCGAGTATAGGTGTGATCAATGAAGCAATCAAACTGACAAGAGAGAAGTCCGTGGATCTATGTGTGATCATTCGGCCCCGTGGTGGAGATTTTGTCTACACTGATCCAGAAGTCGAAGCTATGCTGACGGATATTCGTGCTGCGAAAGAAATAGGGATTACTTGTTTTGTGCTGGGTGCGCTGACGAGTGATCGAAAGTTGGACAAGAGGGTCATGCAGCTTTTACTTGCAGCCTGTGGAGAGGCAGAGGTGGTCTTTCATATGGCCTTTGATGAGTTAGCTCATACAGATCAGCTAGAAGCGATTGAGTGGCTTTCTGATCAGGGTGTAGCCCGCATTTTAACACGAGCTGGAAGTCCAGGTGACCCACTAGAGCAACGTTTTGCACACTATCATCGTTTATTAGATGCGGCTAAGGGAAAGATTCAGATCCTACCAGGTGGAGGTGTGACCCTTGACAATCGTCAGCTCTTTTTGGAGCAATTGGGTGTTTGTCAACTGCATGGCACGCGCATCGTGTTTTAAAAAAGAAACGCTCACTGCCTGAAGTAGTTTTGAAGATCCGTTATCAAGGTTGGAGACGTTGTTTCCAGCCTCTTCTAGTGCAAAAATGAATAAGGGAGAGAAAATGTTTTTAGAGCATTATTTTGACCGATACACCTTTCAGCCAGAAAAGGGATTGGCTTTTGGATTTGAAAAGAGAGGGGCAGGCTATGAGTACCAGTGTCCCGTCTTATCGGACTCTTTTCTCTTAAAGGTCCGTGTCTGCGACCAGAAGATATCTTTTCAGGTCTATGATCAGGATACAGGGGACGAGTATATCCAGATCCATCAGGAACAGCTACAAGGAAATTTCGTTGGCCAAGTCAGAGAAGCTTGTCAGGAAAGTCTTGCAAGGATTCGCCAAGCTTGTTTTGAGGTAGAGAAATTTCTCTATCCTCAAGCCAAGCGTCTCATGGCCTATATCTCTCTGTACTATCAGGGAACGATTGAGTATTTGTGGGAGAGATCTCCAGAATCTGGTGCCATTCGCCACCGAGACACCCTCAAGTGGTATGGTGTCTTTATGACCATTGATTGGAAAAAACTAGATGCTGGCAAGTCTGGGAAAATAGAAGTTTTGAATGTTAAGTCTGATCAAGTAGCCCGTTTCATCCAGCAGAAGGGGATTTATCCAGCTTTTCATATGAATAAAAAATATTGGGTGAGTATCCCCTTAGATGGAACAATTGTTGATGAGGAGTTGTTTGCTCTAGTGGATAGTAGCTGGCAACTCACCAAAAAGGGGAAATAAGATGAATCTGTTGAGGAAATTATCTTGGTTTTTTAATATAGAGAAGAAGCGATACTTGATCGGGATAGGGTCCTTGATCTTGGTTAGTTTTTTAAATCTCATTCCTCCAAGAATCATGGGACTTGTGATCGATTTGATCGATAAAAGAAGGCTGACATTGGGGCAGTTAGTTGTGGATATTGCCCTTTTGGTCCTCGCAGCTCTTGCTATGTATGGCCTTCGTTTTGTTTGGAGACGCTATATTTTTGGGACGGCCAATAAGTTGGCTCGGATCTTGCGTTACCGTTTGTTCAAGCAATTTACGCTCATGTCTCCGTCTTTTTATCAGCGTTATCGGACAGGGGATCTCATGGCCCATGCCACTAATGATATCAATGCGGTAACCATGTTTGCTGGTGGTGGAGTCATGTCTGCTGTAGATGCTTCTGTGACAGCCTTGGTGACCCTAGTCAGCATGTTTTTCATGATTGATTGGCGCTTAACCCTCTTAGCTATTTTGCCTCTACCGGTTATGGTGGTAGTGACTTCCGCCATTGGACGCAAAAACCACAAAGCCTTCAAAGAAGCCCAAGAAGGCTTCTCAGAGCTGAACAACTTTGTCCAGGAATCAGTATCAGGAGTCAAAGTGACCAAATCCTTTGGCTTTCAGGCAGATGAGATTCGTGCTTTTGAAAAAACCAATCAAATGGTCTTTTCAAAAAATATGACTTCAGCCGGTTACAATGCTTTGTTTGATCCGACTACTCTTCTTTTTGTCGGTCTCTCCTATGTTCTGACCCTCTACTTCGGGGGGCTATTTGTTCAGGAAGGGAGCCTGACGATTGGACAAATCGTAACCTTTATTACCTATCTCAATATGCTCGTCTGGCCCCTTCAAGCCATGGGCTTCTTGTTTAATATTAGTCAGCGTGCTAGCGTCTCCTATGATCGGATTGAGATACTTTTAGCAGAAATACCTGATATCCAAGATCCAAGTCAACCAGTTACAGTCATTCAAAACGGAGATTTGGAATATGACATTGAAGAATTCGCCTATGAGAATGAGCCTGTCCTTGAAAAGGTTGTCTTTCATTTAGAAAAAGGGCAAACCCTTGGAATTGTTGGTCCAACTGGATCTGGAAAGACCACCTTGTTACGTCTCTTGCTTAGAGAGCACGACTTGGAGCAGGGAGCTATCTTGCTAAATGGGATCTCCATCAAACATTATCGCTTAGAAGATCTTCGAAGCTTGATTGGCTATGTCCCTCAAGATCAGATCCTCTTTGCCATGACCATTCGCGAGAATGTCGCTTTTTCAGATCCACAGATCAAGGAAGAAGAGGTGATGAAGGCTCTTAGAACTTGTGGAGTCTATGAGGATATTCTGGCCATGCCAGACCAGATGGAGACAGTGCTGGGAGAGCGAGGGGTCTCTCTTTCTGGCGGGCAAAAGCAACGGATTGCCATGAGTCGTGCTTTGGTCATGAATCCTGAGATCTTAATCTTGGATGATTCCCTGTCTGCAGTAGATGCTAAAACGGAGCACCAAATCATTGAAAATATGAAGCAGGAACGCAAGGGGAAAACAACCATCATCACAGCCCATCGCCTATCAGCGATCGTTCATGCGGGTTTGATTCTGGTAATGGAGAATGGACAGATCAAGGAGCGAGGAAATCACGAGGAATTAATGGCTCAAAAAGGTTGGTACTATGAAACCTACCAAGCCCAACAATTATCAGAAGAAATGGAGGGAAAGCTGAATGAAAACATCTGAAGCTCATGTGATGAAGCGGCTCTTAACTTACATGTGGCGTTATAAATGGTTAACAGCTCTAGCCTTGGCCTTTACCTTCCTGACGAGTCTTTTATTGACGGCGATCCCTCTTGCAGCTCGCTGGTATATTGACCACCTAGTGGATCCAACAGAAACCGGCTCTCCAGTACTGACAGCTTTTCAGTTTTTGATTCTCTACTATGGGTTATTCATTGGGCGCGTGCTAGCGACCTACCTGAGCCAGTTAACCTTTGCGCGTGTATCCAATTCTATCGTAAGAGACATTCGTCTAGATATTTTCCAAAATCTTCAAAGGCTGGGCATGTCCTTTTATGACCAGACAGCAGCAGGTTCGATTGTTTCGCGGGTGACCAATGATACACAGGCAGTCGCAGATATGTTTTCTACGGTCTTTTCAAGCCTGGTTTCATCCTTTTTACTTTTTCTAGTCACCCTGGTAACCATGTTTAGCTTGGACTGGCATTTGACCATTTGGATCCTGCCTTTTCTTCCCATCATTTGGTTTTCCATCCGTCTCTATCGCAAGTTATCCAATCGCTTGGTCAAGATGACCCGACAAAAATTATCAGATATCAATGTGAAATTATCGGAATCTATCGAAGGAATGCGGATCGTGCAGGCCTTTCGTCAAGAAAAGCGCTTGACGGATGAATTCGAACAGATTAATGGGGAACATTTGGATTACGCCAACAGATCTGTGGATGTCAATTCCCTCTTTTTGAGGCCAGCTATGACCCTGTTACAGGTCCTGGCTTATGCGGTTATTCTGACCTTTTTCGGCCTAAATTGGCAGTTTTCTGGCTTTACAGCCGGTCTTATCTATGCCTTTATCCAGTATGTTAGCCAGCTTTTCCAGCCTTTGATTGATGTCACCCAAAATTTTGCAACCTTGCAGACCTCGACCATTTCTGCAGGGCGTGTCTTTGAGATGATGGATCGAGACGACTATGAGCCTAAGCAAGCTGGTAGCCTGAAAGAAATTGAGCGGGGAGATATTCGTTTTGAGCATGTATCTTTTTCTTATGATGGCAAACGGGATGTCCTAAAAGATATCTCCTTTGAGGTCAAAAACGGACAAACCATCGCCTTTGTTGGTCATACTGGTTCTGGTAAATCCTCTATTATCAATCTCTTCATGCGCTTTTATGAATTTGATCGTGGCCGGATCTTGATTGATGGACAGGATATCAAGGACTATAGCCAGGAAGCCTTGCGCAAGTCCATTGGTCTAGTGTTGCAGGAACCCTTCCTCTATCATGGAACCATTGCTTCTAATATCCGGATGTACCATGAAGAACTGACAGATGAGGAAATCCGACAAGCAGCTGCATTTGTGGATGTAGCAGACTTTATTGAGAGTCTACCTGGTGGCTATGATCATCCGGTAACAGAGCGGGGTTCTACCTTATCGACCGGTCAGCGTCAGCTTCTGGCTTTTGCCCGGACCATTGCTGCCCAGCCTAAGTTCCTCATTTTGGATGAGGCCACTGCCAATATCGACCAAGAGACGGAAGAGATGATCCAAAATTCTCTGAAGAAGATGCGCCAAGGGCGGACAACCATTGCCATTGCCCATCGCCTTTCTACCATCCAAGATGCCGATTGCATTTATGTTCTCGATAAAGGAAAAATCATCGAATCAGGCAACCACGATCAACTCATTGCTCTAGGAGGAACGTATAAGAAAATGTATGACCTCCAGGCTGGTATGATGAAATAAGGACAAAAAAGAGACTGGGACAAAAGTCCTAGCCTCTCAATTATCTTTGGATTGTCGAGCAAGACGCAGTGGTTGAGCGGGCTCTACTACGCTGATTTCATCAGCTTTTACAGCCCTACTCAACTGTGCAGAGGTGGGACGACGAAATCGAATTCTAACGAATTACCGATTTCTGTCCCACTCTCTTGTTTTTCTTCTTTGAAAGCTGTAAAATATAGAAAAGAACAGAAAAAGGGAGCATACACCATGTCAAACGATCTGATCATGATGGGAGTTGTCATTGTCTTATTTGGACTTTATTTCACTCTTCAAGTTGAGCTCAATAAAGTCAGAAATCAATTCACTCACTATCTTCTTAAACCAGGTAGTATTTCTAAGGAACAAAGAGAGAAATACCTCAAAGAACCAGAGATGGAAGCGATTCGCCTAATTCGTCTCGATTATCGGATCGGCCTTCAAAATGCCAAACTTCTTTATGAGCAATTGAAGAAATAAGAAAGACCCTCGTATAGTCTATACGAGGGTTTCTCTTTCAAAAAAAGTCGTCAGCTTTGGTAAAACATTGTCCACATCTGCCGATTTGATCTTAACGAGTTGATAAGGACAAGAAGTGATGTAGGCTGCTTCAAAGAAATCAAGCGGGAGTCCACTGTGTTTTAAGGCAGCAAGAGATTTGACCTGATGAAGATCTAGTAGGATCCCATCGTGGGTCAGGGTCAGATGAGGGAGAAGAGAAGACTGATCCATCAAGGTCTTCAATCTTTCTTCTTCCTCTTTTTTTCTGGCTAGGAGTCGTTTTTTATTGGTCAGATACATACCATTATCAATGTAGAGACTTAAGGCCTTTTGCATGATGAGATTGCTATCATAGTCCAGAATTGTCTTATAGGTCAAGACAGGTTTAAGAAGGGCTTGGGGAAGGATCATGGACGTAATGCGAAGAGCAGAAAAAAGATTGGTCGAAAAAGACTTGATATAAATAACTCGGTCCTTTTGATCCAAATAATGAAAGGAAGGAGCATTGCTGCTATCAAGATCTCCCAAATAGTCGTCCTCAACAAGGTAGACATCATATTGGTCAGCTAGTTGCAAGATCGCTTCTTTCTGCTTGGTCGAATAGCTATGACCGAGCGGATAGTGAAAACGAGGGATCGTGTAGAAGAATTTGATATGCCCACTTTTGAAAATCTCTTCAAGTTCCTCGAGATCAATCCCCGTTAAATTTCGTTGAATGGTACGGTAAGCAAGTTGCTGCGAATCAAGGAGTTGGTTCATCCGGTGATAAGTCGGTTGCTCGATTAAGATCTGAGATTTTTTATTGGGAAAGTCAATCTGGCTGAGGATATTAAGCGCCTGCTGAGTACCAGCAGTCAAAACAATCTGATCAGCAGTCGTATAAATACCTTCCTCCTTTAATAAGCCTTGAATGGATTGGCGTACTTCTAGTAAGCCTGCTTGGTCCGAAAAGTTATTGAAGAGATAATTCTCCCGTCCAATCAAGGTTTCATTGATACAGGTCCGGAAGTCCTCGAAAGCCTGGTTGCGGTCTTTCTCTAATTTTAGTGGAAGATCCTCATGTCGATTAGGTTCTTGCTCCAAAACATAGTAGCCACTTTGAGGCTTAGCATAGAGGAAGTGCTGGTAAGTCAAGTCCAGCAAGGCTCGTTGCACCGTGTCCTTACTACAAGAAAATTGACTAGCTAACTGACGAACAGAAGGAATTTTCTGTCCGGTTTCGAGCTGGCCTTGTTGAATAGCTTTTTTTAAGAAATCGATAATTTGTTGGTATTTGCTCGTCTTCATCCTGACTGTCCCCATACAGTTTTTTTCTATTGTACAGAAAAAATCACAAAAAAACCACTCCGAAGAGTGGCGGCAGTATTACATAAAGTAAACAATGGCTAAATACTGAAGGGCAGAAGCGGCAAGGATGAAAAGGTGCCAAATCATATGGAAATATGGTTTTTTCTTGGCATAAAAGCCAGCTCCAACCGTGTAGCACAGACCGCCCATGAGCATGAGACCCCAGAAGATCGGATTGGTTTGGCTAACGATTTGGGGAATAATAAAGATGACCAACCAGCCCATGATCAAGTAAAGAGCGAGACTGAACTTTTCATTGACTTTTTTGGCAAAGATTTTGTAGAGAATACCAAAGATGGTGGTCCCCCATTGGATCAAGATAATGCTGTAGCCCATCCAGTTGTTCATCAAGGTAAGGACAACCGGTGTATAACTTCCTGCGATCGCAATGTAGATCATGGAATGATCGATAATACGAAGCACATACTTTTGAGGTGAATCGTAAGACATGGCATGGTAGACGGTCGAAGACAGAAACATCAAAAAGAGACTGATCACAAAGATAGAAGTCCCAAAAGCACTGAGCAGACCGTGTTGCTCAAAGCTATAGACTGCTGAGATCGGAAGTAAGATCAACATGAGGAGGGCGCCAACAGCGTGGGGTACGCTATTGGCGATCTCTTCTCCAAAGGATAATTTTTTACTTAGTTTCATGGTATAATTCATCAGTTTCTTCCTCCGTTTTTACTGGTTGAATATAAGATAGGGTTTCAAGATAGAGTTGAACTGTCTGACAGGCAGAGCGAATGATAGGAGCGATCGGCTCTTTTTGCTCATTGAGATAAGCGACAAAGCTATTATAGAGAAGATCTGAACTCGCCTGGTCCTGCAAGAAATTTAAGGTAGAAGCGATCTCCTGAATAGAAAAGACCGTTTTTAAGGTTGTAATAGCGATTAAGCGAGCCACCTGTCTACGCTGGTATTTCTTCTTATCTGGTTTTTCGACATAGCCATGTTTTACGTAATTGTTGATCATGGCAGCCGTCAAGCCCTTGTCAGAAGAAGAGAGAACAGGTGCACAGGTTTTATTGACATAAAGAAGGACCTGATCGAGATAGAGATCTAGCTCAGGTAGTTGCTCCCACGTTGGATAGGAAAAAGTGGACACGAAATCTTCACCTTTCTTTAATCTAGTTTTCATAACTAGATAATAACATTTATAAAAACTCCTGTCAAGAAAATTTGAAAAATATGGTACAATAGACCTATGAAACTATTAATTCCATCCGCCAAAGAACTGAACGAACAGGCTCGTATCGTCGAGCCCCAACCCTTGTCAGAGAACACAAAAACCATCCTCCAAGCTTTGAAGGCATTCTCCCTAGAAGAATTAGCGACCTTTTACGGGATCTCAGAGGAAAGAGCTCAAGTAGAAAAAGAAAGAATTGAGGCTTTGTTAGCTGGGAGTGCTAAAACCTATCCTGCTTTGGAACTGTTTGATGGCCTTATGTACCGTAGTATCGAGCGTCAAGACTTATCCGAAAAAGAGCAGGCTTATCTGCAGGAGCATTTGTTAATCACGACTGCTTTATATGGTGTGCTACCAGCCTATGAAGGGATTGCTCCCCATCGCTTGGATTTTATGATGAAGCTAAAACCAGCTGGAAAATCTCTAAAGGTACTCTGGAAAGAGGACTATGATCGGGCAGTAGAAGATGAAGAACAGATCTTATCTCTTTTGTCTTCTGAGTTTGAACAAGTCTTTTCAAAAGCCATTCGTGAGCGAATGATTCGGATCAAATTCATGGAGAATCGTGGTGGGACCCTGAAGATTCACTCGACGATTTCAAAAAAAGCACGTGGGGCCATGGTGACAGCTATGATGAAGGAAGAAATCATCCATCTAGAAGATCTGAAATCATTAGAAGTAGCAGGTTTCTCTTATCGTGAGGATTTATCGCAAGAGAAGGAATGGGTCTTTGTGAAAGAATAAATAAAAATATTCCTGAGAAGCGTCAGGAATATTTTTTTGATCTATTAGATAAAGAGAATGCACGATGAAAACTCCAAAATAGAGGATTTTGGAGTCAGAATCGTCTTGAGCAGTAGGCTTAGGCGATATGTTTGAATTTCTTCAAGAGTTCTGTCAACTCAGCTTGCTCACCACTATTAAAGACTTGCATCAAGCGTTGAATATTTTTGATATGATCTGGAAGAGCTTCTTCGATCTTTTTACGACCGGCATCTGTAATAGATACAAGATAAGCACGGCGGTCTTCTGGATCGGTTTCGCGTGTAATCCAACCATCGCGGACCATATTACGAATAACCACAGTCATATTTCCAGAGGTCGCAAGAATGCTATCAATCAGATCTTGAATGCGAAGATCGCCTTTGCTGTACAAGGTTTCAAGTACAGAGAATTGAGTTGGTGTCAACTGGTGCTTTTTAAAGATATGAGCCTCAGACGCACGGATCAATCGTTCTGCCTTGTGGAAGACGATCATGGTTTTTAAATCTACGTTTGCTTCTTTGAATAATCTCTTTAAATTTTCCATATCTATATTTTATCAATAAATAGTATTTCTGTCGTTTAATTTTATTTTCAAATTAGTTACAAAATTGTGACAAATTTATTAAACTATGAACAAATGATAGCATAGATGTTAATTTTACTTTGTTTATCAAACAATTTTATACTAAAACATTGTAACAGGTATGAAATATTAGTAACAATTCTTTCTTGAAAATCTATAGAATTCTAGGTAGCTTTGGTGTATAATGAGGGAGTGAAACAGAAAAATAATCTTTTTATAATATGGCAACATATAATAGGAATCTGTATCTTAGTGTTGACGGTCCTTTTTTCTTGGCTATTTCTTGCTGAAAAAACTTCTGATCGCTTGCAGGATCAAATGGCACAAGCAAGAAAAATAGCTCTGTCTCACTCTTCGATTGCGACCATTGAGACGGAGAGTTTCTTTCATGGCAAAGAAGCCTATCTTTCCTTTATTGGCAAGGACCAAGAGGGGCAAGATCTAGCGGTTTTGGTGGCGCAGGCGGATGAAGCAGTCTATACCTACCCTTTGAAAGAAGGAGTTAGCTCCAAAGAGGCAGCTTCCGTCGTCAAAGAGAAGAGTCAGGACGCGATTGATCGTGTCATTTTTGGACGCTTTAAAGGCAAACCGATCTGGGAAGTTAAGGCTGGGAGCTCTTATTATGTGGTGGATTTCAAGACTGGAAAAGTCACCGGTGTTTTTTAAGATTTGAGGAGGAAATATGAAATTATCAAATCGTGTATTGGAAATTGAAGAAAGTGTGACCTTGGCTGCAAATGCGCGTGCCAAAGCTTTGGCAGCAGAAGGTCGTGATATCTTAAGTTTGACCCTGGGTCAACCTGACTTTGCGACTCCAAAAAATATTCAAGAAGCAGCAGTCGCATCGATCGAGGATGGTCGCGCTAGCTTTTATACGGTAGCATCTGGACTTCCAGAATTGAAGGATGCCATTAGCGACTACATGAAAGAGTTTTATGGCTATGCAGTGAATCGAAATGAGGTTGTGGTCGGTACTGGTGCTAAGTTTATCATCTATGCCTTCTTTACTTCTGTCATCAATCCAGGTGATGAAGTCATCATTCCAACCCCTTGCTGGGTTTCTTATGTAGACCAGGTTAAGATGGTAGAAGGCACACCTGTTACTTTCCAAACAACAGAAGAAAATCACTTCAAGGCAACGGTAGAGCAACTGGAAGCAGCACGGACAGACAAGACCAAGGTGGTCTTACTGAATTCGCCATCCAATCCAACAGGAATGATCTACAGTAAAGAAGAGCTAGAAGCAATTGGAAATTGGGCTGTTGAACATGACATCTTGATTTTGGCAGACGATATCTATGGTCGTTTGGTCTATAATGGCAATACCTTTACGCCCATTTCTAGCTTATCAGAAGCAATTCGCAAGCAAACCATCGTGATTAACGGAGTTTCTAAAACCTATGCTATGACTGGTTGGCGGGTTGGTTTTGCAGTGGGTGATCCAGAGATTATTGGAGCCATGGCCAAGGTGATTAGCCAAACAACATCCAACTTAACAACCGTTTCCCAATATGCTGCAATCGAAGCTCTCACAGGGGATCAGTCTTCTATTGAGATCATGCGTCAAGCTTTTGAAGAACGCTTGAATACTATTTATCCTCTCTTGAATGAAGTACCTGGTTTTGAAGCCATCAAACCTCAAGGAGCCTTCTATCTCTTCCCAAATGTCAAGAAGGCCATGGAGATGAAGGGCTATACAGATGTGACGGAATTTACCACAGCAATTTTAGAAGAAGCAGAGGTTGCTTTAGTAACGGGAGCTGGCTTTGGTGCCCCTGAAAATGTTCGCTTGTCTTATGCGACAGATTTGGATACCTTGAAAGAAGCTGTTCGCCGACTCAAGGCCTTTATGGAAAAATAAAATTACAAGATCCTTAGTAATGAGCTGAGGATCTTTTTCTTTAAAAAAAATTTGGTTTTCACAGGTAGAACGTAGCACTGAAAGCCTTTTTATGATACAATTAAGAAGATAATGTCTTCGGACAAGTTTAACGAGAAAAGGAAGATGAATGATGACAAAACGGATTACTATCATCGAAGTAAAAGACTACGTTGGTCAAGAAGTGACTATCGGTGCTTGGGTTGCTAACAAGTCAGGAAAAGGAAAAATTGCCTTCTTGCAATTGCGTGATGGAACAGCCTTTTTCCAAGGTGTAGCTTTCAAACCAAACTTTATCGAAAAATTTGGAGAAGAAGTAGGTCTTGAAAAATTTGACACCATCAAACGCTTGAGCCAAGAAACATCTGTCTATGTGACAGGGATTGTTAAAGAAGACGAGCGTTCTAAATTTGGTTATGAGCTCGATATCACAGATATTGAAGTGATCGGTGAATCACAAGATTACCCAATCACTCCAAAAGAACACGGTACAGACTTCTTGATGGACAACCGCCATTTGTGGCTTCGTTCACGCAAGCAAGTCGCTGTGATGCAAATCCGTAATGCTATTATCTATGCAACTTATGAGTTCTTCGATAAGAACGGCTTCATGAAGTTTGATAGCCCAATTCTTTCAGGAAATGCGGCAGAAGATTCTACTGAACTGTTTGAAACAGATTACTTCGGAACACCAGCTTACTTGAGCCAATCAGGTCAGCTTTATCTGGAAGCAGGTGCTATGGCTCTTGGTCGCGTCTTTGACTTTGGTCCAGTATTCCGTGCTGAAAAATCTAAGACTCGTCGTCACTTGACTGAGTTCTGGATGATGGATGCTGAGTACTCATACTTGACACACGATGAGTCACTTGACTTGCAAGAAGCTTATGTCAAAGCTCTTCTTCAAGGTGTTCTTGACCGTGCTCCTCAAGCTTTGGAAACCTTGGAACGTGATACAGAGCTCTTGAAACGCTACATTGCTGAGCCATTCAAACGGATCACCTATGATGAAGCCATTGATCTCTTGCAAGAGCATGAAAATGATGAAGATGCGGACTATGAGCACCTTGAGCATGGAGATGACTTTGGTTCACCACATGAAACTTGGATTTCAAACCACTTTGGTGTGCCAACCTTTGTCATGAACTACCCAGCAGCTATCAAGGCCTTCTACATGAAGCCAGTTCCTGGCAACCCAGACCGTGTGCTTTGTGCAGACTTGCTTGCCCCAGAAGGCTATGGAGAAATCATCGGTGGCTCTATGCGTGAGGAAGACTACGATGCCCTTGTTGCAAAAATGGATGAACTTGGCATGGATCGTACAGAGTATGAATTCTACCTTGATCTTCGTAAATACGGTACAGTCCCACACGGTGGATTTGGTATTGGGATTGAACGGATGGTAACCTTCGCAGCTGGTACTAAACACATCCGTGAAGCTATTCCATTCCCACGTATGTTGCACCGTATCAAACCTTAATAGACGTAAAAACGCCATTAGGCGTTTTTCACTTTTATCTGCTTCAAAAAACTATGAAAGGAAACTCAATGCTGAAAATAGACATCATTGATGGGAAAGAATACGAAGAAGGCCAAGGATCTTTGATTGCGGATCTGGACCATTCCATTCAACAGATGCTCAAGACTTCCTATCCTGAAAGTCAAATGGATGATTTTATCACGTATAAAAATTTGAGCCAATATTGTATGGATTATCTAGGTCAGATTATTGATCGTGCCAATGATAAAAACGAAGCGATTAAACAGCAGGTGACAGCTGTCATGCCTGAAAGCGAGCGTCCCTTTAACGTTGAAGACCGCTTGACAGCCAGCTATACCTTCGGCCAGCGGGTGGCGGATTCTGTCGCACGCTTTGGTGGTTCATGGACTTTTATCATTAGTTTTATCCTGATGATGGCTATTTGGATGTTGATTAATGTCTTGCATCCCTTTGGCTGGAATTTTGATCCTTATCCTTTCATCTTGCTCAATCTTGCGCTTTCCACTATTGCGGCGATTCAAGCTCCTTTGATCATGATGAGCCAAAACCGGGCGGCAGATTACGATCGCCTGCAAGCGCGAAATGACTTTAACGTCAATATGGAGTCGGAACGAGAAATTCGCTTGTTGCATACGAAGATTGACCATATGGTGCAACAAGACCAGACGGATTTGCTGGAAATTCAAAAGTTGCAAACCGAATTGTTGGTATCCTTGTCTAATCAAGTGACCCAATTGCGTCAAGAACTAAATCAAGAAAGAATGAAAGAGGTGGAGAAAATGTAGGCAACTCTAAGTAAGTCTTTTAGAAACACTCAAATAATCTATTGAAAGAGGAAAAACAATGTTTAAAAGAACTTACAAACGCAATATTTCACTCCTAGCAGGTTTGGAATTTACATCTTATTTTGGAATCACCAGTTTTTGGATTCTCTTTTTTATTCAAAATGGTCTTTCTTTGCTTCAGATTGGTTTATTAGAGAGTATCTTTCATGGGACAAGTCTCTTGTGTGAGATCCCATCTGGTATGTTGGCCGATCGCTTTAGCTACAAGACTAATCTCTACTTGGCTCGCTTGTCCAGTATTGGATCCTCGATCTTGATTTTATTTGGTCAGGGGAATTTTTGGATCTATGCCATTGCCATGATGGTCAATGCTTGGTCTTATAATTTTGACTCGGGGACCAGTACAGCTTTCTTATTTGATTCAGCTGTGGAAGCAGGTCAAAAAGACCGTTATCTTCAGATTTCTAGCTTCTTGTCTGGTGTGGCCGAAGTCACCCGAACTTTAGGTACAGTTGTGGCAGGCTTCTTTATTCACGGAGCATTGGCTTGGACCTATTATATTGCTATTGGGCTTTCCTTGCTTTCCATTCTTTTGATCTTTCTAATGAAGGAGCCTGAGAGCAAGAGTGATGAAAGAAGTCACTTGACCTTAAAGCGGATATTGGAGGTAGTGAAACAAGAATGGCAGGAAAAACCAGTCTTGTTTTACTGGATGCTCACCTATCAGTTGGTAGGGAACATCATGTGTATGTTTTATTTTTACTACCAACAGAAAATTAGTGACTTAACTAGTTGGCAAGTTTCGCTTATCATGTTGATTGGTAGTGGATTCAATCTACTAGCGGTTTATTTGGCCAGTCAAATCGGGAAAAAATGGAATAGTAATCAAGTCTTTCCGATTCTGGTTGCACTGACTGGGTTGGCCTTGTTTTTGGTAGGTGTGAAGACTCCATTCGCCTATTTGAGTGTCTATATCTTGACCAATGCCCTTTATGCAGTTTATCAACCCATCTACTACAATGATTTACAAGCTTATCTGCCATCTAGTGTACGAGCAACCATGCTGAGTATCAATTCCATGATGTTTAGTCTATCTATGATCGTGATTTTCCCACTGACTGGTTGGTTGATCGATACTTGTGGATTTGTAGCAGTCTTTCTTGTGCTAGGCCTTATAACATTCCTATCTTTCCCTCTCTTACTGATTGGTTTAGGGAGAATGGGCAAGACCTTAAGCGAGGTGACAAAGACTGAATAAAACTTATAGGGTTCTTGAGTCTAACAAGATTTAAATAGCAGAAAAACTGAACAATCCTTCTATGCTATGTAGGAATAGTAAGATTGAAGACAAAGTCATCTTAGAAACTTTCCTTAGGCGAGGACGGACGTCAGCGAACTTCGAAGAAGTTCCATGACTAATTATTGAGCCTAAGGTCTCAATAATTCCGAGTGCTAGAAACAATGGTGTTTCTAGCACTTTTCTCACAGCGGAAAGTTTCAGTAGATGATTGAATAGCTCTAACAAATAAAATTATTTTATCTTTATAGAAGTTAATTAATTTGTATAAAAGAGCAGTTTGTCTACGTTCTCATACTCTCTGCTTGGCAGGGAGAGTTTTTTTGTCAGTTATAATTGTGGTAAAATAGGTATATCCTATTTAAAAAGAATCGAGTTGTATGAAATCATTATTGAAGTATTTTAAGGGCTATCTATGGGAAACTTTTCTAGGGCCCGTGTTTAAGCTTTTAGAAGCTATTTTTGAATTGTGTGTCCCCTTAATCATCGCCCACTTAGTCGATCAGGTCATTCCGAAAAAGGAAACGAGCGCAGTGGTGATGACGGTCGGTGTTTTGTTTTTATTTGCGAGCTTTGGTGTTGTCGTAGCTATTACGGCCCAGTATTTTTCTTCTAAAGCAGCTGTCGGCTTTACCCGCGAGATGACCAAGGATTTGTATGAGAAGATCTTATCGCTTCCAAAGGACAAGCGCGATAGGATCGGGACTTCTAGTTTGGTAACCCGTCTTACTTCTGATACCTATCAAATCCAGGTTGGGATCAACCAATTCTTGCGCCTCTTTTTGAGAGCACCGATTATTGTCTTTGGTTCTATCATCATGGCCTTCACCATCAGTCCTAAACTCACTCTTTGGTTTTTGGGGATGGTGGCGATTTTAACCCTGATTATTGTGATCATGTCTCGGATTGTCAATCCGCTCTTTGCTAAGATTCGTAAAATTACAGACCGAATGGTCACGGTGACGCGTCAGCAATTTCAAGGGATGCGGGTGATTCGGGCCTTTGGACAACAGCCTGGTGAATTAGAAGATTTTAGAGAGGTCAATCAAGACTACAAGATCTGGCAAATTCGTGCTGGTATCTGGTCTAGTTTGGTGAGTCCCTTGACCTTCCTTGTGGTCAATACGACCTTGGTTTGTGTCATTTGGCAAGGACAATTGAATATCTCTGCTGGTCTTCTAACCCAAGGGATGTTGGTCGCTTTGGTCAATTATTTATTACAAATTTTAACAGAATTGATCAAACTGGCTATGCTGGTCACGTCTTTAAATGTCAGCTATATTTCAGCCAAGCGTGTCCAAGAGATTTTCGATTTGAAGGAAGAAGACCTCTTAGAAGCTTTGCCAGTAGAAACTGCAACAGAGCAAGAAGCAATCAGCGCAGAGAAAGTTTCTTTCACTTACCCAACGGCTTCAAACCCAGCTCTAGAAAATATTTCCTTTGATCTGGATCATGGACAGATGTTGGGAATTATCGGTGGTACAGGATCTGGGAAGTCCACCCTGGTCCAGTTATTGAGTCACTTGTATACCGTGAGTCAGGGGAAATTAGCCCTCTATCATCAAGGCTACTCTCCTAAAACTCTTAAGGAGTGGCGGGAGTGGGTAGCTGTTGTCCCACAGAAGGCAGAGCTCTTTAGAGGGACTATCCGCTCGAATCTCTTACTTGGGATGGAAGAAAATCTATCGGATGAAGATTTGTGGTGGGCACTAGAAACAGCTCAGGCGGCTGATTTTGTCCGTGAAAAAGAAGGACAACTCGATGAGCCAGTGGAAGCCTTTGGTCGAAATTTCTCAGGTGGCCAACGTCAACGGTTGACCATTGCGCGAGCCCTTTTGAAGAAGGCTCCTTTCTTGATTTTGGATGATTCAACTTCTGCCTTGGATTATTTGACGGAAGCTCGTCTCTTAAAATCGATTAAAGAAGAATTGAGTGATACGAGTTTGATCTTAGTATCACAACGAACCAATAGTCTCAAGTCTGCTGATCAGATTTTGGTCTTGAACAAGGGACATCAAGTTGGACTGGGAAATCACGATTTCCTCTTGTCTACCAATGAGATTTATCAAGAAATTCATTATTCACAACACGGGAGGGAGGAAGCATGAGTCAAAAACGTTCTAGTTATTTAAAACGTCTGTTTAGAGATTTTGCCAACCATCCCGGGCTTCTGATTCTAGCTAGTCTCGGAACCATCGCTCAAGTGGCCTTAACGGTTTGGTTACCGATCCTGATCGGACATGCAGTTGATTTAGTCATCAATCCTCAAGGGATGACAGTCTTATGGCCTGTCTTGATCCAAATGGTTCTGGTCATTGTGGCCAATACCCTGATCCAATGGATCAATCCTCTTGTCTACAATCAATTGGTCTATCGGTTTAGCCAAAGCCTGAGAGCAGAAGTGATGGAAAAAGTACACCGATTGCCCTTGTCTTATCTAGATAAACAAGGGAGCGGGGACTTCGTCAGTCGCCTCACGACCGATGTAGAGCAACTTAACAGTGGTCTTCTGATGGTCTTTAACCAGTTCTTTGTTGGTCTCTTAACCATTCTTGTGACCATCGTGACCATGGCAGAATTGGATTTCTTTATGATGGTGGCGGTTCTGGTCTTGACCCCTTTATCCCTGGTGATTGCTCGTTTTATTGCCAAGCGTTCTTATACGCTTTTCCAAAAGCAGACCCAGGCGCGTGGTCTTCAAACTCAATTGATCGAAGAGTCTTTGACCCAGGAAAGCTTGATCCAGTCCTTTAACGCTCAGGATCAATTCCGTAAGGCTTTTAAAGGGACTAATGAAAGCTATGCCAATTATTCCCAATCCGCTGTCTTTTATTCTTCAACTGTCAACCCTGCCACTCGCTTTGTGAATGCCTTGATTTATGCAGTAGTGGCTGGATTTGGTGCTGTACGCATTATTTCGGGATCTCACTTCACTGTCGGTCAATTGGTGACCTTCCTCAATTATGTCAACCAATACACCAAGCCCTTTAATGATATCTCCTCTGTCTTGTCAGAACTCCAAAGTGCCCTTGCCTGCGCAGAGCGCTTGTACAGCGTCTTGGATCAAGCTGAGGTCGAAGAGACGGGGCAACGGGTCCTGGAAAGTCAGGATGTTAAAGGTGCGATTGGTTTTGAACACGTCACATTTGGATATGATTTGGGTCGGACCTTGATCAAAGATCTAACCATTCAGGTTCCAGCTGCCAGTAAAGTGGCCATTGTAGGGCCTACTGGAGCAGGAAAATCGACCTTGATTAATTTGCTCATGCGTTTCTACCCTGTTAATTCTGGAGAGATCACGATTGATGGGGTGCCAATTACGGACTACACCCGTGCTTCTTACCGCCAACAGTTTGGTATGGTCCTGCAAGAAACTTGGCTTAAGGTCGGGACGATTCATGAAAATATCGCCTTTTCTCGTCCAGATGCAACTAGAGAAGAAGTCATAGAAGCGGCCAAAGCAGCCAATGCAGATTTCTTCATTCGGCAGTTGCCACAAGGGTACGATACCTATCTTTCAGATGCTGGAGAGTCTTTGTCTCAAGGACAACGCCAACTCTTAACGATTGCGCGGGTTTTCCTTTCAGTTCCTAAGATTTTAATCTTGGATGAGGCGACATCCTCCATCGATACTCGGACTGAGGTCTTGATTCAAGATGCCTTTAATCAGCTCATGAAGGGACGGACCAGCTTTATCATTGCTCACCGCTTATCGACCATTCAAAATGCTGATATGATTCTTGTCATGGTGGATGGCGATATTGTTGAGCATGGCACTCATGAAGAGCTAATGCAAGCGCAAGGTGTGTACTACAAGATGCAGACAGCTCAGCAACAGGTTAGTTAGAATGAAAAGCATTTTCAGATTTGAAAATGCTTAGATTGAAGATAAAGACATATTCAAAACTTTCCTTAAGTGAGTACGGACGTCAGCGAA
>NZ_KV811502.1:58813-72312 GCF_001813105.1 Streptococcus sp. HMSC072C09 | reverse complement strand
AAGTTTCAATATTTTCTTGATTCATTTTAAAAATTGAAAATCATTGTTGTTCCTTTTTAGAAACGCTTTACTTATTTTATTTTAAAATAGTTAGTCCACATTCTAAGCATTTTCAGGTTTGAAAATGCTTTTTTAGGTCTAAAAAACATCTAGCAAAATTGCTAGATGTTTCAAAAACCACTATTTTTTTAAACGTTTAGAACCTTATCCAAGAATTCTTTTAAACGTGGGTGTTGTGGGTTGTCGAAGATTTGGTCTGGTTTGCCATCTTCGAGGAATTCACCGTCTGCGGTGAAGATGACGCGGTTGGCTACTTGGCGGGCAAATCCCATTTCATGAGTAACGATGATCATGGTCATGCCTTGCTCTGCCAACTCTTTCATAACGTTCAATACATCTCCGACCATCTCAGGGTCAAGGGCAGAAGTAGGTTCGTCAAAGAGCATAATATCTGGATTCATGGCAAGTCCACGTGCGATAGCCACACGTTGTTTTTGACCACCAGAAAGGCTGTTTGGATTGGCATCAGCTTTATCTGCGAGTCCAACTTTTTCCAACAATTCCATCCCGACTTTTTGAGCTTCCTCGCGAGTCATCAGTTTGTGCTCTACTGGTGCAAACATAATGTTTTCAAGGACGCTCATGTGAGGGAAGAGGTTGAAGTGTTGGAAAACCATCCCGATATTTTCACGGACCAAATCAACATTGGTTTTCGAATCGGTTAGATCATATCCATTAACTGTAATTTGACCTTTTGTCACTTCTTCGAGGAGATTGAGACTACGAAGGAAGGTCGATTTACCTGAACCGGATGGTCCAATAATACAAACCACATCCCCTTCATAGAATTTTGCTGAAATTCCTTTTAGGACCTCATTTTCACCGTAGTATTTATGGAGGTCATGGACATCAATTTTTAATTTAGCCATTAGTTAGCCCTCTTTTCTAATTTTTTTGCAAATCGTGTTAGCAAGGTGATAATCACGAGGTAGAAGACGGCAAGGATCGCATACATCTTGAAACTTTGGTAGTTTCGGGCGATGATGATCTTACCAGTCTGGAAGAGTTCCACCAATCCGATCGCAGATACGATCGTCGTATCTTTTAGCGCAATGACAAATTGGTTAACAAAGTTTGGAAGCATGAGCTTGGTTGCTTGTGGCAAGATGATCTTGCGCATGGTCTTGCCATAAGAGATTCCAAGGCTTCGGCTGGCTTCCATCTGTCCAATCGGTACAGCTTGGATCCCCCCACGAACAATTTCTGCAATATAGGCAGCAGCATTGAGGGAGAGGGCGATGGTACCTGCAACAAAGTCGTTGATTGGGGATTGATGACCTGTGACCGATTCAATCAAGTTTGGAATTCCCCAGAAGATGAAGGCAGCGAGGATCATGAGTGGGATTCCACGAATGACATCGACGAAGATTTCTGCTGTCCAGCGGAGCCATTTATAAGGGCTAACACTAAACATCCCAAAGATAACACCGATCACCATAGCAATGGCGAAAGAGAGAAGCGCAAGGGCAAGAGTCACACCCAAACCACTTAACAATTGTTTGTAGTTGTTTTGAAGCAAGCCCCAGATCGTTGTTTCATCTGCTGTTGTACTTGAAGTACTTGATTTGCTATCTGCTTTAAGGTATTTATCGAGGATCTTTTGGTATTGGCCGCTTTTCTTCAAGTTTGCAAGACCGTTATTGAACATTTCGATCAATTCAGGATTTTCACCCTTTTTAACAGCAAATGCTAGTTGACCACTTGGAGTTCCTTCGATAGGTGTTTTGAATTTACGTCCTTGTTTAATAGCGTATTTGATAACAGGTTCGTCATCCATGATCGCTGCGACAGAACCAGAATTCAAACTATCGTACATAGAAGCTCCGTCAGAGAAGGTTTTGATCTTGTAACCATATTTCTTTTGGTTCTTTTCAAGGAAATTTTGTGAGGAAGTACCGTTTTTAACACCGACTGTCTTTCCTTTTAGGTCATCATATGAATCAATCTTGCTGCTTTCTTGAACGGCTAGAATAGAATTGGCCGTGTAGTATGGTTCAGAAAAATCAAATGTTTCTTTCCGAGCATCTGTTACGGTCATCCCTGCGATCATTCCTTGCGCATGGCCGGATTGGACATCACTTACCGCTGCGTCAAATCCAGGATTATTAATCTCGATGGTAAATCCTTGGTCTTTGGCAATAGCCTTGATCAAGTCCATATCGATCCCTGTGTATTTGTTTTTTCCATTTTGGAAGACAAATGGTGCAAAAGATGAGTCACTTGAAATTACATATTTTGATTTTTTAGGAGTTGCTTTTTGACCGGCAGGAGTAGTGGTTTCTGGAACGGCACTGTTACTTGATGATTGGCTTTCACCTGTCCATTTCTTGATGATCTCATCAAGTGTTCCATCAGCTTTCATTTGAGCGAGAGCCTTGTTAAATTCAGTGATCAACTTTTCATGATTTCCACCTTTTTTAACACCAAAGGCAAAGCCACCGACTGCCTCCCCGTCCATATTGATAGCTAGGTCCTGACCCTTTTGGATGGCGTATTGAATAACAGGTTGGTCATCCATGACTGCATCCACTGCACCAGCTGATAAACTGTTATACATGAGATCACCAGTATCAAAAGTCTTGATCTTGTAGCCGTACTTGTCCTTGTTTTTATCGAGGAAGCGTTGGGCTGCAGTTCCGTTTTTAACACCGACTGTCTTCCCTTTTAATTGGCTGTACTTCGTGATTTTGTCAGCTTTCGTAGTCGCAATGACAACTTTTGTATCATAGTAAGTATCAGACATGGTGAAGACTTTTTCACGCTCGGTTGTTTTGGTCATTCCGGCCATGATGGCATCCGCTTGACCAGCTTGAACTGCGTTGACCGCTGCATCAAATCCAGGGAAGGATTTGTCCAAATCCCAGCCATTGATTTCAGCGACCTTGTCCAAGATCTCTACGTCAATTCCTTTATAGGTTTGATCTGAATCCTTAAATTCAAACGGTGCATATGCTGTGTCGAAAACGACCTTGATCGTTTCAGCATGAGCATGACCAGCGAATGCAACGATTGGAAATAAGAAAAGCAAACATGCTAGTAATTTTTTCTTCATTTCTGTCTCCTTCTAATTCTTTCTCTTAGGGGATTTGACCCATGAGCACATTGACCAAAGGATGGCCTTAAAAAAACAAATCATTCATACCAAAACGAGTATGAATGGTCTTATGTTTTTCTACAAAAGCTATTATATCATAAAAGACTTTGCTTTGCAAGAAAAATCGAGTTTTCATGTTAGGTTTTCTAACATGAAACGATATTGCGGCTCTAGATTTTCTTTGCTACAATGGACCTATCAGATAAATGGAGGTTGATCATGAAGAAAGGAAAGATGATTCAGGATATAAAAACTAACACCTCATGGCCAGTTCTTATTTCTACACTATTTTATGTATTATTAGCATCTCTCTTTATAGAAGGAGGTCTTTGGATTGGTAGTGAACTTGTGGGGCCATTTTCCTTAGTGATAGGTTTTCTAGTGGAGTTCTTTTTGCCAGGAAATGGGATAGCAAGTATTCAAGAATTTTTCTACCATTATCTTCTCTATTATGAGCTTTTCAGTTTTGTAATCATACTATTTCTCTTTATTTTTTGGGTGAAGGTCATAGAGAAGAATGCTTTATCAAGCTTAGGCTTTGTAAAAAGAAATTGGCTCAAGTATCTAGTCTGGGGGATCATGATTTCACTTGTTCAAATGGGAGTGATCGCGCTTGTCTACCAAGTCAGTGGCATCGGGTCTTTTGTGTTAAATGAGCTCAGTTTAGAGCCCTTGCTTTTTATCCTAGGATTATTTCCATTTTGGCTCCTCCAAGGGGGGACGGAAGAAGTAGCGACGCGAGGTTGGCTTCTGACTCGGATTGCTGCAAGAACTAATCTGCCTTTAGCGATCGCGATTTCTAGTAGTCTCTTTGGCATTCTGCATATGGGAAATGCAGGAGTGACCTTCTTATCCGTTCTGAATATCATCCTCGATGGAGTGCTGGCTGGTCTGCTTTTTATCTATACGGATAGTATCTGGCTAGTGGTCGCCCAACACGGAACTTGGAACTATGTACAAGGAAATCTCCTTGGTTTTCAAGTCAGTGGCACAGGCGCAGATGCGTCTATCTTTAGTTTTACCATGGGAGATGGACCTGACTGGTTGACCGGAGGGGCATTTGGAGCAGAAGGATCAATCATCACCACTCTGGTTCTTCTTGTATCCCTAGTGATTGTCTATCGCTTAGGGGAGAGGAAAGAAAAGTTTGATGACTAACCTCTGTGTAATGTCTGAAAGTCATATATGAAAAAGACAAACACCAAAAATGACGTTTGTCTGCCTTCTGAGTCGAACACATATTGATGAGTTCGGCTTTTTCTATATAATAATGGGAATGATTAGTTTCACTTGTGCACCATTATCAATATTTTCTAAATGCATAGTTCCATTATGAAGTTTCATGACGCGTTTCACGAAAGATAAACCAAGTCCAAAGTGACTTTCTTGAGAGGGTGTTCTTGCTTGGTCCTCTTTATAGAAAAGATTTCCAGCATGGTGTAATACATTTTTTGAAAAAGTAGATTGATTATTCCATATGGTTAGAACTAATCGATTATTTTCTTGTGACATTGTTAGCTGGATCTTTGCATCATTTTCTTTTTGATGCTGTATTGCATTATTAATAATATTGGTGATTGCTCGAAAAAATAGATTGGAATGAATGGCAATTTGTGTCGATGGAGTTACTGTATTTGAAAAAACAAAATGTGTATTTCTGGGGAGTAAAGGAGTGATATGTTCCTTCAATTGGTGAGCTACTTGTTTAATTGATATGTTTTCAAGTTGAATATCCTGGTCGTAAAAGGTTTTGGAGTATTGGATAAAGTGGTTAAAATAATCGTTTAACTGAATACTTGCTTGCTCAAGGTCTTTAAGACATTCCATTGTTTGAGGTGTTTGCTCGGTGGATTGTAAGAATTCAGCATTTCCTCTGATAACAGTTAGAGGGCTACGAAGATCATGTGCAGCACTAGATACTTGAAACATGAGTTCTTTTTTTTGATCTTTTTCATTTTGAATTCTATTTTTTATATCAGATTGCATTTTTTCGATCAGATCATTTGTTTCAATGAATTCTTTAATCTGCAAATGGTGATGTTCATTTTTAGTGAAATATAGACCACTATGATAAACCATGTTCATTTCTTTTTGAATCTTGGTTAATAATTGTCTAATATTCATTACAATGATAAAAATTAAAATGATGCAAAGATAAATCCAAGAACTAACGCTAAAAAATAAAGCAAAGCGATTGGCATTTTTCTCATTAATTCCAGATACAGAAGATAGAAGAGCTGGAACTATGTAAAAAAGTATCAGACATAGAAGAAATTGCCACATGATTTTAAGATAGGTACGCTTAATGAGCTGTTTGATTGTCAATTCTCTTTCCATTTGTATCCTCCTCCCCATACTGTTTTGATGGGATCAATTTGATGAATCTTAAATTTTTGTCTGATTTGATAGATGTATTCAGTAATGGATCGTAGTTGTGCATCAGAGTCTACAGGATAGAGGTAATTGTAAAGTTCTTCTATGCTAAATATTCGGTTCTTATTTTTTGCTAAAAGATAAAGTAAATCAAACTCTCTCTTGGTCAATGAAATTCTCTTTGATTGATAATAAACTTCTTGACTATCTCGATAAAAAGTTATATTTGACTCCATCTCTTCTTTAGAGGCGTTGTGAGATCTTTCTTCCCTACGAAGATGCATTTGAATTCTTGCAATCAATTCCTTTATGCTGAATGGTTTTGTGATGTAATCATCGGCTCCGGCTTGTATTCCTTTTAGTAAATCTTCTTCAAAATCTTTAGCGGTTAGAAATAGAATTGGAGTAGTAATTTGTGAACGAATGGAACGACAGATTTCTAAACCAGAAATAGGCATCATGACGTCAAGTAAAATTAGATCGAATCCAGTAAAGTCACAGATATTGATCTCCTCTATATTTTTACGAGTTTCCACGTGAAAGTTGTTCGCTTTTAATGTATTCGCTATTAATCGTAAGATTTTTTCATCATCGTCAATGGCTAAAATTTTATACTTCATAGTTCCTCCAATTATATGAGCATATTATAGCAAATCTAGAATGCAATTTGTTGAAAATGAAAAAAATAATTATTCTGAGAATTTCCTGATTTTCTCCTGTTATACTTGCTCCAAGTGAAGGTGGAATTTCACTAAAAGTCAGAAAGGAAAAAGAATGAATGATAACAATTCAAAAGCTACATAAGGAATATAATAATAAAATTGTCCTTCAAAACGTGTCTTTCAAAGCCAAAAAAGGTGAGATTACCGGATTGATTGGACCGAATGGATCTGGAAAATCAACTTTAATTAGAATTTTACTTGGTTTAGAAAATAGTCAAATGGGAATGGCGTTGATCGATGGAAAAAAATACTCTCAATTGGGAGATAATCCTTTTTGTATTGTTGGATCATTCCTAGATAGTTGTCAACCTTATCCAACTAGAACAGGATTTCAGCATCTTCGGTGGATTGGCTTGGCTTGTGGCGTTGACAAAAATAGGTGCAACGAATGTTTAGAGTTGGTGGGGTTAAGTGAAGCTAAAAATAAAAAAGTAAAAGACTATTCATTAGGAATGAAGCAACGTCTTGGTTTAGCAACAGCCTTATTAGCAAATCCTGACATCTTAATTTTAGATGAACCAATCAATGGACTAGATCCAGAAGGAATACGCTGGGTACGCAATTTTTTGCAGTCTTTTGTCAATGAAGGTAAGACTGTATTAATGACAAGTCATTATATGAGTGAGTTAGAATTAACTGTAGATCATTTGGTTGGGATTTCTAATGGGAAGATTGTTATTGATGCTCCTACCAAAGACATTTTGAAACAGTTTGGATCTTTTGAGGAGGCATATTTTAAGGCACTCGAAGGGAAAGAAGGTGAATAATATGTTGAAGCGTTCCTTTTTTAGTGACCTCTATAAATATTGTAGTTTACCTACTTTTAAATTCACTTTTTTTCTTATTTTGGGAGTCAGCATATTTTTTTCAATTCAAAATATCCAGGTGATAAATGCTTTAGTAGAAGGAAATGGACAGGCTGTTAACCTTGATCCATCTATGCTATCATCGAATCCAGTCTATACAGTCAGGGATGCTCTTTTATCTTCCCCCTACCAAGCAAGTGTTATTTTCTTACCAATCTTGGTTTCACTTGTTTATTCAACCCATTACCAATTTGGTGATGATAGTTTTACTCAGTTATTGATTCCTAACTGGAAAGTTCGTCTTACTGGTTTTATTGCAAGTTCGGTTGTCTTATCGATACTTTCTACTTTAGTATTTTCTATAGTAAATGCTGTTGTTTTACTCGTTTTTCTGGATTCAACTTTAAAGAATTATTTAGAATTGACTTTGTTCTTAGATGTTACGGTAAGAGTTATGATATTTGCAATCGTTCTTACTCTATTAGCTTTACTCTTAGTAATAGTAACGAAAAAATCAATGACTTCATTAATTGCAGACGTTTTGTTATTGGTAATCACTTTATCAGGTATTTTAAGAGGAATTTCCTCTAAAATAGAAAATCTCTTGCCTTTGATTGGAGCAAAGTCATTTGCTTTTGGCCGAATTGAAGGGACTCAAACGAGCCAATTGTATGGATTTACACTTTTAGTAGTTGAAGGGATCTTGTTCTTGGTATTCATAATGCTTGTAGAAATGATTCGAATGAGGAGGAAGAATGGCAAGAATATTTTTTAGTCTTATTGTCAAAAAATATAGTTTAAAACCCGTAAAGTACCAGATAGCTATACAGTCACTTTTTATAGGTTTTGTGTGTCTCTTAGGTGTTTTACCAGTTTCAATCAATGATACTGTTGTACAATTATCTATAAAGCAAGCTCTTGTTTTTGCATCAATGCTCTCTGTTAGTATTGGGTGTGTTAATGCATTTGTTGAGTTACAAGCTCACGAAACAAAACTGGTTTATTTGGTAAGCGGAAAAAGGATCTTAAGTTCAATTAGGATCCTGTTCGTAGAGTTATGTGATGTACTAATCCAATCAACCTTATATTTCATTGTACTGCTTGTATGGTTTCATTTTTTTAGTAGCGAAAATGGTGTCAGTTTAGAACTTTTCAGTTTCTATTTGATTGGCTCCATCCAATATTTTTTAATTTCTTACTTCTTAAGTTATTTTTTCAAAAGTCCAATGGGGAGTTTAGCTATTTTGCTGCTATTTCCTATTTTGGTACAACCATTCATAGAAAGAGTAGTGGAACCATTGACTAGTTATCTATTTTATAATATTGTTGCGGATACCATTTTAGGTAGTGCTTCCAATTTGCAACTCTGTACTTACGTTATTGGACTTGTATGCTCATTTGGAGCAACTCTCTACCTCTTGGTAAGGAATCAAGAAGTTAAGTAGTAAATTGATCACGTAAAAACAATACTGATGAGCAAACCTTGCTAATTTTGTATATCATGGACACTGATGTTTATTACGTATTGCATTGTTTTAGAATAAAAGACAAGACTTTCGAAGTAATTGCGAGAGTCTTGTTTAGTTTTCGCTCTAATTTGTGTCCAATTAATTATTTTGTAATATGTTGTTTTCCCTTTCATTCCTCATCTCAGAGAATTCTAGTGATTTATGGTAAAATAAGGTCTATATATGTGAGGACAAAGAGATGATTAATCGAGTAACAGATAACAAATTTAAACTAGTATCCAAATACCAACCGTCTGGGGATCAACCGCAGGCTATTGAGCAACTGGTGGATAACATCGAGGGAGGAGAAAAGGCTCAGATCCTGATGGGGGCGACTGGTACGGGGAAGACCTACACCATGAGCCAGGTCATCGCTCAGGTCAATAAGCCGACCTTGGTCATTGCCCACAATAAAACCCTAGCAGGCCAGCTCTATGGAGAGTTCAAGGAATTTTTCCCTGAGAATGCGGTTGAGTACTTCGTATCTTACTACGATTACTACCAGCCAGAAGCTTATGTGCCCTCTAGCGATACCTATATCGAAAAAGATAGTTCGGTCAATGATGAGATTGACAAGCTTCGTCACTCAGCAACATCAGCATTGTTAGAGCGTAACGATGTGATCGTTGTCGCTTCTGTCTCTTGTATCTATGGTTTGGGTTCTCCCAAAGAATACTCGGACAGCGTGGTCAGCCTGCGCCCAGGTCTGGAGATTTCTCGTGATAAACTGCTTAATGACCTAGTGGATATCCAGTTTGAGCGCAATGACATCGACTTTCAACGGGGAAAATTCCGTGTTCGTGGGGATGTGGTCGAGATTTTCCCAGCTTCGCGTGATGAGCATGCCTTTCGAGTCGAGTTTTTCGGGGATGAGATTGAGCGGATTCGTGAGGTTGAAGCTTTGACGGGCCAAGTTCTAGGAGATGTGGACCACTTAGCCATTTTCCCAGCCACTCACTTCGTGACCAATGACGACCATATGGAAGTGGCCATTGCCAAGATTCAGGCGGAACTAGAAGAGCAGTTAAAAGTCTTTGAAAAAGAAGGTAAGCTCTTAGAAGCCCAACGCCTGAAGCAACGGACAGAGTACGATATTGAAATGTTGCGGGAAATGGGCTACACCAATGGGGTGGAGAACTACTCCCGTCACATGGATGGCCGAAGTGAAGGAGAGCCTCCTTACACCCTCCTTGACTTCTTCCCAGAAGATTTCCTCATCATGATCGATGAAAGTCACATGACCATGGGACAGATCAAGGGTATGTACAATGGAGACCGCTCGCGCAAGGAGATGTTGGTCAACTATGGTTTCCGTTTGCCATCTGCCTTGGACAACCGGCCACTGCGTCGTGAAGAGTTTGAAAGCCATGTCCACCAGATTGTCTATGTGTCAGCGACACCAGGTGACTATGAGATGGAACAAACGGACACCGTCATCGAGCAGATTATTCGTCCGACTGGTCTTCTGGATCCAGAAGTGGAAGTACGCCCTACCATGGGACAAATGGACGATCTCTTGGGTGAGATCAATGCGCGTGTAGAACGTGGAGAGCGGACCTTTGTCACTACCCTGACCAAGAAGATGGCAGAAGACTTGACCGACTACTTCAAGGAAATGGGTGTTAAAGTCAAATACATGCACTCGGACATTAAGACCTTGGAGCGGACGGAGATTATTCGTGATTTGCGTTTGGGCGTTTTTGATGTCTTGGTCGGTATCAACCTCCTTCGGGAAGGGATAGACGTACCAGAAGTCAGCCTAGTTGCCATTCTTGATGCGGATAAGGAAGGCTTCCTCCGTAATGAGCGTGGGCTTATCCAGACCATCGGGCGTGCAGCCCGTAATAGTGAGGGACATGTGATTATGTATGCGGACACCATGACCCAGTCGATGCAAAAAGCTATTGATGAAACAGCTCGTCGTCGTCAGATTCAGATGGCCTATAATGAAGAGCATGGCATTGTGCCACAAACCATTAAGAAGGAAATCCGAGATCTTATTTCTGTTACTAAGGCGGTGTCCAAGGAAGAAGACAAGGAAGTGGATATCACCAGTCTCAACCGCCAAGAGCGCAAGGAACTGGTCAAGAAACTGCAAGGTCAAATGCAAGAAGCCGTCGAAGTGCTTGATTTCGAGCTTGCAGCGCAAATCCGCGATATGATGTTGGAAGTGAAGGCCTTGGATTAGAAAGGATAAAGCGAATGAAGATTATCATTAAAGCAATGGAAACTCCTGAAGAGATAGAAGGAAAATCTCTCGTTCATTGGCAAACGTGGAGAGAGGCTTATGACGATCTTTTACCCGCGGATTTTCAGGAGACGATGACATTAGAAAAATGTCGATTCTTTAGTCAAAAATATCCAGAAAATACCTTGATTGCGATGGATGGAAAGAAGGTCGTTGGATTTATCAGCTATGGAAATTACCGTGATGAGACCATTCAAGCTGGTGAAATCATTGCCTTATATGTTTTAAAAGATTACTATGGAAAAGGTGTGAGTAAACAGTTAATGCATGCTGCATTTGTTGCTCTTGATCCATTCTCTGAAATTTATTTATGGGTATTGAAAGATAATAAGCGAGCCATTGCTTTCTATCAAAAAATGGGTTTTACTTTTGATGGCCAAGAACAAATACTTAAACTTGGAAAACCTGTTAAGGAATTGCGGATGATGTGTTCTTCAAATAAAAATTCCTAAAGGACGTATCTATCAATCTTTGAACCATTATCAATTAATCAAGTAAAAATATAAAAGAGATAGAATGAACCAAAGAGATGAAGGAGAAGACGAATGAAAATTTTAGTCATCAATGGGCATCCCGATAAGGAAAGTTACTGTCAGGCTATTTTCCAAACCATTGTCGAAAATATTGACTCAGGTCGCCATGAACTTGAAGTCATTAACCTTAATGAAGAGGACTTTGATCCGGTTCTTCGCTATGGCTATCGAAAGCGGATGGAGGAAGATCCTTTTATTCTTCGTTCCCAAGAATTAATCCAGTGGGCAGATCACCTGATCTTTGTTTATCCCATCTGGTGGAGTAGTATGCCGAGCCTTATGAAAGGCTGGATCGACCGGGTCTTTACACCGGGGATTGCTTACTCGGCCAATGATCAGGGAAGTTTTATCTGGAATTACCTCAGAGGCAAGCAATTCAAGAAGTTGCTTAAAGGCAAAACGGCCAGTATTTATGCGACCTCCATGGCCCCCACTTGGTGGTATAAGATCTTTTCAGGCCCTCTCAACATTCCAGATAGTTATGGCATCTCTGTTTTGAAAAATGCCGTCTTGAACCACTGTGGGATTAAAACCAAGCGTGTCAGCATTTTGGGAGAAGTCGGCCGGGATGTGAATACCGCTAGCATGCGGGAACAGCATCTCCAAAAGGTAGCAGCAGAAGTGAAGAAACTCTGAGTAAATCCTTAACGTTAGGAAATAAGGTTAATGAAGCAGAAGAAAAATACTGTAAAGAAGGTCAACCATCAAAATAAAATAAAGAGTAAAAGAAGCTGGTTAGATCGCTTAAACCTGTGGCTTGAAAAGCATTCAGGTATTGGTATGCTTTTGGATTTTATCATGTTTTTGGCAATGGGAGCGACCCTAGGTGTCTTTCTTTTTGACAATGATCTAATCCCAAGGACTTACCGTGATTTTAATTATCTATTTCCCTTATTTATGAATCTATATTTATTGCTGAATGGATTGTATTTTAATGTCTTTCGAGTGCAGAAAGAAGACCGAGCTTCCATTGAATTTTTCGCAACCGTCTTTTTGTACGTGAATGCAATTACCTCTGTTGTGCATATTGGGTTTGGGATCAAAGGACGACGTATGGGAGATTATATTCCAGCACTTTACACCTTGAATCTGAAATACATCTGGTTTCCTATCGTGACCTATGCGATCTTCTTTATTCTAGCGGCCTTGATCTTGTTTATAATAAAATTGAGGAAAAAGAAGAGAAAGCAGGAATGATTAAACTCATAAAAGTATTTCAAATTATTTATATTCTTTTACTGACTTTCATGCTAGCTAATTTTCTTTTAGGATTGTTTGGCTACGCATTTACGCCACTTCTTTGGAATGCTTGGTTGTATCTTGGGGCTGTGACGGCTTTTAGTCACAGCTGGTATCGCTTCTATCAAAAATATGCTCCAAATTGGAAGAATCTTGTTAGTTTTCTTTTGAGTCTCTTTGCTATGGTGATTCTAGTATTTTTCATTGAGTTATTCTTTACCTTTGATGGCCATGGTCCGGTAACGATTCACTCGGAATATTCGTTAAAAGAGGAGACCATTATCTTTGAGAGAGGCTTTCTTTTGGATATTTTTGATGAATACTATGAGCTGGTAAATCCCTTTGTGATGAAGAAAGAAGTAAAGAAAAAAGTTTATTTTGATTGATGTATTACATCATAGAAAGGAAATATATGTCACGTACAACGCCTACTATACTGTGCAATCTTTGCATGGTCGAAGATCTTGAAAATGGGAAAGTAGTCCTCCAATACCGCTCACCTGAAAAGACTCACTGGTCTGGCTATGCCTTTCCTGGAGGCCATATCGAAGAAGGAGAAAGCCTTGTAGAATCCGTCATTCGTGAAATCTACGAAGAGACAGGACTTACAATTAAAAATCCAAAACTGGTCGCAGTCAAAGACTGGCCACAGGATGAGGGCGGCCGCTACATCGTCTTTTGCTACAAAGCGACAGAATTTACAGGCCAGCTCAGGTCGTCTGATGAAGGAGAAGTTTCTTGGGTTGAGAAGGACCAATTAGAAAAGTTGGACTTGTCCTACGACATGCTTCCTCTGCTGGAAGTGATGGAAGACCCGGACTTGTCTGAGTTCTATTATCGCAAACGGACTGACGATGATTGGGAAAAATTAAGATTTTAAGCAAAGGAGGCTGGGACAAAAGTCCTAGCCTCTCAA
>NZ_KV811502.1:18854-58713 GCF_001813105.1 Streptococcus sp. HMSC072C09 | reverse complement strand
CGAATTACCGATTTCTGTCCCACTCTCTTTTTTGCTTGTAAGGTAAAAGAAGTAAGAATATTCCATTCGTGCTTGAATCTGCTTAAAAAAAGTACTATAGTATAAGCATAAAATACAATTGTAATCTTTCATACTGTGAATAGAAAGAAGGCAAGATATGAAATTACAATTTAGAATCCTGACAGGAATTTGCTTCTTGATCGGCGCCTTAGTCTTTGCCTTTCAAAAGGAATGGTTATACGCTTTGCTGTTGGTTTTGGTTGGGGCTTCTTACCTATATAAAGGAGTGCGTCGATGAAGAGTGAGTGTTTAACCATCAAGGGGCTAAACGTTTGGTATAAAAAAGACAAGCCCGTTATAAAAGACACGAATTTGCTTGTACCCAATCATTCTGTAGTCGGGTTGATTGGTCGAAATGGAGCTGGGAAGACAACCTTGCTAAAAGCTTTAAGTAGTGTCTTTGATCATCGGCAGTATGCAGTTGAGACTGTTACCATAGAAGACAAGGCGACCTCTTTTCATACGAATTTCTATAAGAGCCGTACCTATACAGTTTTTACTGAAAACAATAGTTTTTTAAACTGGGATTTTGTTCATTATTTTAATTTTGTCTGTCGTTTGTATCATCGAAAGAGAGATGATACGTTATTGCAGGACTTGATTTCAGGCTTTCATTTTGAAGAATTTCTCAACACCGACATTGGTAGTTTGTCAACGGGAAATAAGAAGAAAGTCTTCTTGATTACAGCTTTTTATCTCAAAACTCCTCTCCTTATATTGGACGAACCATTTGATGGCCTAGATTTTGATGCGACAGAATTTCTATATAGTTTGCTATTGCAGTATAAAGAAGAAGGCTCTATTCTGATGAGTTCGCATATCGCAGAGAGTATCGTTCGGGTGTGTGATACAGCTTATTCTATTGAAGATGGTCACCTAGACGCGATCGAATCGAATTTAGAAGATTGGTTTCATGATGTCAATCGTCAGAGGGGGTAGAGCATGCTACTAGCAATTTTTAGAGATTTGGTATCCAAAAATCGGCTCTTCTTGTTCTTAACTTCCTTAACCTTTGCTCTTTATTACCATCTTGTTGGGGCAAAATTTTCTACGAGCTTTCAAGTCTTGCTGATCAGTACGGCTATTGTTACTGCTCTATCAACCTTTCAATTGCTCTATTCCTACTTTTCGATGGACAGGGTTCAGGCCTACTACCAGCTTCCTTTGTCTCTCAATCGTTTTAAAGGGTCTTTTCTGACGGTAACCTTTCTTCTCAATTTACTAGAGCGCGTGCTGTTATTGATCCTCTTTTTGGGAGTCAGGTTAGACCTGCTACAATCCTTTAAGCTCGTCCTCCTTTCTTTACTGGTGGTATTGAGTGTGTTTTATGTCTTTATCCAGTTCAATACCAGGCCTAGTTTTCTAGGAGGAGTCCTCATTTCTGTAACGACTGTTCTTACAGTATCTTCTTTATGGGTCCAACAAGTGTCCTATATTATCTTACTTTCAACCTTCGTTGCTATCTTTATTTTAAAAAATGAAGATCTAGTCGCGATTTCAAAAAATGATCAGTTGCTCGTCGCAAAGAGAAGAAGTGGCAATTATTTTTGGATTTCCTTGTTTCAAGAGCGCTATTTTTCCATCAATTTTGTCTTTACCCTCATCTTCCTCCTTCTCATTCTGATACAGGATTATGAGGCTCCATTAAAAATCATCATCCTTTTAACAATTGCTTCTGTCAATACGCCATTAACCACTCTCATTTCCGCTGATAAAGATTTGATCGATCATGTCAAGTCCCTACCTAAGAGTCGGTTCTTTTACTTGATGTATTACCGTGTATTGCTGACTTATTTCTTATCTGTTAATCTATTTGTTGCTCTGTTATTAAAAATGGTGGTCATGCCTGACTTGGGGATTCTATTTTTACTAGGAGTGATGATTCTAGCAGTAGTGGAAGCTGTTTTGCACTTACTGATTGAAATCTATTTCCCTTTAAGAAAATGGAATCTAAAGAGGGAGTGTTGGAAACACCCAAGAAAATATATTGTGCCTAGTATCGTCTTCTTACTTAGTTGGAGTCTCCTTTTCTGCTTCTAAGGAATTGCCCCTTTGCTTGTATCTACTCCTTAATTGTAGTATGATAGAGGAGTTGAAAAGATGCTAGAAAAGGTGGCAAGTATATGAAAGATTTTCACTTTGATGCAATTGCTGCATTTGAAAATTATGAAATCGAAAAGATGAGAGATGGCCATGTAGTGGTGACAACCAAGGTCGTGGAATCATCGCTCAATTATTATGGAAATGCGCACGGAGGCTATCTCTTTACCCTGTGTGACCAAGTCAGTGGTTTGGTCGTGGTTTCTCAAGGTGTCGATGGGGTGACCTTGCAATCCTCAATCAATTACTTGAAAGCAGGGCGTCTGGGTGATGTCCTCACGATCCATGGCGAATGTGTCCACAGTGGACGGACGACTCGAGTGGTGGATGTCGATATTACCAATCAAGACGGGGCCAATGTCTGCAAGGCAACCTTTACGATGTTTGTTACGGGAGTGAGAGATGAATCCGCACAAGTACGCATTTAAAAACTATATTTTTGATTTTTATGGAACCTTGGTCGACATCGAAACGGATGAGTCGAGTCCCATTTTATGGGATACCATGGCTAAGATCTACCAATCCTACGGGGCAAGCTACTCAGGAGAAGGTCTGCGCCTGCGTTATAGAGAGTTGGTGCAACAAGCCGAAGAAGACTTGGCTAAGGAAAAACAAGTTGCCTACCCAGAGATTGATCTAACGGTCATTTTTGTGCAATTGTATTTAGAAGGCCATCCAAGCGGGAATAGTGTTGTCCACCTCAAAGAGTGGGGACGTTTGATTGCGCGGACTTTCCGTGTCCTTTCTCGCAAGCGGTTGGAGCTTTATCCTCATACGAAAGAAGTATTAGAGGATATGAAAGCTGCAGGTTGCCGAATCTTTCTTTTATCCAATGCCCAAGCAGATTTTACCAATCCGGAGATTGATTTGGTTGGTTTGAGAGAGCTTTTCCATGCCATTTACTTGTCTTCTGATGCAGGTATTCGCAAACCTCAGCCAGAGTTCCTCTTGGAAGTGATGAAAGAACATCAGTTGAACCCTGAGAAAACGGTCATGGTGGGGAATGACTTTACGACAGATGTCGCTGTTGCCCAAAGTATCGGGATGGAGAGTATCTTGATCAATACCTTCCCATACTCTGATGCTGAACTGCGCGAGAAGAATCAAGCAGGTGTGCGCGTGATTCGAGATATTCAAGAATTGCAGGAAGATTGAGAAATATCATCTATGTAGGGAGGCCAAGTCGCCTCCTTTTTTCTTGAAACTCCTACAGTCGAACAGAATTTGTCAAATTTTCGCTTTCATGGTATACTATGAAAGTTAATTTGAATAAGGAGATAAAAATGAATAACTTACCAAACTGTCCAAAATGTAACTCTGAATACGTCTATGAAGATGGAGCGCTCTTGGTGTGCCCAGAGTGTGCGTATGAATGGAACCCAGCTGAAATCGAAGAAGAGGGTGTCGTAGCGATTGATGCCAACGGAAACAAATTGGCTGATGGCGATACAGTGACCTTGATCAAAGATTTGAAAGTGAAGGGCGCACCGAAAGATTTGAAACAAGGTACGCGCGTGAAAAATATCCGTATCGTGGAAGGAGACCACAACATCGATTGTAAGATTGATGGCTTTGGTGCAATGAAACTCAAATCAGAATTTGTGAAGAAAATCTAAAGAAAAGTACACAAATTAATAGAGTTATTTAAGTTTATAATGGAACTTTCCGCTGTGAGAAAAGTACTTGAAACAGTATTGATTCAAGTACTCGGGAGTTTTGAAACTTTAGGTTCAAAACTAATTGAACACGGGCTACGGATTCTGTCAAAAAGATAAGTTCTCCTAGAATCGAAAGATTCTGCGTCAAACTTCCTATTTTGACTTTATCCGTATACGCCCTTTGTATCTTAATAAGTCATGGAACTTCGTAGAAGTTCGCTGACGTCCGTCCTCACTTAAGGAAAGTTCCTGATTAAACTGAAGGGTCTAGCCCCTTTTCTTTCAGGAGAATACTATGAAATTCAAACTATTATTTAGCTATCGTTTTCTATTGTTTATCTTAAGTGTACTCGGTGTTTATCTGCAACTGACCAAGCATGGTGGCTTTGGCATGATGCTCTATTACACCATTTTATCTAACATGTTGGTCATGTTCTTTATGGGAGACATGGTTTGGCGCATGGTTCGAGGTCGTTCGACCCAGACTCAGGGCTACCTTCGTATGAAAGGCGCAGTTACCATGTCCATTATGATTACCTGTGTCATCTACCACTTTATGTTGGCGCCTCTTGCGACACCAGAGAAGTTTTATCGTTTGGAAAACTTCCTCTGTCATTACATCGTTCCTTTGATGTTCTTCTTTGATACACTAGTGATTGATAAAGCCAAGCAATACCGAAAGCTCGATCCCTTCTTTTGGACCTTGATTCCACTGGCTTACATGCTCTTTGCCCTTCTCAATGGATTGGTCTTGAAGTGGCCAATTCCAGGTGCAAAAGATAGTCCCTTTGCCTATTTCTTTATCAATGTTAATAAATACGGCTGGACTTTTGTGGGCAAATGGGTGGTGATCATCTTTATCGCTTACCTCTTAGCTGGCTATGTGCTCTATGGGATTAAAATTATCAAGCGGAAATCGGCTGTTTCTTAGTAAAAGCCGAACATTATTCGGACGAAAAGTCATGTTTTTAAATTTTTTTGAAAAATGTTGAGTTTTTTCTTGCATGTCGTTTGAAACTGTGATATAGTTATCTCAATTAAATAAATCCTTTAATCCTGTCCCGTGAGGCAGGCAAGGAGACTGTGAAAAACAATGGCTAGGACCATAGGGCGAGACTCTATCCTCTTAGACCATTCATTTGCTGAACCTCCTTGAAAAAGGAGGTTTTTCTTTTACAACTAAGGAGGACTGAATGAAAACCAAAGAAGTCGTTGATGATTTGACGATGAAGCGGGCCATTACCCGCATCACCTACGAAATCATTGAACGAAACAAAGATCTAAGCCAGATTGTGCTGGTGGGGATCAAGACACGCGGTGTTTACATTGCTCGCCGGATCCAAGAACGCCTCTCTCAGCTGGAACAAATTGATGTCCCTGTTGCAGAACTCGATACCAAGCCTTTCCGAGATGATATGAAGGCGACAGAAGATACAACGGTGTTACCAGTTGATATCGCTCATAGAGAGGTCATCTTGATCGATGATGTCCTCTATACAGGTCGAACGATTCGCGCTGCCATTGACAATTTGGTCAGTCACGGTCGTCCTGCTCGAGTGAGTCTTGCGGTTCTAGTCGACCGTGGGCATCGGGAGTTGCCGATTCGTCCGGACTTTGTTGGGAAAAATATCCCGACAAGTAAGTCAGAGGAAATCATTGTCGAGATGGTGGAGCTAGACGGTCAAGACCGCGTCCTCATCAAAGAAGCTTAAACAAATTGTAAACTATTTGCATTCACATTATAAAAGGAGAATCAACATGTCTGAAAATCAAATCGCTCTTAAAAACCTTGTCTCAATGGAAACTCTTACCAATGAAGAAGTAATGGCATTGATCAAACGTGGGATTGAGTTCAAAAACGGAGCTAAAGCAGCCTACGAAGACCAACACATCATCTCAAACCTTTTCTTTGAACCTTCAACTCGTACCCACAAAGCCTTTGAAGTGGCAGAGTTGAAATTGGGATGTGATCTCCTTGACTTTGATGTGAAGACAAGCTCTGTGAACAAAGGTGAAACACTTTACGATACGATCTTAACCATGTCAGCTCTTGGTGTAGATGTTTGTGTCATCCGTCACCCTGAAGTGGACTACTACAAAGAATTGGTTGAAAGTCCAACGATCACTGCCTCTATCGTCAATGGTGGGGACGGTTCAGGTCAACACCCAAGCCAAAGCTTGCTTGATTTGATGACCATCTACCAAGAATTTGGTCACTTTGATGGCTTGAAAGTTTGTATCGCTGGGGACTTGGATCATTCACGTGTGGCAAAATCAAACATGCAAATCTTGAAACGTTTGGGAGCAACCCTCTACTTTGCAGGTCCAGACGAATGGAGAAGTGCAGAATTTGAAGACTATGGAACCTTCGTCACTATCGATGAAGTCATTGAAGATGTAGATGTGATGATGTTCTTGCGTGTGCAACACGAACGTCATGATTACGAATCACTCTTCTCTAAAGAAAACTACCACCGTCTTCATGGTTTGACTCAAGAACGTTATGACCGTATGAAAGATACAGCGATCTTGATGCACCCAGCACCAGTCAACCGTGACGTTGAAATTGCGGACCACTTGGTAGAAGCTCCTAAATCACGCATCGTAGAACAAATGACCAACGGTGTCTTTGTCCGTATGGCCATCATTGAAGCCGTCCTTAAAGGTCGCGGTGCAAAATAAGATAACTGACAATTCATTGAAAGGAAAGAAAGAGGACAGAGTAGAGAGCTACATGGAATCTGACTTTCCTTTTTTTGAGGAACTATGATAAAATTGGATTAGAATAAAAGAAGGGAGGGGTTCGATGAAACGATTATTGGTCCTAGAGGATGGGACTGTATTTGAAGGAGAAGCCTTTGGTGCAGACCTATATGTGACTGGTGAATTGGTCTTTACGACAGCCATGACAGGTTATCAAGAATTGATCACGGATCAGGCTTTTAGTGGCCAGATCCTCTCCTTTACCTTTCCAGTTATTGGCACAACAGGGATCAACCGGGATGATTCTGAGTCCATTACGCCCACTTGTTTAGCAGTAGTCGTTCAGCATTTGGTGGAGATGCCAAGTAATTGGCGGCAGCAGATGACCTTGGATGAATTCTTGAAGCGAAAAAAAATCCCTGGTATTGTAGGGATTGATACGAGACAGGTGGCAAAAATTGTCCGTAAGTATGGACGGATGAAGGCGACTGTCATTAACAAGGGGGATTCGATCGAGCATATCTTGGACCAGTTGCGAGCAACGGTCCTTCCCAAAGACCAAGTGCGTCAAGTCTCGACAAAAACAGCCTATGCTGTACCAGGTTTTGGAAAGAGTATTGCCTTGATTGATCTAGGGGTCAAGCACTCTGTCTTACGCCAACTGAGTCAAAGGGACTGTAACGTCACGGTCTATCCCTATGATATCTCTTATGATGAACTGATGGAGCAACAACCAGATGGGGTTATTTTATCCAGTGGGCCAGGCGATCCCCATCAGGTGAAAAAACTCTGCCGCTTGATCAAAAAGCTCAATGGTCAGATTCCGATCTGGGGTATGGGCTTGGGAGCTCAGTTGTTGGCACAAGCTTACGGCGCTGAGCTGGCCCCTATGGAAGTCGGACATTTCGGCTTGAACATACCTGTGCGTGAAATTGCGACAGGAAAAATCGAGATAACCAGTCAAAATCACTTGTATAGTATAGCGAGGGACAGTCTGCCCCATGATTTATTGGTCACACATGAAAATGTCAATGACCATAGTATTGAAGCTTTTCGTCATCGTTACCAACCGATTTTAGGAGTTCAATTCCAAGTGGATGCTAGTCCAGGTCCAAGAGAAAATCTCTATTTTTACGATGAATTTTTAGAGTTGATTGATGCCAAAATTCACGAAAGTAGAAGGGAGAAGGAATGATGAAACAAAACCAGAAATTGCTTCTCCTGTGTGGAGATTCTTATCAGGATATTAGCCTTTTGGCTGCGGTAAATGAAGCACAAAAACTCAATGCCAAGGATGGGAATGCTCTTGTCCTTTACTTGGGCGAGGAAAATGCTATCACCCAAGAAGCTACAGATATAGTTGTAGTTAGTAAGCTCAAGCTGGATGCTCTTAGGACGACTCTTCTTTCTTATACCGGATCTCGCTTGCTCTTAGCCTTTGCGGATAAACAGATTTTGAATCTCTTGTTTCGTTTCGAAGAAACTGGATTTTTCAAAGAAGCATCGATCATGATTGTCGGGCCGAGTCTCCAACGCTACCGTACTTTTTACCAACAGGCAGATCAACGACGTCTCTTTCAAGAGCTGGGCTATCAGGTACCGGCTTCGGCACTGGTGAGCTCAGTTCGAGAAGCTATCGAGTTTTCTGAAGGCATTCAATTTCCTATTATGATCTGGCCAGTAGCGAGTAAGCAAGGGCAGGGTCGAAAGATCGCTCATAACCTGGATGACTTGTGTGAAGCCGTGGAGACGGGACTTTCGGTTTCTCCAAGTCAGCAGTGTTTGCTGGAGTTTTCGACCTATGGCTTTAAGGAACTGGATTTTGTAGTCATGCGGGATCGTGAAGACAATCACTACCTGGCGGCCTCTATTGAAAGCATTGATCCTGTTGGGATCCACTCCAGTGACTCTTACCAATTCATGCCAGCGGTTACCCTGACTGACCGGGAGTTTCAAAATCTTCGTGAAGCGGCGATCCATATCAGTCGCTATCTGAAGCTGACAGGAGCCATTTCCATTAAGTTTGCTCTAGATCCGACGAGCTATGCTTTTTATATCTTAGAGGTTAATCCATTTGCTTCAGATAGTATCTCGATGGCCTCTATGGGCTTGGGCTATTCCTTGTTTGAGCAAGGCGTGCAGCTGCAATTGGGGCGCTCGCTCGAGCATTTGCCTCACCCCTTATTACAGGATCTAAAGGCTGTCTATGAACTCAGTCTAGACTATATTTTCTTTAAGATTCCGATCTTTTCAGATGCTGCACAGAATGCTCGTCTCAATACACAAATTCACTCTTATGGGGCAGTTTATGGATTTGGGAAGAGGATCGATGAAGCTTACCAACAGGCCTTAGAAACCATTAAAGATAAAAAACTGCTGACTGTCTTTCCTGAAGAAATGAGCGATGATGAGTTAATCCAAAAAATAGCTCGTCATATGCCCCATCGGCTCTTCTATATCTTAGAGGCTCTGAAACGTGGTTTTGAGTTTGAGGAACTCTTGGATTTAAGTAAATTATCCCCTATTTATTTGCAGGTCCTAGCCAACTTTGTAGCGATGGAAAAAGCAGCAGAAGTTGCAACAAGCCCAGCCTTTCTTCCGGTTGAGCCATCAGCTGGCTTATATGAGGTCAAAGCAGGAGCAGCCTATTATCTGACCCAAAATGGGACCAATGAGTCATTCGGTTTGGATGCTACGTGTGTCTTGGTGGATGATCTAGAAATTCGGGACCCGAGTTTTTACCAAAAGGTACGAAAGAAGGAGCAAGAGTTAAAAGAAAAAGGACAACAGGTGATCTTACTCACCAATCGTCCTTTTACAGAATCTTTGGCAGATAAAGTCTATTATCTTCCTATCAATGAGACAAGCCTTAACCTAATTCAGTCCATTGATCAGGTCAAAGATATTGTCAAGCTTTCTAACATACAATAAAGGATCCGGACAATCTATCCGAATCCTTTTTGTTTCTTATTTTTTGGTCACAATACCGATAATGGTATCAACAGCGCGTTCCATGGTTTGGAGGCTAACGTATTCAAAGCGACCGTGCATATTTTCTCCACCGGCAAAGATGTTTGGTGTAGGAATTCCCATAAAGGAAATTTTAGACCCATCTGTACCACCGCGGATCGGTTCAATGATTGGAGTGATGCCAAGATCTTCCATGACTTCCTTAGCAAGGGTAATCGGCGTCATATCTTTTTCAATCACTTGCTTCATGTTGTAGTACTGATCTTTGAGGGTGAGGAGAACGCGTTCGCTACCGAGTTCTGCATTCATCTGATCCGCAATAGATGTCATGAGGTCTTTGCGTTTCTCAAAGCTTTCAGTTTCAAAGTCCCGAATGATGTAACTGGCACTTGCTTCCTCAACAGTTCCTTCAATGTTCATCAAGTGGTAGAAGCCTTCATAGCCTTCGGTTAATTCAGGACGTGCTCCTTCAGGTAGTTTGTTATGGAAATCAATGGCCAATTGAAGGGCGTTGATCATTTGACCTTTGGCTGTACCTGGGTGGACATTGCGTCCTTTGAAGGTAATTTCAGCTCCAGCTGCTGAGAAGGTTTCGTATTGAAGCTCCCCAAGAGGACCGCCATCAACCGTATAGGCGAAGTCTACATCAAAATCTTCTGCATCAAATTGATCTGCTCCGACGCCGATTTCTTCATCTGGACCAAAGCCGACACGGATCTCCCCGTGTTTGATTTCAGGATGTGCCGTCAGATATTCGATAGCCGTCATAATTTCAGCGATACCAGATTTATCATCTGCTCCCAGAAGAGTAGTACCGTCCGTCGTGATCAAGGTTTGTCCCTTGTAGTTGTTCAAATGAGCAAAATCAGCTGGATCCAGTGTGAAACCAGAATCCCCTAGAGCAATGACACCCCCATCGTAATTCTCAACGATTTGAGGATTGACATTTTCCGCATTGAAGTCAGCGGTGTCCATGTGAGAGATAAATCCAATCTTGCGTGTAAAGCTTGGATCATTAGCTGGAAGGGTCCCAATGGCATAGCCGTTTGGCAAATAGTAGACGTTTTGAAGACCCACGCGTTTCATCTCAGGGATCAAGATGTTGGTTGCAAAATCAACTTGTGATTGGGTACTTGGAGTGGTTGTAGAGTTTTCGTCTGAACGTGTGTTGACCTTTACATAGGTAATAAAACGGTCCAACAGATTTGCGTATTTCATAATCATTCTCCTTTTTCAGTTTCAATTAATTTGTGAATAGCATGGGCCACGCCATCCTCATCATTAGTCAAGGTGATGAAGTCAGCTATTTCCTTGACAGCAGCATTGCCATTTCCCATAGCGACGCTATAGCCAGCAAAACGTAGCATTTCAAGGTCATTATTGGCATCTCCAAGAGCCATGACCTGGTCTCTCCTGTAGCCTAATGTTTGACTTAATGCTTGAAGAGCAGAAGCCTTGCTCGCTCCTTTTGGAAGGATTTCAAATAAGATATCCTGTGAACGTACAGTGTTAAAATCGGCCTCTAATGCAGCCTCATTCTGAGCTTGGAAGTCATCAATAGCAGAAGGATCTCCCACGTACATGGCTTGAAAAATAGGAACAAGGTTGGGCAGATCCTCTTCTGAGACAGGTGTCGGTTTACTATTAACAATGCCCGCATCCATCGTAACAAGTTCACTGGCTTCAGGTGCAACCACTAGGTAGTGATCCATATCAAATAAGGTTAGCTGGACGTCTGTATCTTCCGTCAAAACTTGCAACCGGTGCATGTCCTCAAGGCTCAATTCTTCCTTGCCAATGATTTCCCAATTCTGAGTCGACAAGGTTGTACACCCGTTATTGATAATCATATAGTAGTTGCCATCAGGGAGTCCAATCTCTTCAAAGATGGGCCGTACCCCTGCTAAGGGGCGCCCCGTACAGATCACAATGTCATAGCCGGCTTCATGGGCTCGGTGAAGAGCTTCAATATTGCCTTTAGATAGAGTCTTATCCTCATGCAAAAGAGTTCCGTCCAAGTCAATCGCAATTAATTTAATCATTTGATTTCCTCCAAATCAAGAGGAACAAAGCCATCAATCACTTTTCCAATCACCCCAGGTTCCTCATCAAGTGGAATGATTTGATCACTATATTTCTTATTGAGGGAAACCAGTCGAATACCGTTGGCCTCACGAAATACCCGTTTGATCAACGTTTGTCCATCAAAATCAATGGCATAAATAGCCCCTGCCTGATCGTAGTAGGTTTGCTTGACTAACACAACGGCCCCTTTTTCATATTTGGGCTCTAGGGAATCTGTATGAATCCAAAAAGCTAAATCGTAAGGGATCTTTTGATCAAACCAGACGATATCAGCTTGTTTCTGATTTTGATAAGATGCAAAAGAATCATAGACAGAATAAGAGTGGTATTGCTTTTCAATCTTCTGTTTTTCTTTCTGATGGGTCAAGAGACTTTTTCCATAAGAAAGAAGATTTTCTTGATTTCCCTCATCGAGCTGTTTATACAATCTCTCAATCTCTGAATCAATGACCACAAAATCATTTCGTAATCGAGGGTCAATTTCAGCAACCGCTACCTGAAAAAAGGCAGCAATCTTCTCCAAATTTTCAGGAACGGGAAGAGAAGTTCCTTTTACATATCCAGTCAAGGTGCTAGCAGGAATTCCAGTAATACGAGATAATTCAATCTGCTTTTTCCCTTGTTCTTTCAGTAATTCTCTGATCTTTTCCGATATAATCCGTAATGCCTCTTTGTCTTGAGGACTTGCTTTTCCACGACCTCTGGCCAACGTACTCACCTCCTTGTATTTACCTTTTCTATTATAATGAATTAAATCGAAAAAGTAAATAGAAATCCCTGATAAATGTGAAAAAAGATTGATTTGATATAAATCGGATTTTTTGTTGAAATTTTATTTTTTTCCTTTACTTTTTGAGGGAAATGTTCTAATATGAAAGCAGATAATTCATGGAGGTTGGGGTATGATTCGTAGCGTTCAAGTCAAAGATGCAGGTCAAATTCGAGATTTGTGTCACCAAGCATTGGGGTATGATTCGACCCTTGAGAAAGTGGCAGCTCAGATCGAAAAATTCAATCTGCCAGACTCGGGGCACTTTTGTTTTGTTTACGAAGAGGAACAAACAGGCCATATTCTTGGTTATGTGGAAGCAGAGGTCTACGAAAGTCTTTATAGTGACGCCGGGCTTAATGTTTTAGGTCTAGCGGTTTTTCCATCTGCTCAAGGACGTGGGATCGGTCGCCAATTGATGGAGCGAGTTGAAGAACTTGCCAAAAGCAGGCATTATGCTTTTATCCGTTTAAATTCTGCATCCCATCGAAAAGAAGCCCATATTTTTTACGAACACATAGGCTATGAGGGAAATAAAACGCAGAAGCGATTTTTGAAAATAATGAATTAAGATAGGCAAAGGCCTTTCTTTTTTGTTATAATGAAGAGTACGATTAAATTTACTAGGAAGATGATTATGCCAAATTTTGAAGAATTAAAAAAACGACAAGAGAAGATTCGGAACTTCTCGATCATCGCCCATATTGACCATGGAAAGTCAACCCTGGCCGATCGAATTTTAGAAAAAACCGAAACTGTGTCTAGTCGGGAGATGCAAGCCCAACTTTTAGATAGTATGGACCTGGAACGGGAACGTGGGATTACCATCAAGCTCAATGCCATCGAGTTGAACTACACGGCTAAAGATGGGGAGACCTATATCTTCCACTTGATTGACACACCGGGGCACGTGGACTTTACCTATGAGGTTTCGCGTTCGCTGGCTGCCTGTGAGGGTGCCATTCTCGTAGTAGATGCGGCTCAAGGGATTGAAGCCCAGACTCTAGCCAATGTTTACCTTGCTTTGGACAACGATTTGGAGATTCTGCCAGTTATTAACAAGATTGACTTACCAGCTGCAGATCCAGAACGTGTGCGCACAGAAGTAGAAGATGTCATCGGCTTGGATGCCAGTGAAGCAGTCCTAGCTTCTGCCAAGGCTGGTATTGGGATTGAAGAGATTTTGGAGCAGATCGTTGAGAAAGTTCCTGCTCCGACAGGTGATGTTGAAGCACCTCTTCAAGCCTTGATCTTTGACTCCGTTTATGATGCCTATCGTGGAGTAATCCTTCAGGTTCGAGTGGTCAATGGAATGGTCAAACCAGGCGATAAGATCCAGCTCATGAGCAATGGAAAAACCTTTGATGTCACCGAGGTTGGGATTTTTACTCCTAAAGCGGTTGGACGTGATTTCCTTGCAACTGGAGATGTTGGCTATATTGCGGCCTCTATCAAGACCGTTGCAGATACCCGTGTCGGGGACACTGTGACCTTAGCGACCAATCCAGCAGCTGAGCCTCTTCATGGGTACAAGCAGATGAACCCAATGGTATTTGCTGGTCTTTACCCAATCGAATCCAATAAATACAATGATCTTCGTGAAGCCTTGGAAAAATTGCAATTGAATGACGCTAGTCTTCAATTTGAACCGGAGACTTCTCAAGCCCTTGGTTTTGGTTTCCGTTGTGGTTTCTTGGGACTTCTTCATATGGACGTTATCCAAGAGCGCTTAGAGCGTGAGTTCAATATTGACTTGATCATGACAGCACCGTCTGTTATCTACAAGGTTAATTTGACAGATGGCGAAGCACTGGATGTGTCTAACCCATCTGAGTTCCCAGATCCAACCAAGATCGCTTCAATCGAAGAACCTTATGTCAAAGCGCAAATCATGGTGCCACAAGAGTTTGTCGGAGCTGTCATGGAATTGGCCCAACGCAAACGTGGGGATTTTGTGACCATGGACTACATCGATGAAAATCGAGTTAATGTCATCTATCAAATCCCACTGGCGGAAATTGTCTTTGATTTCTTTGATAAATTGAAGTCTTCCACTCGTGGCTATGCAAGCTTTGACTATGAGTTGTCTGAATACCGTCCATCCAAACTGGTTAAGATGGATATTCTCCTCAATGGAGATACTGTCGATGCCCTCAGCTTTATCGTTCACAAGGACTTTGCTTATGAACGTGGTAAGTTGATCGTTGAGAAGCTTAAGAAGATTATCCCTCGTCAACAGTTTGAGGTGCCCATCCAAGCAGCTATCGGTCATAAGATCGTGGCCCGTACAGATATCAAGGCCCTTCGTAAGAACGTCTTGGCCAAGTGTTATGGTGGGGACGTCTCACGGAAACGCAAGCTTCTTGAAAAACAAAAAGCCGGTAAGAAACGGATGAAAGCCATCGGTTCGGTAGAAGTGCCACAGGAAGCCTTCTTGTCAGTTCTGTCAATGGATGAAGAATAACAATTAGAGAGTGGGACAGAAATCGGTAATTCGTTAGAATTCGATTTCGTCGTCCCACCTCCGCACAGTTAAGTAGGGCTGTAAAAGCTGATGAAATCAGCGTAGTAGAGCCCACTCAACCACTGCGTCTTGCTCGACAATCCAAAAACAATTAAAAGGCTAGGACTTTTGTCCCAGCCTTTTGTTTTAGGTTTAAAAGAAATGAACTGAATTTGAAAGGTTCGATCAGATGTGACACGTATCCTATTTTAAAATACCTGCATTTATGGTAGACTAGAGGACGGAAAACGTTCTCAAGGAGGTTGAGCATGAAACATAAATTATTGGTCACATCACTGACGATTCTTTCTACCTGCACATTAATGGCTTGTAGTCACACCACTAAAAAGGATACAGCAGCTTCTTCTACAAAAGAAAGTAGCAGCAAAGTCGAAAAGAAAACAAGTAGTTCTTCGTCAAAGGATACTTCTTCTACAAAGAAAAATTCTTCCAGTCAAGAAACCAAGCGGATTGGAAATGCAGATTATGGATACATCGATATTCCAAGTAAATGGTTCAAGTTCACGGATATCGATGGGACAGAAGCTGTCCAGTATACGGATGGGAGTGGCTATAATATTGTCACATTGAACAGCTTTACTAAAGAAAAGGCCAAAGTTCCTGCGGATATCGAGTTTAATGCTGAATTTCTAGCCAAGAAACTGGCCGTAATGTGGCAAGATAACCAGGATGTTGATAAGATGACGGGAGCGCGGACTAAAGTCGCAGGTCTGGACGCCTACCAGCTTCAAATTGTCATGAAATCTGGTCAATACCTGATTACCTGGATCTTCCAGAAGGGTGAAAAAGTTTATACCATTTCTTTTGAAGGGGATGCAGAAACCTTGAAAACCTTTATCCCCTACATTGAAGACACTTGGAGTCTAGATGGAACAGGCGCTGTGACGGATTGATGAAGAGAGGCTAGAATCATTTCTAGTCTCTTTATGCTATAGAAATCGCACTTTCAAATCCTAGAAAATCATGGTAGACTAGAGGAAAGTAAATACATCATTGAGGAGAGAATATGAAAAATAAGTTCCTACTCGCGTCTGTTACGTTTTTGTCTGTTGTTAGTCTTTCTGCTTGTACTAGTCCAAAGAAAGAGTATAGTAAATCATCGGTAGCATCTAGTTCCACGAATGTGGTGAAAGAGACAACAAATTCAAGTAGTAATGTAGAGAAAAAAATTCCAGATAGTGATAAGGGGAATGTGAAAACGAAACGAATTGGTTCGGCAGATTATGGCTATGTCAATATCCCGAGTGACTGGAAAAAGAATGACAATCTCCAAGTTGGGGATAACATTCAGTACACAGATAAAAACGCCTTCAATATTATTGTTTTAAATGCTGCCACTAGAGAAAAAGCACATGTCGCCGAAGGAGTGGAATTTAATGCAGAGCTAATAGCTCAAAGATTGGAGAGTAAGTGGAATGATTATAAAATTGTTGAGAAAATGACAAAATCTACGACGACTGTTGGGGGAAATGAATCGCTTAAAATACATATATTTCTCAAGTCAGGCATGCAGGTTGCTGGTTGGGTATTCCAAAAAGATGATAAGGTTTATTTGATTGTTGTTGAAGGATTTGAGAAAACAATAACTCAATTTACTCCTTATGTCGAAGACACTTGGAGCCTAGATGGAACAGGCGCTGTAACAGATTAATCAAGTGAGATAGATCGCAGGATCTATCTTTTTTTAGAGCCTTTGTGGTATAATCTTTCTATTGTTTAGAAGAGGAAATAGAGGATGACACAGGAAATTGATATTGAAAAATACCATCAGTTAGCTCTCCAAAAGCAAAAGGAGCATCGCAAGGTATTGGCGAATCTTAAGAAGAAGCCACCTAAGAATTTAGATAAAATAGCGCAAGAAATCCACGATGAAGTGTTCCAGGAAATCGATTGTACGGCTTGTGCCAATTGCTGTAAGACCTTGGGGCCTGATTTTAAGGAAGCAGATATCACGCGGATCGCTAAGTATTTCAAGATGAAACTGCCTGCTTTTGAAGCGGAATTTCTTCAAGTTGACGAGGATGGCGACAAGGTTTTTAAAGCTATGCCTTGCCCTTTCTTGGGTGGAGATAACCTCTGTTCCATCTACGATGTTCGCCCGAAAGCCTGTCGGGAATTTCCTCATACCGATCGCAAGAAGATTTACCAGATCAATCATCTGACCATCAAGAATACCCTCACTTGCCCAGCAGCTTATTTATTTGTAGAAAAATTGAAAGATCGTTTGTAATGGCATATAAATTTTTACTTTTTGATTTGGACCATACCTTGTTGGACTTTGAATCTGCTGAAGAAACAGCCTTGACGCAGATGTTAGAAGACATGAATTTTCCAGATGTAGAGGCCTTTAAAGATTACTACAAACCTATGAACCAAGGTCTCTGGAAGGATTTGGAACAAAAGAAGCTCACCAAACAAGAACTCGTGGATAGTCGGTTTGCGATTGGGTTTGCCCACTTTGGGATCACGGTTGACGGGGCTGAGATGGCTCTTCGCTACCAAGATTACATCAGTCTTCAAGGGCAATCTTTCCCAGGGGCGGAGGACTTACTGGCCCGACTTGAAAAAGCAGGTTACCAGCTCTATGGTGCAACGAACGGAGTGACTGCCATTCAAGAAGGACGCTTAGCTCATTCTACCATCGCACCTTATTTTAAAGAGGTCTTTATCTCTGAACAGCTTCATACTCAGAAACCAGAACCTGCATTTTTTGACAAAGTAGGCCAGCTGATTCCAGGGTTTAGCAAGGAAGAGACCCTCATGATCGGTGATTCTTTGACAGCGGATATCGCAGGAGGGAATGCTGCGGGGATTGCTACCGTTTGGTATAATCCAGATCACAAGGAAAATACCAGCCAAGTAGTGCCAACTTATGAAGTTAGCACCTATCAAGAAATCGCCGATTTACTGCTTAATTAAAAAAATTTTAATACTGTCAAGTTTTTTTCTTGACAGGTCTATAAAATGTGTTATAATAGATCATGTGCTAAATAGCTTGTCTATTTCACCGAAAATTAAAATATAGAAAAGAGACTTATAAAAATGGCAGTTAAAATTCGTTTGACTCGTATGGGTTCTAAGAAAAAACCTTACTACCGTATCAACGTAGCAGATTCACGTTCACCACGTGATGGACGTTTCATCGAAACAGTTGGAACTTACAATCCACTTGTTGAAGAAAACCAAGTAACTTTGAAAGAAGATCGCGTTCTTGCATGGTTGGCTGATGGAGCTCAACCTTCAGATACAGTTCGCAACATCCTTTCAAAAGCTGGTGTGATGAAGAAATTCCACGATTCTAAATTCTCAAAATAATTTTTTAAGTAGGTTGATGTATGGATACGATTGAAAATCTCATTATTGCAATTGTGAAACCCTTGATTTCACAACCGGATGCTTTAACCATCAAGATCGAAGATACTCCTGAATTCTTGGAGTATCACCTTGACCTTGATCCTAGCGATGTTGGTCGTGTAATCGGTCGGAAAGGTCGCACCATTTCTGCGATAAGAACGATTGTCTACTCTGTCCCAACTGAAGATAAAAAAGTAAGAATCGTTATTGACGAAAAATAAAAGGCGGGGCTTTGTCCCGTTTTTTTGTTGCAAGGAGAAGGAATGAGAGATTTAACAGTCAGACAACTAGAGGAATACTTACTTGATCATTATCAACAATCTAGAACAGAAGAAGGACTTTTTATCAAACTAGTAGAAGAAGTTGGAGAAGTCGCTGAGGTTTTAAATGGACGTTCAGGTAGAAAAGAGGGGGTCCAAGATTCAAACGAGGAATTGGCAAAGGAGTTGGCAGATATCATTCACTACACAGTGGCAATTGCAGCTATTAACCATATCGACCTAACGAAGACCATTTTTGAAAAAGACAAGAAGGCAGCCATCAAGTATCAGCATGAACAAGATTTGGAGCAGTTTCTAGCAGAAAAGAGCATTTGAGAAAATCCTCTGAACGTGATAAAATAAAACCTAAGAATGTTAAGTGAATTGTTGTTTAGAAAGGGTTGTTTTGATATGAACCGATTTGAAGTAACTACAAAGATTGGTTGTCTCTCTGTTACTTATGAAAAGAGAAATAAAGTACTAGTTTGTTTAAATGGTGCTGGTTTGATACCGAGTTATGAAAATTTTCTACCAATACTTGAAAAACTTCCTTCTTCAATAGGTTACTTAACGATTGATTTTCCGAATACAGGTAGGAGTCCGATTCATAGTCAAACAGGATTTAATTTGGATAATCTTGTTGAAGCGGTATTCGAAATCCTGAAAGGGTTGGAAATTTCTGATTACATACTTTGTGTTCATAGTTTAAGTGGTGTTTTGGCTTTAAAGTTAATGAGTAAACCAATTAAGTGTCAAGCTTTGATAGCAATTGAACCAACAACAAAAAAAATAATGTTTGCTGATTTTTCAAAAAATCCTTATCCAGAAATGGAAGAGCAAATGAGGATGATTGAAGAATGTGGTCCGGAAAATTATTTTAAGGGACTAACTCAAGCAACATTTGAACCTGAAACTGATAGACTGATTTGGGAATTGATGGAAGAAAAGGGTTTAGAATTGGAAAAGCAAGTTCCTGGATTTCAGATATCTGTAACTATTACCGCTGAAGATTTTGATAGTTTGTCCTTAGCAGATAATATTCCTGTTTTCGTATTTTGTCAGGCGTATAGAGAAAAAGAGTACAGAGATTCAGAATATTGGAATTCTAATACAAAACTCATTCTAGGTGGAAACCACCACTATCTACACTGGTCAGAATCGGAAAAAATTGCAGCTCTTATTAGAGAACTGTAGAGATAAATTAATTAAAAGAGAAATGTAGTGAATAAAATGAATTACTTTAACGTTGGGAAAATTGTTAATACCCAAGGATTACAAGGAGAGATGCGGGTCTTGTCTGTGACAGACTTTGCGGATGAGCGCTTTAAAAAGGGAGCAGAGTTGGCTCTCTTTGATGAGAAGGATCAGTTTGTCCAAACGGTGACCATTGCCAGTCACCGCAAGCACAAGAACTTCGATATCATCAAGTTTAAGGATATGTACCATATCAATGCCATCGAGAAATTCAAAGGATTTAGCCTCAAGGTTGCAGAAGAAGACTTGACAGATTTGGAGGATGGCGAGTTTTATTACCATGAGATCATCGGCCTTGATGTTTATGAAAATGACCAGCTAATCGGTCAGATCAAGGAAATCCTGCAACCAGGTGCCAATGATGTCTGGGTCGTGAAACGAAAAGGCAAACGAGATCTTCTCTTGCCTTATATCCCACCAGTCGTCTTAAATATCGATATCCCTGGAAATCGTGTGGATGTAGACATCTTAGAAGGGTTAGACGATGAAGATTGATATTTTAACCCTCTTTCCAGAGATGTTTTCGCCTTTGGAGCATTCTATCGTCGGCAAGGCGCGTGAAAAGGGACTTCTCGAGATCAACTACCATAATTTCCGTGAAAATGCGGAGAAAGCGCGCCATGTGGACGATGAACCCTATGGGGGTGGGCAAGGCATGCTTCTACGAGCTCAACCGATTTTTGATGCCTTTGATGCCATTGAGAAGAAGAATCCACGCGTGATCTTACTGGACCCTGCTGGTCGGACTTTTGACCAAGCCTATGCTGAAGAATTAGCTCAGGAAGAGGAATTGATCTTTATCTGTGGCCACTATGAAGGCTACGATGAACGGATCAAGACCTTGGTGACAGATGAGATTTCTCTGGGAGATTATGTTCTAACGGGCGGTGAGCTAGCAGCCATGACCATGATTGATGCGACAGTCCGCTTGATTCCAGAGGTGATCGGAAAAGAATCCAGTCACCAGGATGACAGTTTCTCCTCTGGTCTCTTAGAGTATCCTCAATACACCCGGCCTTATGAATACAGAGGAATGACAGTTCCAGATGTTCTTATGAGTGGCCATCATGAAAATATCCGTCAGTGGCGCCTCTATCAGAGTTTGAAAAAGACCTTAGAACGTCGTCCAGACTTGCTAGAAAACTATGAGTTGACAGCAGAAGAAGAGAAGATGTTGGAACAAATTAAACAAGAAGACTAACAGCGTCAGCTGTTTTTCTTTTGCCTCAAAAATTTATGAAAAAAACTTTTAAAACCTACTAGTTATTGGTAACAAAATGTGGTATGCTAAGGGGTAGAGAAACTTCAAGAAAATGATTAAGTTTTGGGGGTGAGTTTAATGGGAAAGAAATTAGGAAAATCGGTTTTCACGACTGGGATTGCTGCAACAACAGTCCTATCTGGTATGTTTCATCACAAAGCAAATGCCGAAGAGGTCAAGCAAAATGAAAATCCAGAAACCAACAGCACGGAAGTAGTTGAAAAACCAATTACAGTTGATGAGTTGAAGCAAATCACAGCTCAAAAAGGGCAAGTGGTGAAAGATGTCCACTACCAAGAGCAAAAAGTGATCGATGCTCAAACAGAAGTCAAGGCTGCTGGACAAGAACTGGAAGAAAAGAAAGCAGAAGTGACGGATGCGGAAAACCTCATCGCAACGACTTCGGATGCCCAAGTTCAGAATGCAGAAAATGACGTCAAGGTGGCTCAAGCCTATGTGACTATTGAAGAAAATAAGGTTCGAGAAGCAGAAGCTGCTCATGACCAAGTCGTAGAGGCTGTTCGTCAACAGGAAAATCAGGTTACTGCTCAGGAATCTTTGGTCGATGTAGCACAAAATGAATTGAACCAAGCCAAAGCACCGATTTCAAATGATGAGAATGTACTCAACCAGGCTTTGTTGGAGCAAAGTCAAGTCGAGCAAAGTATCCGAGAATCTCAGAATCATCTTGCAACCTTGCAAGCGAGTCAGCAAACTGGCTCAGATACTGTGGCTCAAATTGAGAACGACATTCAACTGGCTCAAACGCGTCTAACAGATTTGAAAGCGGTCATCGCTACCAAGGAAGCAGAATTGGCAGCCTTAGAACAAGCAGCGGCCAATAGCCCAGTTCAGTTGAGTCAAGCGACTTATGAAGGTTATTTGCAACACTTAGCAGACAATGGCAATGAAGCTGCAGCGAGCGCTTTAGCCCTCTACAAACGTGGTCGTGAAGAAGACGGCTTAACGGTTGGAGAGTCTGGATCCTTGCAAGCTAACCTCCGAGCACTTGAAATTGCTGATGCTATCAACGCTTATCGTCGCAATGCCGGCTTGCCTGAATTGGAACTGGATCCCTATTCCCTTCCAGCCAGTCAAGTACAGTTGGAATACTTCAAAAAAGCCAACTGGCATATGTTTAAGTATTTGCCAAACGAGAACATCGCTTATGGCTTCTCACCTGCTGGTGCGGTTGACTTTTGGTACAATGAAAAAGCGGCTTATCAGGAAGTAGCGGCTCAATATGGTCTACCAACAGACGAAACACAAATCGATGCCAATGACATTTATATGAAAATTGGGGCTGAGGCCTTTGCGAAGGTTGGTCACTACCTCCAAATGGTAGACAACAAAGCGACAGCTTTATCAGTCGCTTATGACCCAAGCAATGCTATGTCAGAAGCAGCTTTCTTACATAGTCCGGTCCATTCAGCAGTGTCAACCAGTGCACTCGCTTACCAATTGCGTCAGGGAGCTGGCGCAACGACGACAAGATCAGATGTGAAAGCAAAATCTGATGAAGTCGCTAATCTCAAGTTAGACAAGGCCAATCAAGAGTCTCAAATCATTATCCTGCAAGGCAAGTTAGAAGATGCCCGCCATGCTAATTCAAACGTGGCAGTAGAGATGGCCAATGTCCAAAAGACCATCCAAAATTACAAAATTCTTCTTGTTAGCAAGGACCATGCGGTTGAAAAGGCGAAGGCGACTCTTGATGTATCTCGAGGTCGGATTGAAGCAGCTATCCAGCCAAAAGAAGCAGCCCTTCAAAAAGCGAAGGATTTGTTAGCGGCTGCGCGTGAGAAATTAGATCTTTTAAAAGCTGAAGAAGCAGAAAAAGCCCAAGTCGTTCAAGAAGCGCATGAGGGCTTGAAGGCGGCGCAAGAGCGCCTGGTTGCTGCTGAAAAACGTCTTTCTGACTTTAAAAATGCTCCAGAATTATTGGTCAAAGCCCAATCTGTTTTATCAGCTGCTGTGGCTAATTTAGAGAATAAAAAAGAAAAATTGGAAGCAGAATTCACAATCCTGCAATCTTATCAAAGTGTCGTGGAACTGTTGAATTCCCAATATGAAGATCTAGCGTCACGAATGGATCCAGCTATTTTAGAAGCAGCAGATATGCCAATGGATATCCGCTCAAGCAATCCAACAACTTTCTCGGATAGACCAACGGTTCTTCCAACAACTACCAATAGTCCACAAGTGCAAGCACCAACAGCTACTCCAGCTCCAAAACAAGAAGCCAAAGTAGAAGAGATCAAACCTAAAAAAGAAAACAGCCAAGCTGTGGCTGGATCTGATTCCTCCAAATATGCAGTAGCAACAACAGGTGTTGCCGTTGGGTTACTTGCTGGATTGTTTGGTTTCAAGAAAAAGAAACAATCTTCAAAAAATGATTAAGACATACCGAAGATAGAATAGATGCTTAGACACTTTATTGCTTAAAATCTTCAAAGAAGATATATGAGGGTGGGAAAAGAACTCTTTTAACAAAATGAGTTCTTTCCTGCTCTTTTTTTGTACACTTTTAGAATTTTTGAAAGAAAATGATAGAAATTGATAAAAAGTGTTGACATTTTTTGGAGATGGAGTATAATAGTCCTTGTAATCGATTGCAAAAGGAGGAGAAATGCTTAAGTCTGAACGAAAACAATTCATCCTCGAGAAGGTACTGAAGGAAAAATTTGTTTCCTTAGAAACCCTTGTACAAGAGCTAGGGACGTCTGAATCAACGGTTAGACGTGACTTGGATGAATTAGAAGCTGAAAGTAAACTTCGCCGGGTTCACGGCGGTGCGGAAAGCCTGCATTTTCTTCAAGAGGAAGAAAGCAATAAAGAAAAATCTATCAAAAACATTCAAGTTAAGTCAAAGATCGCTGTAAAAGCGGCGGAATTGATCAAAGATCATGATGTGATCTTTATCGATGCCGGGACGACCAATGAACTTTTAGTACAAGAAATTGTCAATCCAACAGTAACCGTGGTGACCAACTCGATTCACCATGCGACCAAGTTGGTCGAGCGAAATGTTCCAACGGTCATCATCGGTGGGAAGGTAAAATCTTCTACAGATGCTAGTATCGGAGGGATCGCCCTCAATCAGATCGGTCAGTTGAATTTTGACAAGGCCTTTCTTGGAATGAATGGAATCGATGATGAATTTTACAGCACTCCAGACCTGGAAGAAGGATCTGTCAAGCGTGCGATTATCGAAAATGCGAAAAAAACCTACATCCTAGCGGATGATTCGAAAATTGGGGTGACATCCTTTGTCAAAGTGGCTCCTATTAAGCGAGCCATGATTATCACCAATCAAAGTGAACCGCAACGATTAAAGGTTTTAAAAGAAAAAACGGAGGTTATAGAGGTTTGATTTATACAGTTACACTGAATCCAGCAATTGACTATATTGTCCGTCTCGATCATGTAGAGACCGGAGCGGTCAATCGGATGGCTTCGGAAGATAAATTCGCCGGTGGTAAAGGGATCAATGTCAGTCGTGTTTTGAAGCGTCTCGATATCGAGAACACAGCGACTGGATTTATCGGTGGTTTCACCGGACGCTTCATTGAAGACGTACTGACCAGCGAAGACATTTCCACCAACTTTGTGACAGTGGACCAAGATACACGGATCAATGTCAAGATCAAGGCTGATGAGGAAACAGAAATCAATGGGAATGGTCCAGAAGTAACGGAAGCTCAGTTGCAAGAATTGCTCAACATCTTATCGAGCTTAACAGCAGATGATGTGGTAGTCTTTGCAGGATCTGCCCCATCTTCACTTGGAAATGCCATTTACAAACAATTGATCGCAGCAACACGTGCGACAGGTGCGCAAGTGGTTTGTGACTTTGAAGGACAAACCTTGATTGATTCCTTGGAGTTCAATCCCCAATTGGTCAAACCAAACAACCATGAATTGGGAGATATCTTTGGCGTTACCTTGACGGAATTGCCAGAAATTGAACGTTATGCTAAAGAAATCTTGGCCAAGGGTGCACAAAATGTCATTATTTCCATGGCGGGTGATGGTGCTCTCCTCGTCAGTCCAAGCGGAACTTACTTCGCAAAACCAATCAAGGGTCAAGTGAAGAACTCTGTCGGGGCTGGAGATTCCATGGTTGCTGGCTTCACTGGGAAGCTCGCAACGACGGGAGACGTCATCGAAGCCTTCAAATGGGGCGTGGCTTGTGGAACAGCAACCACCTTCTCAGATGATTTGGCGACAGCTGACTATATAAAAGAAACTTATGAAAAAGTAGAGGTAGAAAAACTATGAAAATTCAAGACGTTTTAAATAAAAACGTGATGTTGTTTGACCTTCAGGCAACAGATAAAGAGGGCGTGATCAATGAGATGGTCCAATCGCTCGTTGACAATGGTGTGGTGACAGATTTTGACACTTTCAAGGCTGGAATCATGAACCGTGAAGCACAAACTTCAACTGGTTTGGGTGACGGAATTGCCATGCCCCACAGCAAAAACGAAGCAGTCAAAGAAGCAACAGTTTTGTTTGCAAAATCAAACAAGGGTGTGGACTATGCATCACTTGATGGCCAACCAACAGACTTGTTCTTCATGATCGCAGCTCCAGAAGGAGCCAACGACACTCACTTGGCAGCCCTTGCTGAATTGTCTAAGTACTTGATGAAACCAGGTTTTGCAGACAAACTTCGCCAAGCAAGCACTCCTGATCAAGTGATCGCAGCCTTTGATGCAGAAGAGCAAGAAGCTGCAGCTGAAGAAGCGAAAAAAGCAGAAGCGGTCAAAGAAGCAGCTTCATCTGACAAACCTCTCATCGTTGCCGTTACAGCATGTACAACAGGTATCGCCCACACTTACATGGCAGAAGAAGCCCTCATCAAAAAAGGGGAAGAAATGGGTGTTACAGTCCGCGTTGAAACCAACGGGGCATCTGGTGTCGGTAACCGCTTGACAGCTGAAGAAATCGCAAAAGCTGAAGGGGTCATCATTGCAGCTGATAAAGCAGTTGAAACCGCTCGTTTCGATGGCAAAAAATTGATCTCTAAACCAGTCGCAGCCGGTATCCGTCAGACAGAAGAATTGATCCAAACCATCTTGGATGGAAAAGCAGATGTCTTCCACGCTGAAAATGCAGCACAAGCTAGCGCTAGCCAAGAAAAATTGAGCTTGGGTGGAGCTTTCTACAAACACCTGATGAGTGGGGTTTCTCAAATGCTCCCATTCGTTATCGGTGGTGGTATCTTGATCGCCCTTGCCTTCTTGATCGACCAAGTTCTTGGTGTGCCTCAAGATCAATTGTCTAGTCTTGGTTCTTATCATGTATTAGCAGCACAATTTAAAACAATTGGTGGAGTAGCCTTTGGCTTCATGCTTCCTGTACTTGCAGGTTACATTGGATTCTCAATCGCTGAAAAACCTGGTTTTGTAGCAGGATTTATTGCTGGATCTATTGCTAGCTCAGGTTCAGCATTTGGAAATATCGCCTACGGTGCTGCTAAAGGTGAATTACCAGCAGCCGTATCATCAGGTTTCCTTGGAGCTTTGGTAGGTGGTTTCCTTGCAGGTGGAGTTGTTCTCTTACTTCGCAAAGCCCTTGCAGGTCTTCCACGTTCACTCGATGGTATCCGCTCTATCCTTCTCTTGCCATTACTTGGTGTTGGTTTGACAGGATTCTTGATGTTCCTCATCAATATTCCAATGGCTGCTATCAATACTGGTCTTAACAACTTCCTTTCAAGCTTGTCAGGTAGCTCAGCTGTCCTTCTTGGACTTCTCGTCGGCGGTATGATGGCTGTCGATATGGGTGGACCAGTTAACAAAGCCGCTTATGTCTTCGCTACAGGTACACTTGCTGAATCTGTTGCTTCAGGTGGTTCTATTGTTATGGCAGCTGTTATGGCAGCTGGTATGGTTCCTCCATTAGCAGTATTCGTAGCAACTGTATTGTTTAAAGATAAATTCACACAAGAAGAACGCGATTCAGGTTTGACAAACATCGTTATGGGTCTTTCCTTCATCACAGAAGGTGCCATTCCATTCGGTGCAGCTGACCCAGCTCGTGCCATCCCTAGCTTCATTGCTGGTTCAGCATTGACAGGTGCCCTTGTTGGTCTTGCAGGCTTGAAACTCATGGCTCCTCATGGAGGAATCTTCGTTATCGCTCTTACATCAAATCCACTTCTATACATCTTGTTCGTATTGATCGGTGCAGTCGTAAGTGGTATCTTATTCGGATTGCTTCGCAAACCTAAAAACTAAATATGATTAAAAGGTTGGGAATGCCCAACCTTTTCTTCTTGTACTAGCGAAAAAATCGCCTCATTCGGCGTTGGTATCTTGAGCTGAATTATGATATAATAAGCCTATCGCATATTTTTAGGAGAATAAAAATGGATATTCAACGTGAAAAAGAATTTGTCAGCCAATACCACTATGACGCTCGTAATTTTGAGTGGGAAAAAGAAAATGGGATCCCTGAAACAAAAGTAGATGTAAACTTTCAATTGATCAATCGTGATCAAGAACAAAACACGACTTCTTTGATTGTCATCTTGAGCTACATGATCGTTTTTGACGGTTTTGTGATCAGTGGAACTATCACTCAAATCAACCACTTGTTTGGTCGTTATGTCAATGAACCAAGTGAATTCAGCAAAGACGAAGTGGAAGAATTGGCTCGCCCTTGCTTGAATATGCTCAACCGTTTGACTTACGAAGTCACAGAAATCGCCCTCGATTTACCGGGTATTAATTTGGAGTTTTAATCAATGAAATTAGCAGTGATCACGGATTCGTCTGCCTATTTAACGCAAGACGTGCTCCATCACGACGACTTATTTATTTTAGAGATCCCGATCTATATAGATGGGGAGTCTTATGTTGAAGGGAAGAACCTGACACACGATGAGTTCTACCAAAAGATGGCTGCGTCTAAGGAATTGCCAAAGACTAGCCAGCCGAGTGTAGCAGAGTTAGAAGAAGTCCTATCTGGTTTGACAGCTAAGGGCTATACGCATGCTATCGGTCTTTTCTTGTCATCTGGTATTTCTGGTTTCTACCAAAATATCCAATATTTGAAGGACGAATTTGAAGGCTTGACCGTCGAATTTCCGGATTCAAAAATCACCAGTGCTCCTCTAGGAATGATGGCAGAAGACTGCTTGAAATGGTCTGGTGAAGGCCGTTCCTTCGATGAGATTGTGGCCAATGTCCAACACCAGATTGATGGTACCTCTGCCTATATCATGGTGGATGATTTAAACCACTTGGTTAAAGGTGGTCGTCTGTCAAATGGGGCTGCTATTCTTGGGAACCTCTTAAGCATCAAGCCTATTCTTTATTTTAATGATGAAGGCGTGATTGAGGTCTTTGAGAAAGTCCGGACGGAAAAGAAAGCCATGAAACGCTTGGTAGAGATTGTTGTATCAGATATCGCAGATGGTCATTACCAAGTCTTTGTCATCCATGCCAATGTCCCTGAAAAAGCAGAAGCACTTCGCCAACTGCTCATTGAAGAAGGAGTGGAAGGTGATATTCCTTTTGCTACCTTTGGAGGGGTGATTGGGACGCACTTAGGTGACCATAGCTTAGCAGTCGGGTATATCCCCATCGTTTAAGGAGAATTCTATGTCAATTAAAGTCATTATCGCGGGTTTCAAGGGAAGAATGGGACAAGCAGCCTACAAGATGGTTTCAGAAGATCCTGAGCTAGAATTAGCCGGCTTGATCGATCCATTTACTGATGAGACAGAGGTTGCAGGAGTCCCTGTCTTTAACCGCAAAGAAGATCTTGTGGGTCTAGAGGCAGATGTTTGGGTGGACTTTACCATGCCCAAGGTCGCTTACGAGAATACTCGCTTTGCAATTGAAAATGGCTTTGCGCCTGTTGTGGGAACGACTGGATTCACTCCTGAGCAGATCCAAGAATTGACAGACCTTTCACGTGAAAAGGATTTGGGTGGCTTGATCGCGCCGAACTTTGCCATTGGAGCCGTACTCTTGATGCAATTTGCAGCGCAAGCAGCCAAGTATTTCCCGAATGTGGAAATCATTGAATTGCACCACGATAAGAAAAAAGATGCACCGAGTGGAACAGCAATTAAGACCGCTGAGTTGATCTCTGAGAAGCGCGAGAAGATCCAGCAAGGTGCAGCAGATGAAGAAGAGTTGATGCCTGGGGCAAGAGGGGCAGAGTTTGAAGGGATGCGCATCCATTCGGTTCGATTGCCTGGCCTAGTCGCTCACCAAGAGGTGATTTTTGGTAGCCAAGGCGAAGGGTTGACTCTCCGTCATGATTCCTATGATCGTGTTTCCTTCATGACAGGAGTAAATCTAGGGATTAAAGAAGTTGTCAAGCGTCATGAGCTTGTTTATGGTTTGGAACACTTACTATGAGATTAGAAAAGATGCCTTCTGAGTTTCAGGAGGCTTTACCAATATTAGAGAAGATTAAAGCAGCTGGTTTTGAGGCCTATTTTGTTGGGGGATCTGTCCGAGATGCCCTCTTGGATCGTCCAATTCACGATGTCGATATCGCTTCCTCCTCTTACCCAGAAGAGACCAAGGCGATTTTTGATCGCACAGTAGATGTCGGTATCGAACATGGGACCGTCTTGGTCCTTGAAAATGGTCAAGAATATGAAATTACGACCTTCCGGACGGAGGATGTCTATGTAGATTATCGCCGTCCAAGCTCCGTGTCTTTTGTACGCTCGCTAGAAGAAGACCTCAAGCGTCGTGATTTTACGGTCAATGCCTTTGCCTTAAATGAAAAAGGAGAAATTGTTGACCTCTTTCATGGACTAGAAGATTTAGAAAACAAGGTCCTTCGGGCGGTTGGGCTCCCTCATGAACGGTTTAACGAAGATGCACTCCGGATCATGCGAGGCTTTCGTTTTCAGGCCAGTCTCGGTTTTGAATTAGAAGAGGCGACCTTTGATGCCATGAAGGAGTGTGCGCCCTTACTAGAGAAGATTTCAGTAGAGCGCACCTTCATCGAGTTTGATAAACTCTTGCTTTCACCATACTGGAGACAGGGCTTGGAGGCCATGCTTGCAAGCGGTGCTTATCACTATCTGCCAGAGATGAAGGATCGTAAAGAAGCGATTGAGCGTTTGTTTGACATAGAGCTGGAATATACCTTTTCAACTTCTGAGCAAGCCTGGGCTGCTTTGGTCTTAGCACTAGAGATTCAAGATATTCCAAAATTCTTTAAGAAATGGAAGACCTCTAGAGAATTCGCCAAGACGGTGGAGCAGATCGTGGAGATTCTAAAGCTCCGAGAAAAAGGCAGTCTAGACAAGCGTGCCTGCTACAAGTATGAGAAACGTTTGTTACTGGTTGCTGAAGAGCTCCGTGAAGCGTATGCCTTGAGTGTGGATTATTTGGCCATTGAGCGCGTTTATGATAGCTTGACCATTCATGATAAACACGAGGTTGTGGTCAATGGCGGTATGTTGATCAAAGAATATGGTTTTCAACCAGGTCCAGCCTTAGGAGAGATTTTGACAAAAATTGAATATGCTATTGTCGATGGGGAACTGGCTAATGAGAAAGAGGCCATCATCGCCTATATCCAGCAAGCAAAAGAGGAGGAAAAATGAGCGATTTTATTGTCGATAAATTAACCAAATCTGTCGGAGATAAGACCGTCTTTCGTGAGATTTCCTTTATCATTCACGACTTGGATCGGATCGGATTGATCGGGGTCAATGGGACTGGGAAGACCACTCTGTTAGATGTATTGTCAGGTCGCTCTGGCTTTGATGGAGATGTGAGTCCTTTTTCTGCCAAGAGTGATTATACGATTGGTTACTTGACGCAGGAACCTGACTTTGATGATCAAAAAACGGTTTTGGATACGGTGCTATCTAGTGATTTGCGCGAAATGCAGCTGATTCGCGATTATGAATACTTGATGGCGAATTACCGAGAAGAGAACCAAGCCCGTCTTGAAAAGGTCATGGCGGAGATGGATTCGCTTAATGCTTGGGAAATCGAGAGTCAGGTCAAGACAGTCCTTTCCAAACTTGGGATTGAAGACCTGAATGCCAAAGTTGGGGATCTATCTGGGGGCTTGCGTCGTCGGGTGCAATTGGCACAGGTTTTGCTGTCTCATCACGACCTGCTCTTACTAGATGAGCCGACCAACCACCTAGACATTGATACCATCGAATGGTTGACCAATTTCTTGAAGAACTCTAAGAAAACCGTGCTTTTTATTACCCACGATCGCTATTTCTTGGATAATATCTCGACGCGGATCTTTGAGCTGGATCGGGCAAACTTGATCGAGTTTCAGGGTAACTACCAGGATTATGTCCGCTTAAAGGCTGAGCAAGACGAGCGTGATGCAGCCCTTCTTCATAAGAAGCAGCAACTCTATAAGCAGGAGTTGACCTGGATGCGGCGTCAACCCCAGGCGCGTGCGACCAAGCAACAGGCGCGGATTAATCGATTCCATGATCTCAAGCAAGACTTGTCTGGTCAAAGCAACCAGACAGATTTGGAGATGAACTTTGAGACCAGTCGGATCGGAAAGAAAGTCATTGAGTTTAAAGATGTGAGTTTTGCTTTTGAAAACAAGCCGATTTTACAGGACTTTAACCTCTTGGTGCAAAACAAGGATCGCATTGGGATCGTTGGGGATAATGGCGTCGGCAAGTCCACCTTACTCAATCTGATCGCCGAGCGACTCCAGCCTCAGTCTGGGCAAGTCATCATCGGGGAAACCGTGCGCGTGGCTTATTTCTCACAACAGATTGATGGGTTGGATGAGAGTAAGCGCGTGATTAATTTTCTCCAGGAAGTTGCCGAGGAAGTGAAGACGACTGTCGGAACAACTTCGATCGCAGATCTCTTGGAGCAATTTCTCTTCCCACGTTCCATGCACGGAACCTTGATCGAAAAACTCTCCGGTGGTGAGAAGAAGCGCCTCTTTCTTTTAAAACTCTTGATTGAAAAACCCAATGTGCTTCTCCTCGATGAGCCAACCAATGACTTGGATATCGCTACCTTGACGGTTTTGGAAAACTTTCTTCAAAACTTTGGAGGGCCAGTCATTACCGTTAGCCATGATCGCTATTTCCTAGACAAGGTCGCGAGCAAGATCCTGGCTTTTGAAAATGGGGGCATTCGTGAGTTCTTTGGCAATTATACGGATTATTTAGATGAAAAAGCCTTTGAAGCAGCCCAGGTAACAGCTAGTCAAAAGATTGAAAAAGAGAAGCCTGTCAAGCCAAAAGAAGAGAAGAAGCGCATGAGCTACATGGAGAAGCAAGAGTGGGCAAGTATTGAGGCAGATATTGAAGCGATTGAAAATCGAATTGCAGAGATTGAAGTGGAGATGAATGAAAACGGCTCTGACTTTGGCAAGTTGTCAGCCCTTCAAAAAGAACTAGATCAGGAAAACGAGCGTCTACTTGAAAAGTATGATCGTTATGATTACCTAAGTGAATTAGATGAATAAGGAGGCCCTATGAATCAATTGAACCGGATATCCCTTGGGATTTCAGCCACTATTTTTACCATTATCGGTATTGTCTTGTTTATCAATCCCATTGAGCACATCGGCTCTTTTAGCTGGTTGATCTCCTGTGGCTTCTTTTTAATCTCTTTTTCACGTTTTTCACGCTATTACCGCTTGCGTCAGTCAGGTATTATCAAGCAGCAACAGCTCTTTCACAGTATGGTTGCCTTGGTGTTCGCGGTTTACTTGCTACTATATGGCTACAAGACCTTACCGATTGTCTTCCCAGTTACCTTAGGGATTTGGCTGATCTATCGCTCCGTTTTAAATTTCCGAAAAGCTAACTTCTATTCCAAGAAGATTGAAGAGCTTTCCAAGCGCTATATTTCTTTGCCTTGGTACAGCTCTTTATCGGCTTGTTCTTAATTGTCAGTCCATTATCAATCAGTGTCATTCTCCTGAATATTATTGGTTTGATTTTCCTGCTTCTAGGACTTCAATCCTTTAGCCTCTTGTTAAAAAGTTAAGAAAAGTTACGTGCAAACCTTTGCATTTAACTGAAAGTCTGATATAATAGAACTGTAAGTGTTTACAAGTTTGAAAGGAGTTACAGATGTCTAAAAAAATTATCGGTATTGACCTTGGAGGAACTTCCATCAAGTTTGCTATCCTCACTTTAGATGGTGAAGTTCAAGAAAAATGGTCGATTAAAACAAATATTTTGGATGAAGGAAGTCATATTGTAGAGGATATGATCGAATCGATCGCTCATCGTTTGGAAATGCTTGGGCTTGATGCTTCTGAATTCCAAGGAATCGGAATGGGATCGCCTGGTGTTGTTGACCGTGAAAAAGGTACAGTAATCGGGGCCTACAACTTGAACTGGAAGACCCTCCAACCAGTTAAAGAGAAGATCGAAAGTGCCCTTCATATTCCATTCTTCATTGATAACGATGCCAACGTTGCTGCTTTGGGTGAACGTTGGAAAGGGGCTGGTGAAAACCAACCAGATGTTGTCTTCATGACACTTGGTACAGGTGTTGGCGGTGGTATCGTCGCTGAAGGTCGTCTCTTGCACGGTGTGCGTGGAGCTGCTGGGGAACTTGGTCACATCACGGTTGACTTTGATGATCCAATCCAATGTACCTGTGGTAAAAAAGGCTGTCTTGAAACGGTTGCATCAGCAACAGGGATCGTCAACTTGACTCGTCGTTATGCAGATGAGTACGAAGGGGACTCTCAATTGAAAGTCTTGATCGATAATGGTGAAGAAGTGACAGCTAAAACGGTCTTTGATCTAGCAAAAGAGGGTGACGCTCTTGCTTTGATCGTTTATAAGAACTTCTCACGTTACCTTGGACTTGCTGCAGCCAATATCGGTTCAACCTTGAACCCGTCTAAGATCGTTATCGGTGGTGGGGTATCTGCTGCTGGAGACTTCCTCTTGGATGGCGTGCGCAAGGTCTTTGAAGAAAACTCATTCCCACAAGTGCGTGAATCAACTCAATTGGCGCTTGCTACATTGGGAAATGATGCTGGTGTCATTGGTGCCGCATCTCTAGTATTACAATAAGATTAAAAGGAGATTTGCCTCTCCTTTTTTCTTTATCCTGTGATATAATGAAAGCAATAGTAGATTAAAGGAGGAGATATGACAAAAGCAGATACCATTTTTAAAGAGTATATTCGGAAAATCATGGAAGAAGGTGTTTGGTCTGAACAGGCCCGACCTAAATACAAGGATGGTAGAACGGCCAACTCCAAGTACATCACGGGAGCCTTTATGGAGTTTGATCTCTCAAAAGGCGAGTTTCCTATCACGACCCTTCGTCCCATCGCGATTAAATCAGCCATCAAAGAGATGCTCTGGATCTACCAGGATCAGTCGAATAGCTTAGACCTGTTAGAAGATAAATACAATGTCCACTACTGGAATGACTGGGAAGTAGGGGATAGTCGTACTATTGGTCAACGCTATGGTGCTGTGGTCAAAAAGCATGACATTACCAATAAAATCCTCAAACAATTAGAAGCCAATCCTTGGAATCGCCGCAACATTATCTCGCTCTGGGATTATGATGCCTTTGAAGAGACAGAAGGTCTTCTGCCATGTGCATTTCAAACCATGTTTGACGTGAGGCGGGTTGATGGAGAGATTTATCTAGATGCGACCCTGACTCAGCGTTCAAATGATATGTTGGTAGCCCACCATATCAATGCCATGCAATATGTAGCTCTTCAGATGATGATTGCCAAGCACTTTGGCTGGAAGGTTGGAAAGTTCTTTTACTTCATTAATAACCTTCATATTTATGATAATCAATTTGAACAGGTTGAAGAGTTACTCCGTCGCGAGCCTTCAGATTGTCAGCCACACCTGGTCTTGAATGTGCCAGATGGAACCAATTTCTTTGACATCAAACCAGAAGATTTTGAACTGGTCGATTACGATCCAGTGAAGCCACAATTGAAGTTCGATCTTGCGATTTAGTGATAAAATCAAGGTTTTTCAATCCTTTTATTTAATAGGAAAATGGTTTTAAATTTAAAACGAACAAAGCTAAAAATTTATACTCATTTTTGAGTCAAAATGTTTTGAAAATCGTTCGGGTTTTGTTAAAATAGATAAGGTTTGGAAAAAACTAAACAATTTTAAAAAGAATGTTAATTTATAGATAAAAATGGAGGTCCATTAGATGGGGAAAGACTTATTTAATGATCGTATTAGCAGATTCTCAATTCGTAAACTGAATGTGGGTGTTTGCTCAGTACTTTTGGGAACACTTGTCATGGTTGGTACAGCAGCAAGTGCAACTGCAGAAGAAAATACAGATACAACAAGTGAAAGTGTAGCAGCAGTTGCAACAGCGTCAGAAGAGCCAGCTACATCAACGGCTACAGCAACTTCAGCAACATCAACAGCTGCAACGACATCTACTTATGATGCAAACGCAGCAATCACTGCACCAGAGACTTCAACTGCTGCAGCAACATCAACAGCACCTGCTTCAACTAGTGAAGCAAGTAGCACAAGCACAGCAGCGTCTGTAGCCTCGACTGCAGCAGCAACATCAACTGCACCAAGCCTAGAAGTAACTACGCCAGAAAACAAGGCAACAGAAGCAGCTGCAACAGATAAGAAAGAAGAAGTGGCTGCAGGTGCCGAAGCACCAGCTACTGAAACTCCTGCTGTGACAGCAGAAACTTCTGGTCCTAAACGCCGTAATCGTCGTGCATTGGGTGATGCCAATGATCCAAGCTTGATTGGGGACGATGTAGAAGATGCAACTTCAACTCCAAAAGTTGAAAAACCTGGCTTTACAACAGATCTTGATGCCAAATCTATGACTAGCCAAATCTCTTGGTTGGACTTTGGAGATTTAGCTAACTGGACAGGAGCAAAAACAATCCAGGTCGCTAAAAATGAATTGAAGCCAAATGAGCTAGAAGAGGCCTTAGCACTTCAAGTTGGGGCTACTTATACCAAGGAAATCATGCCTGGTTATGTAGTCACTGTAAAAGTTAAGTCTTTGAAACCATTCCAAGCGACTGAAATCTATAAAAAACGGCTGGAAGAACAAGGGGCTACAGAAGCTGAAAAAGCGACCTATGATCCAAATGCAAAAAATGGATATGTAAAGGGTGTTACTTCACCAATTGCTAAGCAATATTTTACTGATGGTAAAGAAGCCGACGTTATCGCTGATGCCCAAAACCGTTGGACTGAAGTTAAACATGAAAACGTTGATACGAAAGCCAAAAAGACTACCATGGGTTCTGCATATAATGGTGGGAATATTGGAGTTCAGTTCGAAATCTCTGCAACCTTCCGTGGCAAGAAAGTTAAGCCAGCTATTGTTATGGCTGATGGTGAGTCTGCTAACCCTGGTGAATTTGTTATGTTCACTACCAACGGACAAGGTTGGCAGCACCTTGGAGAATGGAAGAAAACTACTAGACCAGCCACCTCTGTTCCTTATGAACCACAAGATACTGATAACCTTTTTGGTTCTAAACCTAAATATAATAACATTAACCTAAGACAACTCCGTGATAATTCTACTCAAGCTGGACCAGATAAGAAACCAGTAGCTTGGAAATATTTCGGAAATCCTGACAAAGTTACGGGTGGTCTAGGAACCGGTATCTTTGGACCAAACATTTCTGAAGGAAATAGAGCAGTTCCACTCGTAATGACGCGTGGAGCATCTGAAGTGGGACTTTATATCGCTTCAGCTGGTAAACAGTCTGCTATGCTAGGATTCTTCCCACTTGATGAAGGGGATGCTCCTGAGTCATATGGTAAGGCAGTTCATACCATTGCAACTGTAGACGGTGTAACTGGAGCTAAAGTAAATCAACCGTATCTTGGTAACGTGAGTCCAGATATGGATGAGAACACAACTCTGGACTGGTTCGGTGATGATAAGGCAACTACGGCCGATGAAGGAATTAACCAATTGCTTCCGGATGAACTCAAAGGGACAACCAATGAGATGATCAAGATGGATCGTACACGCCCAGGAAACTACAAGATGTCAGTTCAAGCCCATTTGGATGGAGCTTCAGAAGCACATATCTATGGTTGGGTAGACTTTAACCAAAATGGTAAATTCGATGAGGATGAACGCTCAAATCTCGCTACAATCACACAAGATGGCACTGTTGAGTTGACCTTTGCAAACAGCAAGACTTACATCGATCCTAGCGTCAACGAGCTTGGTGCTCGTGTCCGTATTGCTAAGAAAGCTACTGAGATTGAAAGCCCAACTGGTATGGCCTTCTCAGGGGAAGTAGAAGACTTCAAGACTCAAATCACCCACCCACCAAAAGGGGAATTCAAGGAAACTTCTGGTCCTCAAGCTACTAAACAAACAGCAACTGTAACCTTTACAGCACGTGGAGAGCACAAGTATGAACCTAACTCTCATGCAGTCATCGACGAGACAGTAGAACCATACATCGTTGATAAAGATGGCAACCGCGCAACTCTTGATGCAGATGGTTACTATGTCGTACCAGGTCAAGGGAAATACAAGATTACTGCCAACGGTAAAGATGTAGACGTTGAATTTATCCCTGAAGATAACTTCCTTGGAACAGCTGATGGTATTTCTATCCGTCGTTCAGATAACAACGGTTACGATACTGGTTGGTCAACCAAATTCCCAGACCAAGAACCAAACATTAATGGTCAGTTGAATACTATGGATGGTCAATACGTTCCAACAGTCACTCCAATTGAAATTGAAGGGGTTGACAAAACTTCGACTGATGTTCAAGGGGCAACTCAAAAAGAAACACCTACCTTTAATACAACTGCTACTAACTTAAATGGTGATAAGATTTCGATCACTCCAAGTGCAGAATACCCAGCTAAGTTGGTAGACCCAGCTACAGGTCGCACGACTGATGAGCCATCTGTAACAGTTGAAGGGGAAGGAACATACACAATTAATCCTACAACAGGTGAAGTAACCTTCACTCCAGAACCAAGCTTTACTGGTACAGCCAAAGGTGTGGATGTTACATTGTCAGCGCCAGTTGGACGCAATAAAAATGGTAAGGTTCAAGAGGAGTACGTTAAGACAGCTACAGCTAAGTACACTCCAACTGTCACACCAATCACAGTGACTCCTACAGACAAGGTTTCTGAGGATGTTCAAAATGTTCCTCAAACACAAACACCAACCTTTGATTTGAGTAATGATAAGACTGCTGAAATCACTAGTAAGAAATTGGTGGATCCCGCAACTGGTCAACCGACTGATGAAACAACTGTAACAGTAGCAGGAGAAGGTAGCTATACAATCGATCCTACTACAGGAGCGGTGACCTTCACACCTGAAAAAGACTTTGTTGGTACTGCAAAAGGAGTAACTGTTCAGGCAACTGCTACTATTACAAATGCTAATGGTAAGACTGCAACCATTACTTCAGATGCGACCTACACACCAACTGTTGTGCCAGCAGTTCCAACTGCAAACCCTGCAACTTCAAAAGATATCCAAGGTGCGACTCAAACCGGTACACCAACCTTTGCAGGAACTACTGTTCAAGTAAATGGTGAAGACAAAGCTATTACCATAAAAGACAATAGCTACACATTGCTAGATAAAGATGGTAACGAAGTTTCAACGACACCAGCTTATGCGGCAGACGGTACAACCGTGATCGGTAACTTCACAATCGACCCAGCAAATGGTCAAGTAACTTTCACACCGACTGATAAATCATACACTGGTGCAGTCACACCAGCCAAGGTTCAAGCTGAAAGCTCAAACGGTATCAAGGTGGATACAACTTACACACCAGAAATCGTTCCAGTAACCCCAACAGCAACATCAGCTGAAACAAAAGATGTTCAAGGTGCCACTCAAACAGGTAAACCTGAATTCAAGGGTGGAACCGTAACGGTTGATGGCGTTGAGAAGACTGTTGAAATCAATGAAGATGTTCCAGCAACATTTGACGACGGTTCAACAACTAAGACCGTTGAAGGTGTTGGTACTTACACAGTAGCAGCAGACGGTACTGTTACATTTGTACCAGAAAAATCATTTGTCGGAACTGCACCAGCAGTGACGGTTGTTCGTGAAGATAAGAACGGAACCAAAGCTTCTGCAACCTACACACCAACAGTATTGCCAGTAACACCTGAAGCAACATCAGCTGAAACAAAAGATATTCAAGGTGCAACTCAAACAGGTAAACCTGAATTCAAGGGTGGAACTGTAACAGTTGATGGCGTTGAGAAAACAGTAGCTATCAATGAAGATGTTCCAGCGACATTTGACGATGGCTCAACGACTAAGAATGTAGACGGTGTTGGTACTTACACAGTAGCAGCAGACGGTACTGTAACCTTTGTACCAGAAAAATCATTCGTTGGAACTGCACCAGCCGTGACCGTTGTCCGCGAAGATAAGAACGGAACCAAAGCTTCTGCAACGTACACACCAACTGTAACTCCAGTAACACCTACTGCGACACCAGCTGAAACAACTGATATCCAAGGTGCTACACAAACTGGTAAGCCTGTATTTACTGAAGGCGACAGCCGCGTGCCAATGAACGATGATGTTCCAGCAACATTTGACGATGGCTCAACTACCAAGACAGTTGATGGCGTTGGTACTTACACAGTAGCAGCAGACGGAACTGTAACCTTTGTTCCTGAAAAATCATTCACAGGTAAAGCACCTGCCGTAACGGTTGTTCGTGAAGATAAGAACGGAACCAAAGCTTCTGCAACTTATACACCAACTGTAACTCCTGTCACACCGACAGCGACACCAGTTGAAACAACAGGTAAGCAAGGTCAAACCCAAACAGGTAAGCCTGTATTTACTGAAGGCAACAGCCGTGTGCCAATGAACGATGATGTTCCAGCAACCTTCGATGATG
>NZ_KV811502.1:17788-18754 GCF_001813105.1 Streptococcus sp. HMSC072C09 | reverse complement strand
CTTACTCAGGTGATGTGGTTCCAGTTAAGGTTCAGGCAGCTGATGCAAATGGAACTACAGTTGAAACAACTTATACACCGAAGATTACTCCGGTTGTTCCAACTTCTGAAGATGCTACATCGACAGATATTCAAGGTCAAACACAATCTGGTAAACCAACCTTCACGGAAGGCAATCCAAATGTTCCAATCGATGAAGATACTCCAGCTACCTTCGAAGATGGCTCAACCACTAAGACAGTAGATGGTGAAGGAACATATACTGTTGCTCCAGATGGAACCGTAACCTTCGTACCAGAAAAATCATTCACTGGAACTGCTACAGGCGTAACAGTGAAACGCGTGGACAAGAACGGTACTGAAATCACAGCTAAGTACACACCAACTGTGACACCAGTAACACCAACAGCAACACCAGCTGAATCAACAGATATCCAAGGTGCAAGTCAAACTGGTAAACCTAAATTCACCGAAGGTGACAGCCGTGTACCTATGAACGATGATGTTCCAGCAACCTTCGATGATGGTTCAACAACTAAGACAGTTGATGGCGTTGGTACTTACACAGTAGCAGCAGACGGAACTGTAACCTTTGTTCCTGAAAAATCATTCACAGGTAAAGCACCAGCCGTAACAGTTGTTCGTGAAGATAAGAACGGAACTAAAGCTTCTGCAACTTACACACCAACTGTAACTCCAGTAACTCCAACTGCAACACCAGCTGAATCTACTGGACCTCAAGGTCTTGTTCAAACTGGCACTGTAACCTTCACTGAAGGTGATGAAGTAGCTCCAATTAACAAGGATTCGATTACTCTTCTTGATGAAAATGGTCAACCAGCAGCATCAGTAGAAGCGAAATCACCAGCAGGTGATGTGATCGGTACATACACAGTTGATAAAGACACAGGTGTAGTTACTTTCACACCAACAGATAAATCTTACTCAGGTGATGTGGTTCCAGTTA
>NZ_KV811502.1:16050-17688 GCF_001813105.1 Streptococcus sp. HMSC072C09 | reverse complement strand
TGAACGATGATGTTCCAGCAACCTTCGATGATGGATCAACTACGAAGACTGTAGATGGTGTTGGTACATACACAGTAGCAGCAGACGGTACAGTAACCTTTGTACCAGAAAAATCATTCGTTGGAACTGCACCAGCCGTAACAGTGGTTCGTGAAGATAAGAACGGAACAAAAGCTTCTGCGACTTATACACCAACCGTAACACCAGTTACACCAACTGCAGAAGATACAACATCTACTGACAAACAAGGTCAAACGCAAACAGGTACACCAACCTTCACACCAGGTAATCCAAATGTTCCAATGGATGATGATACACCTGCAACATTTGAAGATGGCTCAACAACCAAGACTATTCCTGGTGAAGGAACTTACACTGTTGCTCCAGACGGAACCGTAACCTTTGTTCCAGAAAAATCATTCACAGGAGAAGGTACAGGCGTAACAGTTAAACGTGTCGATAAGAACGGTACTCCAGTTACTGCTAAGTACACACCAACTGTGACACCGGTAACACCAACAGCAACTCCAGCTACATCAGAAGCACCTCAAGGTGTGGTTCAAACTGGAACAGTAACCTTCACTGAAGGTGACCCAGTTGCACCAATTGACAAAGATACCATTACTCTTCTTGATGAAAATGGTCAGCCAGCAGAATCTGTAGTTGCTAAATCACCAGAAGGTAAAGAAATTGGTACTTTCACAGTTGATAAAGAAACAGGCCTTGTAACCTTCACACCAACTGATAAATCTTACTCAGGTGATGTGGTTCCAGTTAAGGTTCAAGGTAAAGATACAAACGGAACAGTTGCTGAAACAACTTACACACCGAAGATCACTCCAGTTGTCCCAACTGCTGAACCTGCAACATCTACAGATATCCAAGGTAAAACACAAACAGGTACACCAAGCTTCACACCTGGTAACCCTGCAATCCCAATGGATGATGATGTGCCAGCAACCTTTGAAGATGGTTCAACTACGAAGACCATTCCAGGAGAAGGAACTTACACAGTTGCTCCAGATGGAACTGTAACCTTCGTACCAGAAAAATCATTCACAGGAACAGGTACAGGCGTAACAGTGAAACGTGTTGATAAGAACGGTACTCCAGTTACTGCAACTTACACACCAACTGTAACACCTGTTACACCAACTGCAACTTCAGCAGTATCTACTGATGTGCAAGGTGCAACTCAAACAGGTAAACCTGTATTTACTGAAGGTGACAGCCGTGTACCAATGAACGACGATGTTCCAGCAACATTTGACGATGGTTCAACTACGAAGACAGTAGATGGCGTTGGTACTTATACTGTAGCCCCAGACGGAACAGTTACATTTGTACCAGAGAAATCATTTGTCGGAACTGCACCAGCAGTGACAGTGGTTCGTGAAGATAAGAACGGAACCAAAGCTTCCGCAACTTACACACCAACTGTAACGCCTGTTACACCAACTGCAACTCCAGCAGTATCTACTGATGTGCAAGGTGCAACTCAAACAGGTAAACCTGTATTTACTGAAGGTGACAGCCGTGTACCAATGAACGATGATGTTCCAGCAACATTTGACGATGGTTCAATTACGAAGACAGTTGAAGGTGTTGGTACTTATACTGTAGCCCCAGACGGAACAG
>NZ_KV811502.1:0-15950 GCF_001813105.1 Streptococcus sp. HMSC072C09 | reverse complement strand
AAGATAAGAACGGAACCAAAGCTTCCGCAACTTATACACCAACAGTAACTCCTGTGACTCCAACAGCTGATCCTGCAACATCTACAGATATCCAAGGTCAAACACAAACTGGTAAACCAAGCTTCACGCCTGGTAACCCAAGTGTACCAATGGATGATGATGTACCAGCAACCTTTGAAGATGGATCAACTACTAAAGTTATTCCAGGAGAAGGAACTTACACCGTTTCTCCAGACGGAACTGTAACCTTTGTACCAGAAAAATCATTCACAGGAACAGGTACAGGCGTAACCGTGAAACGTGTTGATAAGAACGGTACATCAATTACCGCTACTTACACACCAACAGTAACACCAGTTACACCAACTGCAGAATCAGTTACTTCAATTGGTAAGAAGGGTCAAACCCAAACAGGCAAACCAACCTTCACAGAAGGTGATAGCCGTGTACCAATGAATGACAAGGTTCCAGCAACCTTTGAAGATGGTTCAACTACGAAGACAATTCCAGGTGTTGGTACTTACACAGTAGCAGCAGACGGAACAGTAACATTCACTCCAGAACCTGAATTCACAGGAACTGCACCAGCAGTGACAGTGGTTCGTGAAGATGTGAACGGAACAAAAGCTTCTGCAACTTACACACCAACTGTCCTTCCAATCACTAAGTTTGTTGATAAAGAAGGTAAGGAAATCCCAGGATATCCTACAGTTGATGGAGAAGAACCAAAAGCTGAAATTCCAGGTTACCGCTTTGTGGAAACGAAGAAATTGCCTAATGGTGATACAGAACACGTCTATGAAAAAGTTACGACTTCATATGTAGACGAAAATGGGGACCCAATCCCAGGTAACCCAACAGAAGATGGAGAACAACCGAAGAAGGATATCCCAGGTTATGACTTCGTGAAGACTGTTGTAGATAAAGATGGAAACACTCAACATATCTACAAGAAGACTGTGACACCAACTCCAATGCCGGATCCAACTCCGACACCAGAGCCACAGCCACAGCCTACTCCACAGCCTACTCCACAACCACAACCTACTCCACAACCAAAACCAGAAGAACCAACGATTCCTGTCGTTCCAGAAACGAAAGAAGAAGTGAAGTATATCGATCCACAAAATCCTACTGCACAACTTCCAAACACAGGAACAAAAGAATCTTCTACTGCTGGTCTTGCAATCTTTAGTGCTTTAGCAGGTCTGTCATTATTCGGATTTGCAAAACGCAAAAAAGAAGACTAAGCTAACTTGTGGCTAAGAAAAACCGCGAAAATCTCGCGGTTTTTTTCTGTTTGTATTTAAAAAATATCCTCCAAACTAGATAGTTGAAATCAGTCTTTTATAAGAAAATTTGATAAAATAGAAGTATCAGTGTAAAGGATGAGAGAATGAAAAAGATAATTGGTATCTGGGCTCAAACTGAAAATGGCATTATTGGAAAGGACCAAGTCATGCCTTGGCATCTGCCAGCTGAGCTTCAACATTTCAAAGAAACAACCATGGGACAAGCCATTCTCATGGGAAGAGTGACCTTTGATGGTATGAAAAAACGGGTTCTACCAGGTCGGACTAGTATTATCTTAACGCAAGATCAAGCCTATGATCCTGAAAACGATGCTGTACTCGTCATGCACAGCAAAGAAGAAGTCTTGGAGTGGTACCAGAACCAAGAGAAGAATCTTTACATTATTGGAGGCAGTCAGATTTTAAAGCTCTTCTCTGACCAGTTAGAAGAATTGATCCAGACCATGATTCATGCAACGATTGATGGAGATACATTGGCACCAAAATTTGAAGAGAACCGCTATGAAAGAGTCCGTCAAGTCCATCATCCGAAAGATGAGAAGAACCCATATGATTTTACGGTCAACTATTATAAGAGAAAGGATTTAGACTAATGGAGCGAAGTGTCTTTGGTTTTTTTACAGCTGTCCTATGTGTCATCTGTTTGATTTGCGCCTTACAAACCTTTCGTAAAAAACGGTTTGGCCTCGCTATTTTATTCTTACTAAATGCTTTTACCAATCTTGTGAATTCCATTCACGCCTTTTACATGACCTTATTTTAAACTAAATAGAAACAGAAAATGACAGAAAGAGGAAATACATGCCAACGAATCAAAATAATGATATGATGGTTTATTGTTCATTTTGCGGAAAGAGTCAAGATGAAGTCCAAAAAATCATTGCAGGAAACAATGCGTTTATCTGTAATGAATGTGTAGAGTTAGCACAAGAAATTATCCGCGAGGAGCTAGCAGAAGAAGTTCTTGCAGACCTTAGCGAAGTTCCAAAACCAATCGAATTGCTCAATATCTTGAACCACTATGTGATCGGTCAAGATCGTGCCAAACGTGCCCTTGCTGTAGCGGTATACAACCACTACAAACGCATCAACTTCCACGATACGCGCGAAGACGAGACAGATGTTGAATTGCAAAAATCAAACATCCTCATGATCGGCCCTACTGGTTCAGGTAAGACTTTCTTGGCCCAAACCTTAGCACGTAGCTTGAATGTCCCATTTGCCATTGCAGATGCAACAGCCTTGACAGAAGCTGGTTATGTGGGTGAAGACGTTGAAAATATTCTTTTGAAACTTCTTCAAGCGGCTGATTTCAACATCGAACGTGCTGAACGAGGAATTATCTATGTCGATGAAATCGATAAGATCGCTAAGAAGAGTGAAAATGTTTCTATCACACGTGACGTTTCTGGTGAAGGGGTACAACAAGCCCTCTTGAAGATTATCGAAGGAACTGTCGCTAGTGTCCCACCACAAGGTGGACGCAAACACCCACAACAAGAGATGATCCAAGTGGATACCAAGAATATTCTCTTCATCGTGGGTGGGGCTTTTGACGGGATCGAAGAAATTGTCAAACAACGTCTCGGTGAAAAAGTCATCGGTTTCGGTAAGAACAATAAAGCTATTGATGAATCAAGCTCTTACATGCAAGAAATCGTAGCAGAAGATATTCAAAAATTCGGGATTATCCCAGAATTGATCGGACGTCTTCCAGTCTTTGCTGCTCTTGAGCAATTGACAGTTGACGACCTTGTCCGTATCTTGAAAGAGCCACGCAATGCCTTGGTAAAACAATATCAAACCTTGCTCTCTTATGATAATGTTGAATTGGAATTCGATGATGAAGCCCTTCAAGAGATTGCCAATAAAGCCATCGAAAGAAAAACAGGAGCTCGTGGACTTCGTTCGATTATCGAAGAAACGATGATGGATGTCATGTTTGAAATTCCAAGTCAAGAAAATGTCAAACTTGTTCGAATTACAAAAGAAGCTGTAGATGGAACTGAAAAACCAATTCTCGAAACAGCCTAGAAAGATAAAATATGGAAATTAACACACATAATGCGGATATCCTCTTAAGCGCTGCAAATAAGAGTCATTATCCTCAAGATGAGATTCCAGAAGTTGCACTTGCCGGTCGATCCAATGTCGGCAAGTCTTCTTTTATTAATACTCTCTTAAATCGAAAAAACCTGGCCAGAACATCTGGGAAACCAGGAAAAACTCAATTGCTCAATTTCTTTAATATCGATGATAAACTCCGTTTGGTAGACGTACCTGGTTATGGCTATGCACGTGTCTCTAAAAAAGAGCGAGAGAAGTGGGGGCGGATGATTGAAGAATATCTCACTAGCCGGGAGAACTTAAAAGCAGTCGTTAGCCTAGTTGATTTTCGTCATGAACCTTCAGCAGATGATGTTCAAATGTATGAATTCTTAAAGTATTATGAGATCCCTGTAATCTTGGTAGCAACTAAGGCAGATAAGATTCCACGTGGAAAATGGAACAAACACGAATCGATCATCAAGAAAAAACTAGATTTTGATCCAGCTGACACATTTATCGTCTTTTCTTCTGTAACCAGGGAAGGACTAGAGAAGTCATGGGATGCTATTTTAGAAAATGCGTTTTACGAAATAAATTGAAATGACATGAAAATGTCATTTTTGTTTTGGATTTATCTCGCAATTGTAATACAAGTGTAATATAAGTATCTTTGTTTTCTTCTTTTTATATGGTATAATCTCTTTAAAGATAAAAGATGAAAAAAAATTAATTGGAGATAAATTGTATTATGAAAAAGAAAATACGGAATAAAACGAAATTGTTTGGTTTGTTCGTTTCTGTATTAGCAGTGGGGACATTTGCCGCTGCTATGAGCGAGCACGTCACATCAGTTGATGCTAATGATGGAACTTACCAAGCTTACTCAGACCCTACTGAAGCTTTCATCTCACAAATTGGTGAGTCAGCTCGTCAGCTTGGTCAAGAGAATGACCTTTATGCTTCCGTTATGATCGCACAAGCCATCCTTGAAAGTGGATCAGGTCAGTCTGGCTTATCTTCTTATCCGCATTACAACCTTTTCGGGATTAAAGGAAGTTATGCTGGTCAATCAGCAGTGATGCAAACTTGGGAAGATGACGGTGCTGGAAATGCTTATACGATTAATGACGCATTTCGTTCTTACCCATCTTACTATGAATCATTGCAAGACTATGTAGCTGTTTTGAAACAAGGACATTTTGCAGGTGCTTGGAAGAGCAACACCTCTAGTTATCAAGATGCAACAGCAGCGTTGACAGGGGTTTATGCGACAGACACAAGCTACTATGCAAAACTTAATAACATCATTGAAACTTATAATTTAACTCAATACGATTCACCAAATGTTCAAGGTGGTATTACAGGTTCGGTATACAATCCATATCGTCAACAGTTCACTTCACAAGAAATCTTGAATTTGGATATCGCTTGGGCGAACCGTTTGAATTATTAAAACTAAAACAGGCATCTGCCTGTTTTTTTATTTGTTTTTAGCACACATTAATATTCGATATAAAACGTATGTGTTAAAAAATAATAATTCTCCCTGAAAACCTTTTCAAACTTTTCTCTCTATGATATAATGATTTTGTTCACAAACATTATATAAGGAGAATATTATGTCTGAATCTAATTTTATTCAAAAAGTTGGAGCGGCGTGTAATAAGAAGGAAGATCTCTATCAGAAATCTAAAACTCGCTATGCAGTCCGTTCTATTTTTGCTGGAGGATTTCTTACTTTAAGTACGGCGGTCGGAGCAGTTGCTGCAGACTTGTTGAATACCTTCGTACCTGGATCAGGTCGTTTTCTATTTCCATTCGTCTTTGCTTGGGGGCTCGTTTACCTCCTATTCTTAAATGCGGAATTAACCACATCAAATATGATGTATCTGACGGCGGGTACCTATCTAAAGAAAATTCATTGGAAGAAAGCTTTGGAGATTCTTCTTTATTGTACCTTCTTTAATTTAATTGGTGCTTTAATCGTAGCTTTTCTGTTCAATCAAACCACAGCCTTTGCTCATATCGATCCAAAAGGATTCCTAGCCACTGTTGCAGAAAATAAACTCCAACGGAGCAATCAAGTGGTCTTCTTTGAAGGTGTCATTGCCAATGTTTTTGTAAATATTGCTATTCTTTCTTATCTATATTTTAAAGATGAAACAGCGAAGGTGCTCTTAGCCCTATCTGCTATTTATATGTTTGTCTTTATGACCAATGAACACTTGGCGGCTAATTTTGCTTCTTTCTCATTATTAAGCTTTAATTCAGTATCTAGCCAATTGCCACATTTTGAATTTTTAAATATTTTACGTCACTATGGTGTTACCTTCTTTGCCAACTGGGTAGGAGGAGGAGTCCTAATGGGACTAGCCTATGCTTGGTTGAATAATATTAAGAGTCTTTACAACGACTAAAAAATATAAAAAAAGTTTGCAAAAGTACTTGCATTCTTTTTTTATATGTGATAAACTAATTTACGGTTTGAAAAAACTGCCTAAGACAGTAGGGGAGCTCGACTCATAAAAATCCTACCGAGGACAAAACGTATCAATTAAAAGAAGCGTATTGTACTTTCGTGTCTAGGTTTGGGCGCGTTTTTCTTTTGGAAAAATTCCCCAAGCAAAATAATTACGGAGGTGAACACACTAATGAGTGAAGCAATTATTGCTAAAAAAGCGGAACTTGTTGACGTGGTAGCTGAAAAAATGAAAGCTGCTGCATCAATCGTCGTTGTAGATTCTCGCGGTTTGACAGTTGAGCAAGATACAGTTCTCCGTCGCAACCTTCGCGGAAGCGAAGTTGAGTTTAAAGTTATCAAAAACTCAATCTTGCGTCGTGCAGCTGAAAAAGCTGGTCTTGAAGATCTTGCATCTGTATTCGTTGGACCTTCTGCAGTAGCATTTTCTAACGAAGATGTTATCGCACCTGCGAAAATCTTGAACGATTTTGCAAAAGACGCTGAAGCACTTGAAATCAAAGGTGGTGCAATCGAAGGCGCTGTCGCATCTAAAGAAGAGATTCTTGCACTTGCAACTCTTCCAAACCGCGAAGGACTTCTTTCTATGCTCCTTTCTGTACTTCAAGCGCCAGTGCGCAACGTTGCTCTTGCAGTCAAAGCGGTTGCAGACAACAAAGAAGACGCAGCTTAATCTTAAGCTACGCAGCGTAGCCTAGCTACAAAAAAATAAAAACATAAAATTAAAACTTATTTGGAGGAAATAACAATGGCATTGAACATTGAAAACATTATTGCTGAAATTAAAGAAGCTTCAATCCTTGAATTGAACGACCTTGTAAAAGCTATCGAAGAAGAATTTGGTGTAACTGCAGCTGCTCCTGTAGCTGTTGCTGCAGCTGGTGCTGCTGACGCAGGTGCTGCTAAAGATTCATTCGATATCGAATTGACATCTGCAGGCGACAAGAAAGTCGGCGTTATCAAAGTTGTACGTGAAATCACTGGTCTTGGTCTTAAAGAAGCTAAAGAACTTGTTGATGGTGCACCTGGCGTTATCAAAGAAGGTGTTGCTGCAGCTGAAGCTGAAGAAATCAAAGGTAAATTGGAAGAAGCTGGAGCTTCAGTTACTCTTAAATAATAGAGTAACGCAAATTGAATGCGAAAGCCTAGTATATTAAGGTTAAGAATTGCTTAAGGTGATTTAAATCTTAAAGAGGGGAGTTATTCCCCACCAAATCCCCGCCAAGTTAGATCTTGGCGGGGATTTTTTTCTACAACAAAATAGACTATATAATCCCTTTGTTAGTTTTACCTTATGCAGAAAGCATGGTGATGTTTTAAACTAAATCCAATCATCGCCTTCAACTGGTGCATATGCCCACCACACCCAAGCTAAACCAAGATCAGTAGCTTGAATAATACTATTTCGCATAGTAATTAAATTATGATAAAGTGCAAAATCAATGTATTCATCTAACTGATTTCTTTTATCAGCATAGCCTTCTTCAATTAATTTTGAGATTGATTCAGGTGAACTAACGTATTCTAAAAAGCTAGTGAAGTAGGTATCTGTTATTAATTTTTCACGAATTTCAAAATTTGAACCTTTGAATTCTCTTTGTAACTGATTTTTAATTGACATCTTTTTCTCCTTTAAATTTATACCATGTCTGTAAAATGTGTTAAAACTATTAGCCATACAACAACCCATATTTTAAGTATGCCATAAAAACGTCGAAAAACTGTTTTTTTCCGTTTTTTTTTCTTCATTTTTTAGTCGAAAATGAAATACTTTAAAGAATATAGTTGGTCACTGTAACGGATAGACGCCAGTGGGAAAGATGGAAGACCGAGACAGCCATCAAGGCTAAACGATTATATTTTGTAGGCAGGGCTGAATTTAAGGCTTTTTTATAGTTTGATCCACGAATTTTATAAGGTTCATCTCTTAGTTCATTAATGAAGTTTTTCTTTTGTTTTTCAAATTTCTTTAATGATTTATCCCTTAAATTTTGGTGACCAACCTCCCAACGTTCTATTAAAAAATTTTTTAAATTCACCTTGAAATTTGGATTATCTTGGAGTTTCTTCAAGTAGAAGTAATAACACTCTCTTGCATGTTGAGCTCGCATCCCATGTAGATTGATTAGATTATTCATTTCCACATCTGTAAAGATATAATCATCCTCTTGTTTATTTTTAAAAGTATCGAGGACTACTGGAACATCTTGAGGAAGAATAAGTTGAGGTTGAAATTTTCCTCCCTTCCCACGCTGAACTAAAACATAGTAATTTCCATTATTATCTTTTCGAATATCTTTTCCTTTTAATTTTTTTAATTCGGATCTACGAATCCCAACTGCCCTCTGAAAATTAACCAGCCGAGAGAAGCGAGAGTCTGTTTCTTGATGTTTACCTTGTGAGTTTTTTGATTTTACACGACCTCGGATAATTTTGTCACTTGAACGCTTGTCTTTTCTAATTCTATTCATATTGATATCAACTGCTTTGCAGATAGGTGCTAAATAAGTATGAATTGTAGCAACAGAGTATTGCTTTGGATCATCATTTAGATCTAGTTGATATAGTTGAATCGCTTCTTCAGTAATATCTGATTTTTTCCTAATGTTGTGTTCTTTAGCCCACTTTGTGAAGCGAGTAATTGCTCTTTTATAGCTTGTCCTCGTTCGATTGTTTGTGATATTTTTTGAAGCTGCAATAAATAAATCGTGCTTGAGGGAATTTCTTTTTCTTGGCATTATACATTCCTTTCTATCTAAAATAGTACATATTATTGTTAAACTGCCTCCCACCCTTTTTTTAAAAGCTGGGTATGCTTTTGATTCTTCCCATCGAGGCTAACTCTTGAAGTTTAATGTTTTCGATAGATTTTCAGTACTCACCGTGATCTATGTTTGGAAGGATCATAAAGATGTCATTGCTTGTTCGAGCTAATAAAACTTTTCTATTTTACTTTTTTTATTACATTATTTTTTTACTTTGCTAAACTAGTTATTTTTTTAGTTTTTACTTTTATTTTTACCTTTTTTATTTTACCTTAAACACGTTTTTCTTTACTTTTTTATCTACTAAATGGTTATTCTTTACTTCATGTTATTCAGTAGAGAATAACCATTTAGATTTTCTTTCTTTTTTTCTTAGTTTTTTCCTTTGCAATGACTAGCATATGAGAAATAAGTATGTTAACCGTGTCCGGTAACAAACTTTCTCCCATATGACTAATGGCTCTACTTATTCAATTCAATTTAATTTATAATAATAGTATGCCATATTTTTATAAAAATAAAGATAGAAGAAAAACATCGTTATTTTAGGAGTGGAAATGTTGTTTTTATTTTTACAAAAAAATGGCATAATAATAGTATAGATAAAAAAAGGCAGTGGTGAACTGTCTTTTTTTGTTCCTTAAAAAAAGGGGGTAGCAGATGCTCAAGAACAATCGTTTAATAATAATATTAAAGAGAGTAAGGCCACCGTGAAAATTCACGAATGAAAAATATTTTTTAATAATAATCGGAGGAAAACAAAATGAAAACGTATAAAAACCATGTGATTAATTTAACCCAACAATATCTTACAGAGTTAATTAATCACAATGAAGAAGTCAATATTAGAATGTTTTATTCAACATTTGAAGAGGATCAGTATATCTCAATCTTGAATGAGCAGGATCAAGAAGTGTCTTTCAATTTTGTAAATGATAGCATTGAAATTGAATTGATTGATCCATTGTGTGAGAAAATTTTGATTACATTTGATACTGTAGAACAGACAGCCAAAGTTCATCGAGTATTTAAATTTCTCTTAGATTTGTTTTTTAAATTCAATTGGCATGAATCAATTGCAGCTTTATCAGTAGCAGATTTCTGGGAATTAATCAAGAATTACGAGAATGATAACCTCGATATGACGTTTGGTTACCCAAGAATCGCAGGCTCCAATAGCTAATAACCATATTTTTACGCACAAAAAGAGTGGGAAAGGAATCGTTTTTATACTTATCCTTTTCCACTCTTTTTATTTTGTCTCGTTAATAATTGTGTTAATAGCTGAAATGACTTTATTTTGTTTGTACTCTGGTAAAGATTTGATAGTGTCGATAAGCTGTGCTAAGTCAGTACTTTCTTCTTTAAGTGTTAAATCAAAAAAAGTTTGTAGATCAACATTCAACGCATCTATAATTTTCTCCAGAGTACTAATTTTTATATTGGGCTCTAAATTTTCTAACTTATACGCGTAATTGGTACCAAGATCTGCTTTTTCTTCTAATTGTTCCTGAGTCATTCCTGACTGGGTCCGCAGAATCCGTATTCGTTTGCTTATATACTTTTGTAATTCTGACATTGCTCACCTCTTAAGACTATTTTACAGCCTTATAAGGTTAGGTTCTAGTTCTTAAAAGGTTGGTTACAACTTTACAAAGTTGCTAAAATATAGTATAATTCGGTTGTTTATAATTATATAGTGATAATTTGCTCAATACTCTATCATAAAGGTGGGAATTATGAAAAAGAAAACGATCAAAGCAACTGTATCTGCTGTATCAATAGCTACAGCTTTTGCGGGAATTTCCGTTGTACAAGCGGATGAAGTAACTGCAACTCAGCCAAATGAGTCAACATTAAGTACTGGATCGACAACTTCTTCGTCTACAAATATAAAACAAGTAGACGGAGTATTTGTACATAATGGAGTTGCAACTGTAACGAAAACGCCAACTTCTGAAGTTGTAGAAGAAGCAAGAACGATCAAGGAAGAAACGGATCAATCGGTTTCAAATCAAGAAAGTGCATTAGAAGACGCTAAGACTTCGGAAGCAGTCGCTGGATCAAAAGTTTCCAAAGAAAGTGTTAACTTAAAGAATGCTGAAGCAAATAAAGAATCAGCTACGCCTGAAAAAATTGAAAAAACCAAGAATGAAATATCAGAAGTAAAAGCTGATATTGAGAAAAAGGAAACTTCACAAAAAGATGCAACTGATAAAGTTCTAGAAGCTGAGAAGAAACGTAATCAGCAATCAGAGGTTATTAAAAAAGATCAAGATAAAATTTCAGAGCAAGAAAAGAAAGTTTCGACAGCTGAGGAAGCAGTAGAAACTGCACAAAAAAATCTTGATGGTACTGGAGCATCGGAAATCATTGCTGAAAGAGACAAAGCAAAAAGTGATGTAGCTGAAAAAGAATCAGCAGAAGAATCAGCGAAAAAGGCTTTGGAAAATGCTATTAGCGAAGACAAAAATAAAGCTGAAGAACTCAGTAAAGCTTCAGCTGATGAAAAAACGCAACTTAGTGCTAGTCAGGTTTCTGCTAAACAATTAGCAGATGCTAAAAAGGTTGCAGAAGAAGCAGCGAGTGCATTAGTGAAGGCTCAAAAAGAGAAAGAAACTGCTCAGAAAGTTTTAGACGGTACTGGCGTTGAAGAAATTGTAGCAGAACGTGATGCTGCTAAAATAAATTTAGATGCTAAAACAGCAACTGAAAATACAGCAAAACAGGAACTCGATCGTGCCAAAGAAGCGGATGATAAAAAAGCTACTGCACTAAAAAATGCAAAGTCTGTCGAAACAGATCAAATAAAGAAAAGCCAAGAAACGGCGAAAAACTTGTCATCTGCTGAGGAAAAACAAAAACAAGCACAAGAGAATCTAAAGAAAGCTCAAGAAAATAAGGTATCAGCGCAAAGTAATCTTGATGCTTCTGAATCACAACTTGCCCAAACAATTGCAAATCGTGATAGTAAAGCAAATGATTTAGCAAATAAACAAAATAGTAAGATTCGTGCAGAAGAAGAGCTCAAAACAGCTAAACAAAATGATGCTAAAAAAGCTTCAGAAATTTCAGCTTTAACTACTAAGAAAAACCAAGAAGAGGCTAAAGTAAATGAAACTTCAAATGAGCTAGCGAGTGCAACATCAGTAGCTCAGGAAGCAAAAGAGAATAAAGAGAAGGCTGATCAAGCAGTTGAAATGCTGAATCAACAAATTGCAGCAATTAAAAATCTCACTATTCCTCAATTGCCTCAAGATGTCATTGATGCCTATAAGGCTTACCTTGCTGATGACTCAGACGCAAATAAAAATGCCTTAAACGACGTTATTCAAAAATGGTTCAAAGATAGTAAATATGATTTTGGAACTGCATTAACAGAATATTCCCCTGAACACCAAAATATATTCATAAAGGAATGGTCAAACAAGGATATTGTTTTGCCGATCGATGATTCAGTCGTAGATTTAGACAATTTAACTGACAAGCAAATTGAAGCTTTGAGCCAATATTATGCACTTCTCGCCAACAATCTGCAAGACCAAGTTTGGGGTAGTCATCATTATATTGTCACTGAAGAATCTGTTCAGGGTGTCAAAAACATTGCAAAAGCCTATGCTGAAGAAAATAAACCATATAGCACAAGTCACAGCGATACTGCTTTAGCGAAAGATGGATTAGATTCCATCGTATGGACTGGAGAAAACATGAGCTATGATAATACTTTGCTTGGTTATGGTGCGTATTATTCAGAAGCTAAAGAAACTCGTAAAGCAACAATGTCTCAATTGTATCGTGAGGTATATGATGCTGTAATTAGTTTTATGACAAATGATGTTCATGCTTATTTTGGACATATGAAACTTATGATTGGGCAGAAAGCTCCTACAAATATTCGGGCAATTGGAGCTGCAAATAGTTTCACACCAAGTGGTGTTGGACGCATGCACTTTATTGAATTCAAAGGTCAAGATGCACATCTTGAATATGTTAAAGATGAACAAACTGGTGAATACCATTTTGTAACTGTTGACGATTATTATGATAAAGGGATTGCTAAACCTCTAGCTACTCCATTTGATACTTCAAAAATGGAAGATGAATTAACAGCTGCTAAAGCTAAGCAGACTACAGCAAATACGGCAAATGATTCTGCACAGAATCGTTTGAAAAAAGCTAAATCAGAAAACGATAAAAGTACAAAAGCTCTCAAAGAAACGACAGCAAAATTAGATGCTCTGAAAGCTACTCCTGATCAAACACCTGCAGCTACTACTAAATTGGAAATCGCTACACAAAATTATAATGAAGCCCAAACCCAATTTAATAAGGCTCAAGATGCACTTGATCAATTAAATGCTGATATTCAAAGCAAGCGTCAAGCTTTAGCAAATGCAAAAGATAATTTAGACCAGGCCACAACAGCAGAAGTAAAAGCTAAATCTGATCTTGAAAAAGCAAAAGTAGAAAATCAAAATGCAAATCAAAATCTGAAACAAACTCAAAAACTAGTAGCAGAATTGATGTCAGTTCCTGATCAAACTCCAGATGCACAGAAGAAATACGACAATGCGAAACAACAAAAAGAAGAAGCTGAAACAAGATATATCAAAGCTCAAACAGCTTTAGATAACTTAAATGCAGACCTTCAAGTTAAGCAAAAAGCATTAGAAACTGCAAAAGAGGAGCTTGAGAAAGCAAAAGCAACAGATAAGACTGCAAGAAACAATTTAGATGAAGTAACAAAAATTCATGAAAAACATTTGGCAGCCTTAAATACTACACGTCAAACGATTGCAAGATTAAACTCAATCTCAGATAAGACGCCTCTTGCACAAAAGAATCTAGATGAAGCTTCTCAACAATTGATTGCTGCCAAGACTCGTTATGCAAAAGCCCAAACAGCGGTTGAAAATCTAAATGCAGATATTCAAACAAAACAAAAAGTTTTAGCAGATGCGCGTGCAGAATTGGATAAAGAACTTAAAGTTCTTTCAGATCTGAAAGCTGTAAAAGCTACAGATGAAGCAGAACTCAGAAACCGTCAGAATAAGGTTGAAGAGTTAAAAGCTAAAGAAAGTCAAATAAAGAATGAAATTTCTAAAGTAAAGACTAATTTAGTTGCTTTAGAAACACTTTTGGATCATCTTGAAAATGCTGATGTATATTTGAAAAAAGCAAAAGAAGCATATGATAATGCAGTTGAAGAGCACCGTTTAGCACTTGAGAATGTAGCAAGAGAGGAAGCTAAACTTAAATCACTTCTACAAGATCAATTAGATGCAACTGCGCAATATGAAGCAGTTAGGGAAGCCTATTTAAATACTCGTACAAGACAAAGCGAAGTCTTTAACGATAAAGTAGATCACAAGATGATTTCTCTGAATCCTGCGTTAGAAAAGAGTATACCAGAAAGTACTTCTAATGAACGAGTATATAGCTATGCTGGAAATCAAGCTAAATATGCTGCAAATAGAGCCTTGCCTAATACAAGTTCAATTGAGAATTGGTTAGTGTTTGCAATGGGAATTGTTCTTTGTAGTTTTGGTATTTCAGTATCACGGAAACATCGTGATTAATAAAAGTTGGTTAAGTATTTCTTATTGTAGTAGTGAAAAAAAGTTTATCATTCAAAATTTGATTTTTTACTAATAATTTTAGTGAAATTAAGTATATGAAAAAAATAATAAATATCTTTAGATATTTATAGGAGGAAAAATAATGAAAAAAATTATTGCTTTAGTTGTTTTAGTACTTGCGGTTGCAGGTGGGGTATTCTTTTTCTTGAATCAAAATTCAGGACCAGAGAAGCAAATTATTGGAACTTGGTATGATAGTAAACACGATTCAACTATCGTTTTCAATAGCGATAAAACACTAGAAGTAACAAATAATAAAGACGAATCTAGAGATGGAACTTGGAAAATCGCTGGGAAATACGTCAAATTAAAGGTTTCTAGTGCAGCGAGTGCTAAAGCTGAATTACCTGGAAAAGATGAAAAAGAAGTTAAATATTTAAAGATTCAATTTAATTCAATTGAAACTGTTAACAGTGATTTTCGTGTAGCAGACGGAACTTTTGAAAAACAGTAATATAATTTAAGTATCTATTTTAAATATACGTGAAATTATCGCAACTGAAATCGGAATAAGAAAATTGATGCAATAGAATATAGAGAAAGCCTTGGAATGATTCCAAGGCTTTTTAGCTATCTATAGATACAAGGAAAAAGTTGCTAGAGTAGATGATTTTATTAGATACCCTTGTTTTGTAAAATATTAAACTATATGTTATTAAAGACAGATTGTATTGAGTACTGAATTATACAAAAATTACTAATGGATTGAGAATTTTGCATTTGATTATACTGTAGAGAATATTAGTCAAATAAAATTGTTTTATTTTCGCTAATGCATTTCTTATTATCATCCCAATAGTTAATACTTTCAAAGCTTCCTTTTCTTAAATAAAGGGGTAGCCTTTTTCTTATTTCATCTTGCATTGGTATTTTATCGATTTCTTTTAGATTCCACCATTTTGGCTCACCTTCATCAGATGTGCTTAGTTCACCAGTAAACTGAGTACATAAAAAGTCATAGAAGACAAATCTCTCATTACCAATTGAATTAGTAAAGCCTGAAATTCCTTTTAATTCAAGATTTAATGCGGTAAGTCCAGTCTCTTCCTTAAGTTCCCGTAATGCAGCTTCAAAAAAACTTTCAGGAAATTCAACTTTTCCACCCGGTGGAATCCAGCCAGGAAAATTATCGTGCTGTCTATTAAGTAATAAAATTTCTTGATTTTTCAAAACGCAAATGTTAACCCAGTTTTTGATTTTTTCAGTCATATTATTAGCCTCCAACAAGTATTTTTTCATATACAAGTCTATATGTCAAGAACTATAAGCTATTTATGATTGTGACAAATGTATCTCAGCCAAAGATTAATAATTTTCACGCAATAGCTGATTAACTCTCAGATATGACGATAAAATAATTTTTACAAGACTAGTTAACTTTATTATACTGTAATTTTATACTTTCGATATTGTACTTATCTAAGGTACTTTTTAATTTTTCTATAAAGTACTGTTGTTCTTTAGTAAATGGATTAGGTCTACTCAAAAAAACTCTTATTTTTTTATTATTCACGCCAGATTTCTCCTACCGATAACTATTTATTATCACTAGTATATCATAGATTCATATCTCCAATATGTTTCCAACAGTAACTTTTTATTATGATGGATGAGATGAACACTTACGGGGGAAAACTCAGAATATCATTAAAAGTTTAAACTTTTCTAAACTTTTGAATATTCATTGACCAGACTTATTTTTAGA